>NZ_LIRJ01000532.1:0-762 GCF_001419745.1 Streptomyces silaceus | reverse complement strand
GGGCACCGGCCTGCTCGTCGTGATCATCGCGGTGCTGACCCTGGCCTTCGTGGCGTCCGCCGTCTCCGGTGTGGAGAAGGGCGTGCAGTGGCTGTCCAACATCAACATGGTGCTGGCGCTGCTGCTCGTCGTGTTCGTGTTCATCGCGGGCCCGACCGTCATCATCCTCGACATGGTGCCGACGTCCATCGGCGCCTACCTCGACGACCTGCCGCAGCTCATCGGCCGCACCGAGGCCTCCAGCGGCAAGGGGGTCGCGGACTGGCTGAGCAGCTGGACGGTCTTCTACTGGGCCTGGTGGATCTCCTGGACGCCCTTCGTCGGCATGTTCATCGCGCGCATCAGCCGAGGACGAACGATTCGTCAGTTCGTCGGCGGCGTCATCCTGGTGCCGAGCACGGTCAGCCTCATCTGGTTCGCCGTCTTCGGCGGCAGCGCCATGACCGTCGCGAGCCGGGGCGGCCTCAAGGACGAGACCACCCCCGAGGCGCAGCTCTTCGGCCTGCTGCACGAGTATCCGATCGCCACGGTGACCAGCCTGCTCGTGATGATCCTCGTCGGCATCTTCTTCGTGTCGGGCGCCGACGCTGCCTCCATCGTGATGGGCACGCTCTCCCAGAAGGGCGCGCTCGAACCGGGCCGGATGGTCGTGATCTTCTGGGGCATGGTGACCGGCGCCGTGGGCGCGATCATGCTCCTGATCGGCGACGGCTCGGACGACGCGCTCACGGGCCTGCGCAACCTCACGATCCTCGTCGCGGC
>NZ_LIRJ01000531.1 GCF_001419745.1 Streptomyces silaceus | reverse complement strand
CCGAAGAAGACGAAGAAGACGGCGGCGAACAGGTCGCGCAACGGGGTGAGGAGACTGCTCGCACCCTCCGCCACCTCACCGGAGAGGGCTATGCCGACGAGGAACGCGCCCACGGCCGCGGACACGTGGAGTTCCTGCGCGATACCGGCGACGAGGAGCGTGAGGCCGAGCACGACGAGGAGCAGCATCTCCGCGTTCTTGGAGGAGACCGCACGGCTGATGTGGTGGCCGTGGCGCAGGGCCAGGAACAGGACGGCGCCGACGGTGCCCAGTGAGATCAGGAGCGTGATACTGCCGCCCGCCAGACCGACGCCCGCCAGCAGAGCGGTGAGGATCGGGAGGTAGACGGCCATCGCGAGGTCCTCCATGACCAGGACCCCGAGGACGACGGGTGTCTCGCGGTTGCCGAGGCGTCCGAGATCGCCCAGCACCTTGGCGATCACGCCTGAGGACGAGATCCAGGTGACGCCCGCGAGGGCCACCGCGGCGACCGGCCCCCAGCCGAGGACGAGGGCGGCCACCGCACCCGGCAGCGCGTTGAGCACGAAGTCGACCGCGCCGGAGGGGTATTGGGTCTTGAGGCTGCTGACGAGGTCCGATGCGCTGTACTCCAGGCCGAGCAGGAGCAGCAGGAGGATCACGCCTATCTCGGCGCCGGTGGCGATGAAATCCTCGCTGGCCCGCATCGGCACGACACCCCCGGTGCCGAAGGCGAGTCCCGCGAGCAGATAGAGCGGGATGGGCGAGAATCCGACCCGGCTCGCGAGTCGACCCAGCAGTCCGAGGCCCAGGATGACCGCGCCTAGTTCGATGAGCAGGGCTGTGGTGTCGTGCATGGGTGATCTACCCCCGGGTGATCAGGTCCGCAGCGGTGTACGCGACTTCGCGGGTACCGACGAAGTGCGGGCGGGTCCGTGCGGGAGCGGGCGCGAGCAGCTCCGCCGGCGGGGCGGGCGTGCTTCGGTCGTCAAGTGGAGGCCGTGGCCTGCGAGATCCGTGGTTCTGCCGGGATCGCGACCCTCATGAGGCCGCGCCCCTGAGGGAATCCTTGATTCCCTTGGGATCCGTGATGAAGTTCCGACCGGCTTCGACGCGAGGGTCGAGAGGGCCGCAGGCGCGGGGAGAAGCGCGGTCAGATCGCGTGGCGGGATTCAGGAACGCCGTCGCGCGCCGCGTTGTCGATCCGCGGGCAGCGATAAGGTCGGGCGAAGTGCGAAAGGGGGGCCGAGGTGCGGGGCAACCCCGAGAAGGGGCCGAGTCGGCTCATGGCGTCCCCCTTTCATGCGTCGAACACGACCAAGACTCGCTCTGATGAGCAGGAAAGCAATCATCGGAGCGGGCAGCTCTTGACCATAACTTTAGCGTATGCCAATTGACGCAGCGCGTTTCTTCTCCGGCATAAGCCGCATAACTACGGCCCTATCGGCTTGTTTTCAAGGTTCGGCCGGACGGACTCAGGGTTCGATCAGACCCACGCGAATGGCGTACCGGGTGAGTTCGAGGCGGTCCTTCAGGCCCAGCTTCTGCAGCAGGTTGGCGCGATGCCGCTCCACCGTCTTGACGCTGATGAACAAGAGATCGGCGATCTGCTGCGACGTGTTCCCCTCGGCGACCAGCTTGAGGATCTCCTCCTCGCGGTCGGTGATGGTGCGCTCGGGCACGCCGTCACCACGGCGGACGCGTTCCAGATGGTCCCGGATCAACGCCTTGAGCGCGCCCGGATAGACGAACGGTTCGTCGCGGGCAGCCGCCCTGCACGCCTCGACGAGATCCCGGTCGGCCACCGACTTGAGCACATAGCCGCAGGCGCCCGCCTTGAGGGCCTCGAAGAAGAACTGTTCGTTGTCGTACATCGTCAGGATCAGGATGCGCAGTTCCGGCTGGAGGCGGGCCAGTTCACGGGCCGCCTGCAGTCCGGTGAGCCGGGGCATCGCGATGTCCAGGACGGCCAGGTCGGGCTGTTCGGACTTCGCGAGGGCGACGGCCTCCGCACCGTCCCCGGCTTCCGCCACCACGGTCAGGTCGGGTTCACGGTCGAGGATCAGGCGGACCCCCCGCCGCACCAGGGCGTGGTCGTCCGCCAGCAGGATCCGGATGCCGCGCTCGTTCATCAGCCTCTCTCCGCAGTCGTGACCGGGACGTCCAGCCGCACCTCGGTCCCCCGCGCCCCGGCGGGAGCGACGGTCAGGTCCGCCCCGATGAGCAGGGCGCGCTCCCGCATGCCCCTGATCCCCGCGCCTTCCTCCGTGGCACCGATGCCGCGGCCGTCGTCCCGGATGACGAGGGTGACCCGGTCCTCGGTGACGCTGACGGCAAGACGGGCGCGTGCGGCGTCGGCATGCCGTACGACATTGGTCAGTCCTTCCTGCGCCACCCGGTAGATGACCAGTTCGGCATCGTGCCCCAGCGGAGGCAGACGCGACGGCACCTCGCTGCCGACCACCGTGTCGGCCCAGTCCGTGTACTCGTTGGCCAGTGACCTCAACGCGCTCACGAGCCCCAGCTCTTCGAGGACCCCCGGCCGCAGCCGTCGGGCGATGCGCCGGATCTCGTCCAGCCCCGCGCGGGTCGTCTCCTGGATGCGGTGCAGGTCCTCCCGCAGCGGCTCGGGGGCCTGGTCCGCCGCGGACTTGAGCTCCAGCAGCACGGCGGTCAGGGTCTGGCCGACCTCGTCGTGCAACTCCTGTGCGACCCGGCGCCGCTCGGCCTCCTGCGCGGACAGGGCCCGGGCCGCACTCGACGCGCGCTCGCCCTCCAGCCGGTCGAGCATCGCGTTGTACGTCTCGATCAGGCCGCCCACGTCGTCGGTACCGGACGCCGTGGGACGCACGCCGGGGCGCAGCAGGTCCGTGGTCGTCATGGCCCGGGTCACCCGCTGCAGTGGCGCGAGACCGATGCGCAGCAGCGCCGCGTTGGCCGTCAGCATCACCACCAGACCCGCGGCCAGGATCAGCGTCTCCGTCAGCAGCACCGGGGTCGATACGGTGACCGGGCCGAGCAGCAGGAGGGCCACCGCGGCGAGCAGGACCGTGGCGTTCAGCAGGAAGATCCGCCAGAACAGGGACACGGGTGCGGGACCTCCTCGCGTGAACGGTCGGCAACGGTAGGGCTGCCCTGCCCCCAGGCTTCCTGCTCGGCAGGGGTCGTGTCCATCGGGGACGACACCCATTCCGGCCCGTGGCCTGCGCCGACGCACCGCACACCCCCGAGTTCACGGGCCGCTGTCCCGGATGCATGGCGCGCTCCCCGGGATATGGGTGCCGGCCCTGATGGTGGGCGCGGACCGGCGCGGGAGACGGTGAGAAGGCGGGACCCCGGCCACGGCCGAGGACGGGCAACGCAGACCTCGGCCACGGCCGAGGGCGGGCGACGCAGAGCCCGGCGCAGGGAGGCCGCCGATGGATGTGACCACGTGGCTCGCTCTGATCGTGTTCGCCGCCGTGTACGTGCTCATCGCCACCGAGTGGGTGCACCGGGTGGCGGCCGCCCTGGGCGGCGCGATCGCCATGCTGCTCATCGGCGCCACCGACGCCGAGCACGCCTTCTACACCGCGCACGCCGGCATCGACTGGAACGTCCTTTTCCTGCTGCTCGGCATGATGCTGATCGTCTCCGTCCTCAAACGCACCGGTGTCTTCGAGTTCTTCGCGATCTGGGCCGCCCAGAAGGCCGGCGGGCGGCCGTACCGCCTGATGGTGCTGCTGTGCGCCGCGACCGCCCTGCTCTCCCCGTGGTTCGACAACGTCACCACGGTGCTCCTGATCGCCCCCGTGACCATCCTCGTCTGCCGCCGGCTCGGTCTGCCGGTGGCCCCGTATCTGATCGCCGAGGTGATGACCTGCAACATCGCCGGGGCCGCCACGCTGATCGGCGACCCGCCCAACCTCATGATCGGCTCGCGTGCCGACCTGTCCTTCAACGACTTCCTCCTGCACATGGCTCCGATCGTCCTGATCCTCCTGGCTGTGCTGCCCCTCCTCTTCCGTGTGATGTTCCGCAAGGCGTTCGTCGCCGACCCGGAACGCGCGCTGACGGTCCGGGAGCTCCGCCCGCGTGACGCGGTCAAGGACACCCGGCTGCTGGCCGTGAGCGGGGCGGTCATCGTGCTCGTGATGGCCGCGTTCGTCCTGCACACGACGTTGAGCCTGGAGCCCTCCGTGATCGCCATGACGGGTGGGCTGCTGCTCCTGGCCGCCTCCCGGGACGCGACGGTTCAGGTGGTCAAGGACGTCGAGTGGCAGACGCTCGCCTTCTTCGCCGGGCTCTTCGTGATGGTCGGGGCGCTCGTGCGCACCGGCACCCTCGAGGCGCTGGGCCAAGCCGCCGCGCGGGCCACCGACGGCCAGCTGTTCGGCACGTCCATGGCGCTGGTCTTCGGCTCGGCCGTGCCCTCCGCCGTCATCGACAACGTCCCCTTCGTGGCGTCCGTCAGCCCGGTCGTCGAGCAGATCGTCACCGCCGCCGGCGGGGGTGACGAGGCGCAGGTCCTGTGGTGGTCCTTCGCGCTGGGAGCCGACCTCAGCGGGAACGCCACGATCATCGCGTCCTCGGCGAACGTCGTCGTGATCGGCATCGCCGAGCGCGAGGGCGAGCACATCTCGTTCTGGCAGTTCAGCCGCTACGGCCTCGTCGTCACCGTGCTCTCCCTCGTCATCGCCTCTCTGTGGGTGTGGTTCCGCTATTTCGCCCTGCCCTGAGCCGCCCTGGCCCGCGTCGCCGTGCGCGGCCCTGCTCCCTACCACTCGACCTGTCCCGACGACCAAGTTCCCCTCCCCC
>NZ_LIRJ01000530.1 GCF_001419745.1 Streptomyces silaceus | reverse complement strand
GCGGGAGGGCTCCTGACTGCCCCGGGCGGGGCGGGAAGACGGGGCACCGGGGTGGCCGCGCAGTGCAGGCGGCGGCCACCCCGGGCAGGCGAGAGAGGCGAGGGTCACGCGGTGGGAGGCGCGGGTGTGGTTACCACCAGATGGAGTTGCTGGGTACGCGGGTGGGGCAGCCGTTGTGCAGGTGGTCCAGGCACTGCGGGCAGTCCTCGCGCGGCTTGAGGCGGCGGTGGATGCTGGGGTCGTAGGCGTGCTGCCAGCACTGCGGGCACGCCCCGGGCGGCGGCTTCTTCACGGGCATGGTCACCACCAACCCGAGGACTTCTTGGCGGCCTTGGCCTGGGCGTTCTCGGTGACGATGCGCTGGCGTTCGGCCTGCAACGCGGCGATCTCCGCGATGAGTCGGGTCTCGGCGGCACTCCAGGCGGTGTCGGCCCTGGTGTCGGCACGGCTGGTGCTCTTGTGCCGCACCACGCTGGCGGAGCCGCTGGCCATGGCGGACAGCAGGGCGCGGCGCTCGCGGCCGTCCAGCGGCCACATCTCGCGGTTCTGCACGGCGGCCAGCTTGCGGTTCGCCTGCTGGATGGCGCGGTCCAGACGGCGGGTGTCGGGCTTACCCATCTCACGCACTCCTCGGGGAGTTGGAAGGGTTGGGGAAGGCGCAGGGGGCGCAGGTGCCGAGCGAGGTGGGGATGACGTAGCCCGCGTCCGTGCGGCACTGCGGGCACAGGCGGCGGGCGGCGTTCGCCTTGGCGAGCGCCGCCCACCGGCCCGGGGTCATCGGGCGCACGGGCTTGGCGAGGTCGATGCGGTAGAGGTAGGCGACCAAAGGTCCCCGGCGGCGGCGCGGCCGTTCGAGCTGGGCAGCCACCTCCTGACCACCGGGCCGCAGGCCGCGCGCCCGCAGTTGGCGGCGGGTGGCGTAGCCGTCCGGGGCCAGGCGCCACCGGAAGATCGGCAGCGCGGCCATCAGGCGACGCGCTTCCAGGCGGCCCGCAGGCGCACCTCGGAGGCGGAGTGGCCGGCGGCGCGGAAGCGGGTGGCCATGTCGCGGTAGGACAGGGCCGGGTCCTCGCTCGTACGGATGCTGTCCACGAGGGTGTCTAGGGCGGCATCGGTGAGGGCGGGCGCGGCGGTCTCCAGCGCGGGAACTTGCTCGCTGGGGCCCCAGACGGGGAGTTCCCAGCGGGCTGTGATGTCGGGTGTGACGGGGGCCGTCACGCTGGTCAGCGCCCTGCCGGTGCCCTCGCCCTTGCGGGCGCTCTCCAGCGTCGACCACGCTTCGGACAGGGTGTGGGCGGTCTTGGCCTGGACGCGGGCGACGCGGGCCCCGGCGGCCGTCACGGCCGTCAACCGCGTCTCCTCCGTGTTCGCTTCGGCGCGCAGTCGGGCGCGGGCCACGGCCGCCTCATCGCGTGCTTCCTGCTGGATGCCCTGGATGGCGTCCAGCGCGTGGGCGGTGAGGGCGGTGCGCTCCCACATGCCGTGCACCAGCCACAGGGCCTTCGCGGCGAGCGGCAGCCACGCCACGGCCAGCCACGCCCCCGCGGAATGCTCGGCGCCCGCGGCGTGGGCGACCAGGACGCCGGTGGCGAGGAGGCCGAAGGCCCAGCCGACGGCGGTCACGGTGCGGTTGTGGTCGCCCTGGGCGGCGAGGCGGCGTTCGTAGGCGAGGGTGGCCAGCCAGCCCCCGTCGATGCCCAGACCGACGACCAGGGCGACCGGCCACGGCACCGCGCTGCCGAGCCACATCATGACCACGGCCAGGGTGAGCACCATGGACACGGCCGTCATCGCCACGGCCGGCAACACGGTCTTGGCCCTCACGCGCCCACCCCCTGCTCGCCCGTGGCGGCGGTGTTGGCCAGCGTGCGGCGGGCGGCGAGCACCTTGCGGCGGGCCCGGCGCAGACGCCGCTCGTCCAACTCGTTGGGGACGCGGTCCAGGGTGAGGATCTGCGCGTCCAGCAGCTCGATGCCCGCCAGGATCACGGGCATCTCCCGCTCGATCGCGTCCAGCTCAGCGGCCGTGGGCTCCAGATCCGGAGCGAACGCGGTAACGGCGTCCTGAACAGTGACGATGTGCTTCATGGGTCGTGTTCTCCCTAGTAGGTGGCAACGGCCCCAACAGCGGCCCCGGTGTTCCAGCACCGGGGCCGCGCGCCGTTGTGATGGGTGAGGTGTGGTCAGGCGTAGATGCGCTGTGCGCCGATGACGCGCAGGGCGGTGTGAGCCTCGCGGGCCCGCAGGCCCACCGCGTCCAGCTCGCTCTCCGTCGCGTCGCCGAGCGCCATCGCGGCGTTGACGGCTTCCTGCGCGGCCGCGAGCAGCTCGCGGTCCCGCGTGGCCATGTGCAGGGTGTCCACGGCACTGGTGACGGCGGTCCGGGCGGCGTAGCGGGCCTGCCGGGCGTCGGTGGTGTCGGCCTGTGCCTCGCGGCGGGCCACGATCTTCAGGTACTGCTGTTCGCGGTGGCGGGCCAACGCGGCCAGCAGCGCCGGGATGGCGCTCGCGAGGTGCTGCCGGCGCGCCTCGGCGGTGGCCTTCTGCGCGTTGCGTGTGGTGGTCAGGTGCTGCATGAATCCGGCGACGACGGTCCCGGCGAGCGTGCCGAGCACCGCGATAAGCGTTCCGACCATGAGGACTCCAGGAAACGAAGGGGTGTTCCGGCTCCCCTCAGCTCCGCCCGTACGACCACGAAAAGCGGCCGGACGGGCGAAGGAGGCAACCGGCGCGGCCAGTGAGCCGCGGGGAGTTGAGATGCGCTGTTACGCGCACGGGACAGAACCCGTGCGCGTCCGCCCTCTTGCTTGCCGAGGTGGGGCGGACTGACCTCAGAACCCATCGACCACCCGTGAGCAGGTGGCTGGGTCCGCACGCTCTTGAGTTCTCAACACGCCGCAAGGGCGCCGCAGTCACTCCTCGACGAGCGCGGTAACCCCTGATCAGGGCTCCCGTTCGCACGGGACTCGCCGAGTGCTTGCAACAGGCATAGCTCTGTACGGGCCACCTCATCCGACTTGTCTGGAGGAGTGCCGTGAGATGAGTTTGCACACTCGCACTTGGAGGGTCAAGCCTTCTCGTCTAACTTGTACGGAGGAGTTAGGGCGACGAGAGAGGGGAGTGCGGATGCGACGGGGACTTACCAAGTCTCAGGAAGTGGCCGCTGACCTGCGGGAACAGATCAGCTCCGGAGAGCTCGCGGGAGGACAGGCCCTTCCGAGCGAATCCAAGATGATGTCCGCGTACGGATACAGCCGGGAGACGATCCGTGCGGGCGTCCGCCTGCTCGTCGATGAAGGGCTCGTGGTCACAGGCCAGGGGTCCGGCAAGTACGTGCGGGAGGACTACCCGCCGGTGATCTGGAACTGGTCGACCCTGGAGAGTCGCAGTCGGCATGCCAACGCGGTTGAGGGCAAGACGTCCGGCGACCAGTGGGCTACTGCCGTTTCTGAGGACGGGAAGACGCCGCGCCAGGAGATCACCGTGAGCATCGTGGAGGCGCCCAAGCACGTCCACGAGTCGCTTGAACTCCCCGAAGGCGCACTCGCCGTGTGCCGTCAGCGCGTGCGCTACGTCGACAATCGACCGTACGCGTTGGCTGACTCGTACTTCCCTCAGGAGCTTGTCACCGGTACCCCTCTGATGGAGCCGCGCGATGTTGCGGCGCCTGGTGGGGTACTTGCTTCTGTGGGCTTGGTCCAGGCGCGGTACCGCGATGAGATCGCAGTCCGCATGCCCACTCGGAAGGAGGCTGAGCTACTCGCGCTCCCTGCGGCAACACCGATTGCTGAGCACACGCGGACCGGCTATGACGCAGACGGGAAGCCGCTCCGATGCATGGTCACGATCCTCCCCGGAGACAGGCACAAGATCCTTTATGAAGTCGACAGTGACTGAGGTACTTCGCCCTGCGGGGCCTGCGGACGTAGAAACGCTCATGGCGCTTCGTACGGAGGCTGAAGGGTGGCTGAGAGGCAAGGACACCGACCAGTGGAATGACACCGAGGTCGGTGCCCGAGCTGTGGCCAAGTGGCGCGAGACCATCGACGATGGGCGCACATGGGTCGTGACCGATGTTGGCACCGGGGACGTTCTCGGAACCATCAGTCGCGGCCCGGCCGACTTCGACTTCTGGACTGCGGAGGACGTGCCGCAGGCAGGTTTCTACCTCTACAAGCTGATCGTGGCCCGGCGTTCTTCCGGCAGGCAGCTCGGCGCCCGGATGGTCGACTGGGCGTCACGTGTCGCTGCCTTGGAGGGACGGGATTGGGTGCGCATCGACACGTGGAGGACAAACACAGGGCTGCACAGGTACTACGAGGACCTCGGGTTCAAGCACGTGCGCACTGAGTCCCCTGTGCATAGGCGCTCAGGGTGGCTCGCCCAACGGCCGGCCGGAGCGCTCACGCACGCAGATGACCTCTTGGAAGTCGCGGGCACCTGCCCCGGTGCATCCTGAGCAAGCAAGGTGGCACCGTGCTCACCGACGAGATGCCCAGCCCCGGGCCCATGAACGTCTGAGCTGTTACAAGTTTCTCTACCTCATCCAGCCCAAAGCCACTCCGCCGACCTAGCTCGTGAACAGTTACAGTTTCAGAGCTTTTCATGCCCCTTCATCTTGCAAGAATGTTCCAGCTCCGCGACTAGTTCAGACACGGAAGAGCTAGGATTGGGGGGTGCATGGTTAACGCAAATGGTTTCGCATTTTTTGGCCCTCGCCTGGGCTTCAGGGTACTTTGTGTAAGGGAAATTGGAAGGTAATTTCTTTCCGGAAATCCCATGCTTCTTCAATTTGTCAGCCAGGGCTTGGGCAGTGACCCACGCTCTGTGCTCCTCGAAATGCCAAAGGAGCCAGATTTCGAAACAGGGACTACTTACGGCAATGTATAAGCTGTGGCGGGATGCAAGTTCGCACGCGGCAGGAAGTGTTGCGTGAGTATCTACGTCAACTACACACCAGACAGAGTCGAATGCATCGCCGTCTTGTTCCTCCCGCCTGCGACGCCGATCGGCCTCACGGACGACGCTTAGAGGGTCTCGGCCAGTTCCAATAGGTCTGACTGATATTACGTGGACGGCTTGAGCGTTGAGGTGTGATGCGAGGCCCTCAAAATATTGCGGCTCTGTCTTCACCCCTTCCGTGACGATCAGGACCTTCTTGTTTTCCGATCTCCTGCCGCGAGATTTCGAAATCTTCTGCGAACCCCTGACCTGACGGCGACTCACTCATGTTCTCCTACGACCAAGGAAGCGCGTAGATCCTCCCAGGAGACGGCAGGAACCGCTCCGTAACGTCCGCTTAGGTAGCGGCGTTCCAGGTTATGATCCGCCTTGACCGGAAAGTCCGTCAAGGGGTAGTACTCTGACGCCCCGGCCCCGTCCTTCTCAGCGAACCAGACGTCCTCCTTCTCCAGGGCCCCTCCGGCTAGGTGCCCCATGAGTGACGTGTCATGCGAAGCAAAGATCAACTGAGCGCCCTTAGTATTGATCTCCGCATCTCTGAAGAGAGAGATGAAGGCGGCCGTGAGGCGCGGATGCAAGCTTGCGTCAATCTCATCCACGACAAATACATGACCGTTATCGATAGCGCGAAGTGCCGGGATTGCAAGTGACAACCAAGCTACCGTTCCGCTGCTTTCATTTTCGATATCGAGAATATAGTCTTCGGCCCGCCCTCCCCCTTTGTGCCAAAACTTAATTTTCCGCTTCTGATCCGCAAGGAAGAACTCCATAAATTCTTCTTTATTGAAGCGGGAGTTCTCCCCAAAAGTTGAGAACACGCTTTCGGCGACTTTGGTTGCCATTTCGAGCACGTCTGGGGCTAGCTCTACATCCTCCACTGTGAGGCGCGAAATTCCCAGGTCTGCAAATTTGAGAAGGCTCTCGGCCCTCCATCGAATAGAGTCGCTTTCCATCCATTTCTTAATCGCCCTGATTCTACCCTTCTGCTGATCCTCCGAATATGCTGCATACTGGATGTGTCGTGTGAGTTGGCGATGTACTCGCTTGATCTGTGCATGCCCCTCCTTGGCGGCAACCGACAAGAAGAGATTCTTCGTGTCTACCTTTCGGGAAATGCGTACGTTTTCGCCCTTCAGGAATCGTCCGAAGGTGTAGTTATCGGTTCCTTTCCCCGATCGATCGAACAGAACCCTGCGGCGCCCTTCCGGGAATGTTGAGAGCCATTCCGCCTTGACTCCCTCGGCGTCGCTTTCGAAGCCATAAACGTATCTCGTGCCGGTTAGTGTGAAGTCAAACTCGTACGCGGACGTTTGCGTGGCTGAGAGGCCATCCAAGGCGAATGGGTGGTACGGGAATGACTCCTCTTCAGTCCAATTTGCGGATTGCCGAATTGCCCTAAGGGCGAATTGGATTGCGTCTAGCAGGTTCGTCTTCCCCGAGGCATTGGATCCAAAAATTCCTACGATCCGGTTGGTTGCGGCCCTCCAGTCGCCGTCGGCTGGCCGCACACCCTCGAAGCTCGACTTCGTTAGTACTAGCTCAGTGGAGTCTCGAATCGATCGATGGTTGGTCACGCGGAACCTGAGCAGCATGGTCACATCACCCTCGAGTGCAGTTTCGTTCCCTCTGAAGAGGATTTCCATCCCCAGGCGTGCTGAAACTGTACCCAGTAGGCAGACGCGGGGCCAGGCGCTTACTCCGTCAGCGGTACTTGGGTTGCGGAGTCCTTCATCCGTATCCGCTCTGGAGATCAGCGGTGCCGCATCCGTCGGCCTTCTCGGCTACGTCCGCTGTAGCAGTCGACGGCCATACAGCGCATGGGCTAGATCGAACTGTTTGAGCAGTGATCACAACGACCGACCGCTGGGCCGCCTCTGGGCCGCCCGAGGCCGAACAACGCCGACAGCCTGCACCCGCAGGTGACCGCCCCCACCCCCCTCTGGCCTGGGCTACCGCAGCCGATCTGCGAAGCACTCCGAGACGGCCGAGTACTGGCTCATTCTGCGTTCAGCTTGGGACCGTGCCACATCCGTGCCAGGTTGGGCGGGGAGTCACGAGGGGCAGCGGACAACGAGTCGTCAGCGTAGGGGGGTGCCAGCCCGCTCCCTCGCAGGTCAGAAGTCCAAGCACCTCTGGGGCACCCGAACTCCCCAAGCTGATGCGCCTCTTTGCTCGACGGCAGTCGTTGACGGCAACAGCGGTGCACGTTGCCGTACCGAAGCGGGCGTGCTTGCACGCCATCGGCCTGGTTCCTGAGCTAAGAGCCAGGTCGATGGACGCACAGAGAGAACTTGTAAAGCGAAGGTCGTCGGTTCGAATCCGACAGGGGGCTCCGTTTCCGCTCATGCCGGCGCCCTCGCGATCGTCCGATCGCGAGGGCGTTCGTGTTTGTGCGTGGCCGGGCCGGTGCTCGTCGGCCCGGGGGCCGGGGCTACTGCTTGCCGGTGCCCACGGGGTCGACCGTGAGGCCCTCGACCGTGGAGTCGTCCGTGGCGGGGAGGTCGAGGCCGATCATGACGGTCTTGGAGTGGGTCTCGTTCGGCGGGGTCACGACGAGGCGGTCGATCTTCACGCCCGAGCCGCCGCTGTTGTTCGGCGGGTAGTGCAGCGTGAAGCGGGTCTCCTCGCCGGACTTCACGACGACCGACGGGGCGGCGAGGTCGGAGCGCTCGGCGCTGATGCCGCCGGGGCCGCCGTCGGCCTTCAGGTCGACGCCCGGGAAGCCCTTGAGGGAGCAGGCGTCACCGGTGTTCTTCATGCTGACCAGGACGTTGCCCTCGCCCATGCCGTGGGTGGCGCGGAACTGGAGGTTCGCGGTCTTGCAGGGGCCGGTGTTGATCTGGCCGCCGCCGCTGCCCGGGGCGTCGTCGGGGGCCTCCGCGTTGTCGCCGTCGGCCTCGGCGCCGGAGCCGGCCTTGTCGCCACCGGAGCCGCCCGAGCCGCCCGAGCCGTCCTGCGCGTCCGAGCCGCCGGAGCCACCCGCCTCCTGGGACGCCGCCGGGCCGGAGCCGTTGGTGTCCTCGTCCCCCTGGCAGGCGGTCAGCGAGAGACCCGCCACGAGGGCCAGGGCGGCGAGGGTGAGCTTCTGGGCGCGCATCGGTTCTTCCTCCGCGGTCGGTGTGGGGTGCCGTACTGCCCCTCAGGACCCACCCGGGCCCACGCGCCGTTCCGCACAACCCCCGCTTCATACATGCCTGTTACACGCGAGTAGCGGGTTCGGGGGGAGCCGTCGGCCGACGAACACCGTCAGCCGACGGCACCCCCACCCCACCCTCGAACCGCCGTTCGGCCCGGTAGGCGGGGCCGGGTCCTCGGCCGGGGCACCGCGCCGACGCGTGCCGCCCCGATGCCGGGCGCCCGGTTCCACGCCCCCGGGAACCCTTCCGCGGCACCGGCGGGCCCCTGGGACAGTTCCGTGACCCAGGGGTCCTTGACCCGGTGCGGCGGCATGGTCTCCTCACACGCGGCCCGAAGGTGCCGTGGCGCCGTCAGGAACGCCCCGCCACCCGGTCCGCGGCGCGTGCGAGGCGGGAGGAATCCGCGGTGTGGGTGGTGAGTTCGCGGCGGTCGGCCGCGTAGTACGTGGCGTACATGCCGTGCACGCCCAGCCAGCGGAAGGGCTCCGGCTCCCACTTGCGGACCTTGTGGTTCACCCAGGGCAGCGTCGTCAGATCGGTGGGGCCCGCTTGGCCCGAGTCCTGCTGGACCAGGTCGCGCAGGGTGCGGGCGGCGAGGTTGGCGGTGGCGACGCCCGAGCCGACGTAGCCGCCCGCCCAGCCGAGGCCCGTGGCGCGGTCCAGGGTGACCGTCGCGCACCAGTCGCGGGGCACGCCGAGGACACCGGACCAGGCGTGGGCCACCCGCACGCCCGCGAGCTGCGGGAAGAAGCGGGTCAGGATGGCGCGGAGCGCCTCGACCGTGGCGGCCTGCGTGCGGCCGTCGTTGTCCGTCTTCGAGCCGAAGCGGTAGGGCACGCCCCGGCCGCCGAGCGCGATGCGGTCGTCCGCCGTGCGCTGCGCGTACATGTACGCGTGCGCCATGTCGCCGAGCGTCTCGCGGCCCTCCCAGCCGATGGACTCCCATTGGGCGGGGGAGAGCGGCTCGGTGGCGATCATCGAGGAGTTCATGGGGAGCCAGGTGCGGCGCTGGCCCTTCAGGGACGCCGTGAAGCCCTCGGTGCAGCGCAGGACGTAGGGCGCGCGGACCGTGCCGTAGGGGGTGATCGCGTGCTTCGGCCTGATCTCCGTGACGGGCGTCGACTCGTGGAGGGTCACGCCCAGGGACTCGACGGCGGCGGCCAGGCCCTGGACGAGCTTCACCGGGTGCAGGCGGGCGCCGTGCGGGGTCCAGGTGGAGCCGACGGCCCCCGCGACGCGCACGCGCTCGGCGGTCTCGCGGGCGCCGTGCAGGGTGCGGTCCTTCTCGCCGTACGAGAGCTCCGTCGCGTGGAAGGCCTTCAGACGGGCCAACTGGGCGGGCGTGTAGGCGACTTCGAGGACACCGCCGCGGTGGATGTCCGCCTCGATGCCCTCCGCCCGCGCGGTGTCGATGACCTCGGTGACCGTGTCGTTCATCGCGTGCTGGAGGCGGACCGCAGCCTCGTGGCCGTGGAGTCCGGCGTAGCGGTCGCGGCCCGCGATGCCGTTGTAGAGCCAGCCGCCGTTGCGGCCGGAGGCGCCGTAGCCGCAGAACTTCTGCTCCAGGACGGTGATGCGCAGGAAGGGCGCGGCCTTCTTCAGGTAGTACGCGGTCCACAGGCCGGTGTAGCCGCCGCCGACGATGCACACGTCCGCCGTGGCGTCGGCGGTCAGGGGCTCGCGGGCGGTGGGCAGGCCCTCGTCCGCGTACCAGAACGATATGCCGCCGTTGACCGTGCCGGGCGCGTGGTTCGGGTTGCTCGTGCTGCTCATGGACGGACGTTACTGCGCAGGTGGGGGCCGTGGGCAGGGGTCGGCGG
>NZ_LIRJ01000053.1 GCF_001419745.1 Streptomyces silaceus | reverse complement strand
CCCGTCCACCGCCCCAAGGCCCCCGTTCACCGAGCGAGCAAGCCGCCGCCCGTGACCTATCCGGCGTATCACGCGCCGCCGCGCAAGCGGCCGCACCGCAGCGGCCCGTCCCTCGTCTCGCTCACCCTGCTCATCACGGCACCCGCGGTGTTCGCCGTCGCCGCGCTGCGCCCCCGCTGACCGCCGGAGGTCTCATGTCGGAATGGCTTGTTCTCACCCTCGCGATGGCCGCCGCTTGCAGTGTCGTTCTGCTCGTGACCGTGCTGCGGCACCGCAGGACGGGCGCGGACTACGACGCGTCCGAGACACCGGACGTCATCGAGTACATGACCATGATGATCGGCGTCGTGTACGCCATCGTCCTGGGCCTCGCCATCGCGGGCGTCTGGGAGGGCCGCAGTTCCGCCCAGGAGTACGTGCGCGTGGAGGCCCAGGCGCTGCACGAGGTCTCCGAGCGGGCGCGCGTCTACCCGGACGACGTCCGGGACCGCATCCGCGCCGATGTCCACGCCTATGTCGGCCATGTCGTCACCACGGAGTGGGACACCATGGCCGCCAAGGGCGAACTGACCGACCGGGGAGCGCAGTTGCTCGCCCGCGTGCGGCACGACGTCACCGACTACCAGCCGAAGTCGGACTTCGAGGCCCAGGCGTACCAGCCGCTCGTCGACCAGGTGGCGATCGCGGACGACGCGCGCGGGGCCCGCGGGGACAGTGCGGGGGCGACCATGCCGGGCGTCGTGTGGTTCGGCCTGATCACCGGCGGTCTCGTCACCATCGGCATGATCTTCGCCCTGCAGATCCGCCGTACGGCACGCGAACTGGCCCTCGCCGGGCTGTTCTCCGCGCTGTTCGCGTTCCTGCTGTTCCTCATCTGGGACTTCGACGCGCCCTACAGCCGGGGTGTCGCGGCGACCGCGGAACCCTTCCACGCACTCTTCCCCGGACTCGGGGGCTGATCCGGAACAGTCCGGTCCGCGGCGCGCGGCGAGCCGTCAGCTCCCCGCGCGCCGGCGGCCGAACCTCAGCTTCCAGGGGGTGATCGCCGACTCGGCCTGCACCCTCAGGCTGAGCTTGGAAGCGCCGTGGACGCGCTCCTCGAAGGTGATCGGCACCTCGACGATGCGCAGGCCGCGGCGGATCGCGCGGTGGTTCATCTCGACCTGGAAGGAGTAGCCGTTGCTCCGCACCGACGGCAGGTCGACCGCCTCCAGGGCGCTGCCCCGCCAGGCCTTGAACCCGGCCGTGGCGTCCTTGACGCCGAGCCGCAGGACGGCGTTGACGTAGAAGTTCGCCCAGGCGGAGAGCGCCTTGCGGTGCCAGGCCCACTCCGTGGCGAGCGCCCCGCCCGCCACATAGCGGGAGCCGATGACGAGCGCGACGCCGTCGTCCTCCCGCAGCGTGCGCACCATGAGCGGCAGCGTCTCGGCGGGGTGCGAGAGGTCGGCGTCCATCTGGACCACCACGTCCGCGCCGTCGGCGAGGGCCCGCGTCATCCCGGCGACGTACGCGCGGCCGAGGCCGTCCTTCGTGGTGCGGTGCAGGACGGCGACCGTGCCGCCGGACTCCTCAGCGATCGCGTCGGCGACGTCGCCGGTGCCGTCGGGCGAGCTGTCGTCGACGACGAGCACGTGCAGTCCGGGCAGGCCCAGCCCGGTGAGGCGGTCGACGAGGAGCGGCAGGTTCTCCCGCTCGTTGTACGTGGGGACGACCACCACGACCTTCGCGAAGGCCCCGCCCGCGTTTCGGGACGCCTGTTCCACGTTGATTCCCCCGTGCGATTCTCCGTGCGGTCGGCACCACACTACGACAGGGATCGTGTAGGACCGCCAACGCCTGTGGCGGCAGCGACTGTTGAGGTCGGGACGCCATGCCGACCGGACGTCCGCCGGCCGCATTGGCCGTGAACCGTGCTGCGCCGCGCCCCGGCACGGCGCACTCTGGTCGCATGGCCTGGCAGTCACCGATCGTCGTCCACCCGCCCGCCCCCGACGGCGGACGGCTGGTCTCCGTGCGCGGCCGGGACGTCGGCGTCGCCCACGGCGACCGGGACCTCAGGGAGCTCCTGCGGCGTGCGGGGATCGGCGAGGCCGACATGGCGCTCGACGACCCGCATCTCGTCGAGTGGCGCGGCGGCCCGCACGCATGGACGGACGCGTAGCCCACGGCGCGTAGCCCCGGTTCACATGCCCCCGACGTACCGGCCAGCGCGCCCATCGCCCAGCCCATTCATCGCCCGAATTGCGGCATTCCTCGCGATTGCTATGGTTTCAGTGAGCGGGCAGATGGTGTGTTCAAGTCCACCCAGCTCCACTGCGCGGGGCTGTAGCTCAAGGCAGAGCGGTCCGCTCACCTACCTCCCTGGGGGCCGGCCGGCTGGCCGGCCCCCAGTCCGTGCCACACCGAACGGAACCGAACGGAACGGGGACGCGCGTGGAGCGGTTGCCGATGGCCGCCGGGCCGCTGGACTGGTCGCTGGTCGACGGAGCGGTTCCGCTCGTCGTGCGGATCGTCGGCTGCGCGGCGCTCGTCGCGCTCCTGGTCTCGCGCGACGTCCGCTGGTGGACCCGGCTCCTGCCGCTCGCCGTGGTCGCGGCGGCCCTGCTCACCTTCCTGGTCAAGCTGACGGTCGACGACTGGTGGCAGCCCTTCCCCGACAAGCTCCCCAGCGACGTCGTGCTGTGGATCGGTGTCGCGATCCTCGGGGTGTGCCTGGCGCTGTTCCGGATGCCGACGCTGCGGTGGCGCGGTCGCGCCGGGGCGCTCCTGTCCGGCGCGCTCGTCGTGGTGCTCGGCCTGTCCGAGGTCAACATCCACTACGACAACTACCCCACCGTGCGGACCATGCTCGGCCCCCAGGACACCGTCAGCCTCAAGGACGCCACCGGCAAGAAGGAGCCGGTGCTCGACGTACCGAAGGGCAAGGCGCTCTCCGAGGTGTGGAAGGCCCCGTCCGGGCTGCCCGCCAAGGGCACGGTGTCGACCGCCTCGATCCCGGGCACCACGTCGGGCTTCGACGCGCGCGACGCGTACGTCTACCTGCCGCCGGCCTATCGCGCCTCCCCCCGGCCCCTGCTTCCCGTCCTCGTCCTGATGGCGGGGCAGCCGGGCTCGCCGCAGGACTGGATCACCTCGGGTCAGCTGCCGGACATGATGGACGACTTCGCCGCCGGGCACGACGGTCTCGCACCGATCGTCCTGGTGGTCGACCCGCTGGGCTCCCCCTTCGACAACCCGCTGTGCATGGACTCCAGGCTCGGCAAGGTGCAGACGTACCTCGCCGACGACGTGCCCGCCTGGGCGGCCGGTCATCTGCAGACGGCCACGGACCGCGAGCACTGGGCGGTCTCGGGGCTCTCCAACGGCGGCACCTGCGCCCTGCAGATGGCGGTCAACGCGCCCCGGCGCTACGGCACCTTCCTCGACATCTCCGGCCAGGACGAGCCGACGCTCGGCAGCCGCAAGAAGACCGTGGACGCGGCGTTCGGCGGGGACGAGGCGGCGTTCGAGAAGGTCAATCCGATGGACGTGCTGGCGCGGGAGAAGTTCCCGGACACCGCGGGCACGTTCGTCGCGGGCACCGACGACTCGACGTACCGCCCGCAGGCCCTCAAGGTGTACACGGCGGCACGGAAGGCGGGCATGAAGGCCCAGCTCGTCGAGCTGCCCGGCGGGCACAGCTGGCAGGTGTGGCGCCCCGGCCTGGAGAAGCAGTTGCCGTGGCTCGCGTCGCACATCGGTCTGACACCCTGAGCCATGACTACGGTGACCCAGCTCCGCAAGGCCGCCCTCGCCCTTCCCGAGGCCGAGGAGGGCACCCACTTCGGGATGGCCGCCTTCACCGTCCGGGGCAAGGGCTTCGCCTCGGTGACGAAGGACGGGTACGTCCAGCTCCGTCTGCCGCACGACGGGACGGAGGCCGCCGTGGCGGCGCACCCCGGCGGTGAGCGCCTGGTCCGCGGAGGTACGCCGATCGGCTTCCGGGTGCCGCTGGCCGAGATCAACGGCAAGGGCCTGAACGCCCTGGTCCGGGCGGCATGGCGCGAGCGGGCGCCCAAGCGGCTCGCCGCGTCCCTGGCCGCCGCGGAGTCCGCGGCGGACGCCCCCGGCGGGGATCTGCCCGCCGGCATCGGCAGACCGGCGACGCGGGCGCTGTGCGGCGCGGGCCTGACCACCCTGGAGCGGGTGGCCGCGCACACGGAGTCCGAACTCCTGGCCCTGCACGGGGTCGGCCCCAAGGCCGTGCGGATCCTCGCCGAGGAGCTGGACCGGCGGGGGCTCGGCCTGCGCCGGGAGTCCTGACACACCGTCGGCGCCCGCCGGGGCCGACACGCCACGCCGTTCCCCTGTCCGGCCCACACCATTGCCCCGTTCGCGCGACACCGATCGCGACCACAGGGATCCCTACCTAGCGTTTCGGGCATCGAGGTGCATTTCAGGCGTCAGCGGAAGAAGGTCCGCAGCTGCTCCTCGGGGACCCGGAGGATCCACCATGCGCGCGATACGTGTCGCTTCGGCCGCTCTGCTCACCGCCACCGCCCTGACCCTCACCGCCCCGACCGCCTCGGCGGCCGTCACGGGCGAGGAGCAGAACGTGACCGCGTTCGGCTTCAGCGTCTCCCCCACGACGATCGCCGCCGGCGGCACGGTCACCCTCAACGTCGACGGCTGCGACGGCGACACCAAGGTCACCTCCGGCGTCTTCGACGACACCACCATCCCCAAGGGGCAGAAGTCCGCCACGGCGCAGGTGTTCTGGGACGCGAAACCGGGCGCGATGTACGAGGTGACGTTCACCTGCAACGGCAGCAACCCGGGCAGCGACAAGACCGACCTGACCATCGCCACCGGCCGCCCGGACGGCGCCCACACCGTCCACAAGGGCGTCAAGGCGGGCATCGGCGGCAGCCTCGGCGGGCTCGACCTGCACGAGATCGCCCTCGGCAGCGCGCTGATCCTGGGCGCCCTGGGCACCGCGTACTACAAGACGCGCCGCCGCACCGGCGAGGACTCCTGACCGGCCCTCGGCAACGCCTCGCCCCCGGGACGTCTCCCGTCCCGGGGGCGAGGCGCGTCACGCGCCGTGCGAGTGTCGCGCGCTGCGAGCGGAAGGTGCCGGGCGCGGCTCGGAAGGGGGACGCGCCGGCCCGGCGGAACGCTCAGACCCTGTTCTCGGCCCTGCGGCGCATCCAGAACACGCCGCCACCGACCACGGCGGCGGCCACGAGGGCGCCGCCGATCGCCATGTCGGTGCTGGTCGCCCCGGTGGTCGAGCTGCCGCCGAGGCCACCGCGGACACCGCCGTGGATGACCGTGAAGGCGGCGGGCCGGGTGAGCTCCTTGCCGCCGCACATGGCGGTGATGTCGTACGCGCCCGGCGTGGCGTCGGCGTTGATGGTCGCGGTCGCACTCGCCGTGCTGCCGCCCGGAATGGCCTGGAGGTCCGTCTCCGGGAAGGCGGGCGACTTGATCTTCCCGCCGGTCTGGCAGGACGTGCCGTCGACCGTGACCGTCAGGTGCCCGCCCCTCGGGATCACACTGGGCATCGCCACGATGTTGGTCGGGTCGGCCCACGCGGACGCGGCCGGCGCGGCGAGCCCGACCGCCCCGACGGCCGCGGCGGCGACCGCGAGGGCACGAGTGGTCCGCATACGAGAAGTACGCATGGCAATCCTCCGCGGAAGGCGCCCCGGGGCTACCGTCCCCGGTCGATCGGCGAGAGAGCGCCTCCCAGACTGACCCTCAGATGCCGTGCGCGGACCCGCATTTCGGGTATCGGCCGTCCTGGTGAGACGACACGCCGGGGCGCGTCCGCGCAATGCGCCATCACCGCAGGTCACGGACCGTCAGAAATTTCCTGTCGGGGGCGACTCGGATGGCGCACCCCGGCCCGGACGCCACCCGTTCGCGCCCGCCCTTTCGCACGCCGCGCGCCCCGCGCTTAGCGTTTTCGTACGCGCAACGGACGCGGTGCGCATGCCGCGTTGAGAGGGGATAGAGAATGCCTTCGTCCCATCCGGCCGACGAGTTCGACTTCCAGGATCTCCAGGAGGAGGAAAAGCCCAAGAAGCGCGCCCCGTGGGGCGTGATGGCACTCGTCCTGCTGACCGGACTCGCGCTGATCCGCAACGGCTCGGGGGAATTCGACGTGGGCCCGCCGCAGCCCGCGTCCGCCGCTGCCGCCGACCGCGCGCCCGACGCGGGCCGCGGCGCCCCCGCGCCCCTGGCCTTCTCGCCCGCCGAGCGCGTGCGCATCAAGGGCATCCAGGTGGACGCCCCGATCATGCCGGTGGGCCTGGACGCCGAGGGGTGGGTGGACGCGCCGCCGCCGGAGGACCCGAATCTCGCGGGCTGGTTCACCGGCGCCGTGTCGCCGGGGGAGAAGGGCACGGCGGTGGTGGTCGGCCATGTGGACAATCAGCAGGGCCCGGCGGTCTTCTACGGACTCGGTTCGCTGAAGAAGGGAAATCACGTCGAGGTCAGGCGCAAGGACAAGAAGACGGCGATTTTCGAGATCTACGGAATCGAGGTCTTCGAGAAGGAGAATTTCCCGGGCAAACGGGTCTACGGAAACAGCGGGACTCCCGAATTGCGCGTGATCACCTGCGGCGGCGGTTTCTCGAAGCAGTCCGGATACGACGGGAACGTCGTGGTGTTCGCCCGCCTGGTCGCCGTGCGCTGACGCACCGGTCCGAGGGGCGAGGGGTCCGGGCCGCGGCGCGCGCCCCGGACCCCCGCGCCGCTCAGACCATGGGGCGGCTCGGCACCGTGATGCGGTAGCCGGAGTCGAGCAGCTCCGGCAGGTACTCGCGCAGGGCCGTGACGCTGCCCGAGCGGTCGCCGCCCGCGTCGTGCGAGAGCACCACGACGCCCGGCCCGGCACCCGCGCGCACCCGCCGCACGATGGTCCCCGCGCCGGGCTCGGTCCAGTCGAGGGTGTCGACGGTCCAGGCGAGCGGCTCCATGCCGAGGTCGGCGCCCAGCTGGAAGGCGTTGCGGTTCCACGCGCCGTAGGGGGCCCGGAACCACTCGGGGGCATCGCCGGTCGCGTCCTCGACGACGTCGCAGGTGCGCTCGATCTGGTCGCGCATCGCGGCCCGGGACAGACGCGGCAGCAGCGGATGGCTCCAGGTGTGGTTGCCGATCAGATGCCCGTCGTCGGCCATCTCGCGCAGCAGGTCCTTGTTGTCGACGGCCATCTCCCCGCAGACGAAGAACATCGCGCGGACGTCGTACCGGCGCAGGGTCCGCAGGATGTGCGGGGTGTAGCGCGGGTCGGGGCCGTCGTCGAAGGTCAGCACCATCGAGCGGTCGCGGCCCGGGATGCGCAGGATCGGCGCCTTGCGTACGCGGGGCAGGGCGCGGGCGGCGCGCTGGGGGCCGAATCCGGCGATGGGCTGCAGGCGGTACGCGGAGGGCTTGAGGGCGCGGGCGGCCTGCGGGCCCGCGGCGGGCGCCCCGCCGGTGGCCGTGGGCCCGGGGGCGGCGGAGCGGTCCGTGCCCACGCAGCCCGCGGTGGCGGTCAGGCCGAGGACCGCGGCGGCGCGGAGCAGCACCCGGCGCCCTGGAGTCAGCTGATCGTCTTTCATGACTAATCCGTCGCATGGCCGAAGGCCCGCGCGGAAACACCGACACCGGGACGGCCCCCGAAAGCACCCGTTCAGACGCGGCGGAGCCCTCCGGGCGCGGCGCGGGGGTCAGACGCGGCGCACCAGCGGGAAGGGCAGCGTCTCCCGGATGGTCAGGCCGGTGAGGAACATGACGAGCCGGTCGACGCCGATGCCGAGACCGCCGGTGGGCGGCATCGCGTACTCCAGGGCGTCGAGGAAGTCCTCGTCGAGCTCCATGGCCTCGGGGTCTCCCCCGGCGGCGAGCAGCGACTGGGCGGTGAGGCGTCGGCGCTGCTCGACGGGGTCGGTCAACTCCGAGTAGGCGGTGCCCAGTTCGGTGCCGAAGGCGACGAGGTCCCAGCGCTCGGCCAGGCGCGGGTCGGTGCGGTGCTGGCGGGTCAGCGGGGAGACGTCGGTCGGGAAGTCCTTGTAGAAGGTGGGCAGCTTCGTCCTCTCCTCGACGAGCCGTTCGTACATCTCCAGGATGACGTCGCCGCGGCCGTCGTCGGCGGTGTACGGGACGCCGGCGCGGTCGCAGAGGCGGTGCAGGGCCGCCCGCGGGGTGTCGGCGTCGACCTCCTCGCCGAGCGCCTCGGAGATCGCGCCGTAGACGGTCTTGACCGGCCAGGGCCCGGAGATGTCGTGCTCGACGAGCCTGCCGTCGGCGTCGGCCTTGCGGGCGACGGGCGAACCGAAGGCGGCGGTCGCGGCGCCCTGGATGAGCTCGCGGGTGAGGTCGAGCATCACGTCGTAGTCGGCGAAGGCCTGGTAGGCCTCCAGCATCGTGAACTCGGGGTTGTGCTTGTAGCTCACGCCTTCGTTGCGGAAGGTGCGGCCCATCTCGAAGACCTTCTCCATGCCGCCGACGCAGAGCCGCTTGAGGTACAGCTCGGGGGCGATGCGCAGATACAGGTCGAGGTCATAGGCGTTGATGTGGGTGGTGAAGGGCCGGGCGTTGGCGCCGCCGTGGATCTGCTGGAGCATCGGCGTCTCGACCTCCAGGTAGCCGCGGTCGAGGAGCCCCTGGCGCAGGGCCTGCACGGCGGTGGAGCGGGCGCGGACGACGTCGCGGGCGCCGGGGCTCGCGACCAGGTCGAGATAGCGGCGGCGGACCTTGGCCTCGGGGTCGGTCAGGCCGCGGCGCTTGTCGGGCAGCGGGCGCAGGCACTTGCCGGTGAGGCGCCAGTCGGTGACGAAGACGGTGAGCTCGCCCTTGTCGCTGGTGCCGACGGTGCCGGTGGCCGTGATGTGGTCGCCGATGTCGGTGCCGGTGGTGAAGCGGTCGAGGACGTCGGGTCCCGAGGTGTCGCGGGTCAGGGCGAGCTGGCGGTCGCCGGACCAGTCGCGCAGCACGACGAAGACGACGCCGCCGAAGTCGCGTACGAGCATGACGCGGCCCGCGACGGTGACCTGATCACCCTTCATGTCCGCGGTGACGGCGGCCAGTTCGTGGGTGCGCGGGGGCAGGCCGACCGGGTAGGGGTCGACGCCCTGGGAGCGCAGCCGGTCGAGTTTGCGGTGGCGGATCCGGATCTGTTCGGGGAGCTTCGACGCCGGGTCGCCGGCGGCGTCGCCGTCCTGTCCGGTGAGGCCGAGCGCGGCGATCGACGGGAGGCCCTCGGTGGTCGCGGGCTGGGTGACGCCCCGGGGCTTGTGGCCCTTGCCCCAGAGGGTGCGCAGGGACGGCACGGAGACGAAGCCCTCGGCGATGCCGGACGCCAGGCTGATGCGGGCGAGCGCGCCGCTGTCGCCGTAGCAGATGAAGCGCGGGTACCACTCGGGGTGGTACTTGGCGTTGGAGCGGTAGAGCGCTTCGAGCTGCCACCACTTGGAGAAGAAGAGGAGCAGCTTGCGCCACAGCCGCAGGACGGGTCCGGCGCCGATCCGGCCGCCCTCCTCGAAGACCGAGCGGAACACGGCGAAGTTGAGGGAGATGCGACGCACCCCGAACTTGGCGGCGGAGGCGCAGAGTTCGGTGACCATGAACTCCATGACGCCGTTCGGTGCGCTGCGGTCGCGGCGCATCAGGTCCAGGGAGATGCCGTCCCTGCCCCAGGGCACCAGGGAGAGCAGGGCGAGGAGCCTGCCGTCGGCGTCCAGTGCCTCGACGAGGAGGCACTCGCCGTCCTCGGGGTCGCCGAGGCGGTCCAGGGCCATGGAGAAGCCGCGCTCGGTCTCGGTGTCCCGCCAGGCGTCGGCCTTGTCGATGATCTCCTCCATCTCCTCGTCCGTGAGGGTGGAGTGGCGGCGGATCCGCGCGGTGGCACCGGTGCGGCGCACGCGGTTCACGGCCTGGCGGGTCACGCGCATGTCGCGCCCGTCCAGGTCGAAGTCGGCGACGTGCAGGATCGCCTCGTCGCCGAGTTGCAGCGCACCGAGTCCGGCACGGGCGTACGCGGTGGCGCCGTCCTCGGAGGCGCCCATGACGGCGGGCTGCCAGGCGTACCGCCGGGCCACGTCCTGCCAGGCGCCGATCGCGTGCGGCCAGGCCTCGCGGTCGCCGACGGGGTCGCCGCTGGCCAGGCAGACGCCGGCCTCGACGCGATAGGTGACGGCGGCCTTGCCGCTGGGCGAGAAGACGACGGCCTTGTCGCGCCGGGTGGCGAAGTAACCGAGCGAGTCCTGGTCCCCGTACGCCTTGAGGAGCGCGCGGATGCGGGGCTCCTCGTCACCGTGCAGGGCCGCCTCCATGCGCTGGGAGCGGAAGAGCGTGGCGGCGGCGTTCAGGAGGGCGAGCGCGCCGAACAGGCCGAGCCAGAAGGAGAGGGCGCGCGGCGGGGTGCCGTCGAAGTAGTCGCCGCCGTGGATCAGCCCGCCGCAGACGCGGTTCGCGGCCCAGAGCAGGCGCTCGCCGCGCGGCAGCGTGCCGGGGAACAGCTCGACCAGGCCCCAGCCGACCAGGATCGCGACGCCGAGGCCCGCGGCGAGGACGGCGATGGCCCGCCAGACGGCACCGCGGCGGGAGTCCGCGGAGAACTCCTTGCGGGCCATGAGCAGCAGCACGAAGGCGATGCCGCAGATGACGAAGGAGGGCAGTGACTCCGCCCAGAAGCCGACGGCGGCGCCGAGCACGTCGAAGGCGAGGAGCAGGCCCAGATAGCTGACGACGAGCCACCACGCGACCTTCTTGCGGGCGGCGGTCGCGGCGGCGAGCAGGAAGAGGAAGACGGCGTACGCGAGGTTCGCGCTGACCGGGACCGTGACGAGGTCCAGGGCCTCGGTGACGGGGCGCAGGAGGCGGCGCAGCGGGGCGATGACCGCGAGGACGGCGCAGAAGATGCCGAGGGTGCCGAAGAAGGCGGCGAATCCCTCGGGCACGCGGCCGAGGAATCCGCTCCGCGGGCGTATCCGGCCCGGCTGGTCCCTTGCGTCGGGCTCCTCCGTGGTGACCGTCATGGGTCGACTCTAGGAAGACCTGTGCCGTCGCGCCCGTCGAGACGTGGGCGCGGGCCTCGCGGGTGGGCACCCTGCGCGGAGACTCCACGCGCCGTGCGGAGCGCCCGCGCACCACGGAAGGGGACCGGCACGCCTGCCCACAACGGAGAGACCGCATTCCGCTAGCCTCTGCGGCGTGAGTGAACATCAGTCCCAGCAGTTCGAACGTGGTACCGACGGACCCAAGGTGATCGTGGTCGGAGTCGACGGCTCCGATTCGTCGCTGCGGGCCGCGGCATATGCCGGAGGCCTGGCCCGGCGGCAGCGGGCCCTGCTCGCCGTCGTCTACATCCAGCCGGTGATGGCCGCGGGCGCCGCGCTCGGCGCCCCGGTCGCCGAGACCACCGACGAGATCGCCGAGGGGCTGATCGCGGAGATCCGGGACGCGGCCGAGCGGGTGAAGGACATATTCGATGTCCGGTGGGAGTTCCACACCTTCCGCGGCGACCCCTACAACGGTCTCGTCACCGCCGCCGACGAGCTGAAGGCCGACGCCGTGGTCGTCGGCGCCTCCGAGCAGGCGGGTCACCGCATCGTCGGCTCGGTGGCCGTGCGCCTGGTGAAGGCGGGCCGCTGGCCGGTCACCGTGGTCCCCTGACCACCGCGCAGCCCTCGACCACTCGGGGCCCGCGCCGCTGAGGCAGTCGGGTGCACCCGACACGGCGCCGCGCACAAGGGGTGTGGCGTCTTCCGTCAGGGGCGCCGCTGGGCCATCATGATCCGCCATCGGCCGACTGGCGTCTGCGAAGAGGTGGAGCTCATGGCGGGACTCCGGAGGGGACAGGGCGTACTGCGCCGCAAGCCCATCGAGCGCATCGAGGAGAGCGAGGCGGGGGCGGGCGGCGGACTCGCCCGGTCGCTCGGGCTCTGGCAGCTCACCGCGATCGGTGTCGGCGGCATCATCGGCGCCGGCATCTTCACGCTCGCGGGGACCGTCGCGAACGAGAAGGCGGGGCCCGCGGTCCTGATCTCGTTCCTCATCGCGGGTGTCGCGAGCGCGGCGGCGGCGTTCTCGTACGCCGAGTTCGCGGGCATGATCCCGAAGGCGGGGTCCGCTTACACCTACGGATATGTGGTGCTCGGTGAGCTGGCCGGCTGGTTCATCGGCTGGGACCTGCTCCTGGAGTACACGGCGATCGTCGCGGTGGTCGCGATCGGCATCTCCGGCTACTTCAACTTCCTCCTCAACGACATGGGCGCCGAACTGCCCACGTGGATGCTGGGGGCGCCCGGCACGGGCGACGGGCACAGGGTCGACCTGTTCGCGGCGCTGCTGTGCCTGCTCATCGCGTATCTGCTGACCCTCGGCATCAAGAACGCGGCGCGCTTCGAGATGGTCGTGGTGGTCCTGAAGGTCCTCGTCGTGCTGGTCGTCATCGGCGTCGGGTTCTTCCACATCAATACCGGCAACTACGAGCCGTTCTTCCCGTTCGGCGTGAGCGGCGCGTTCACGGGCGCGGCGACCGTCTTCTTCGCGGTCTTCGGATACGACGCCATGAGCACCGCCGCCGAGGAGTCCAAGGACGCCCAGCGCCACATGCCGAAGGCGATCCTCTACTCGCTGGCGATCTCGATGGTGCTGTACGTCCTGGCGTGCCTGGTGCTCACCGGCATGCAGAGCTACACGGACATCGACCCGGAGAGCGGATTCTCCAGCGCGTTCAAGTCCGTGGGGCTCGGCGGGCTCGCCGACGTCATCGCCGTCGGCGCGATCATCGGCATCCTCACCGTGATGTTCACCTTCATGCTGGGCGTCACGCGCGTGTGGTTCTCGATGAGCCGCGACGGGCTGCTGCCCAAGTGGTTCGCCAAGACGCACGAGACGCGGCACGTGCCGACGCGCGTGACGTGGATCGTCGGGTTCGCCTCGGCCGCCATCGCCGGGTTCCTGCCGATCGGCGAGGCGGCCGAACTCACCAACATCGGGATCCTGCTGGCGTTCGTCGTGGTGTGCGTCGCGGTGATCGTGCTGCGCTACAAGCAGCCCGGTCTGCCGCGCACCTTCCGCTGCCCCGGCATGCCGGTGGTCCCGGCGCTCGGGGTGATCTTCTCCATCTGGCTGATCACGTTCCTGGAGTGGCAGACCTGGGTGCGGTTCGCCGTGTGGTTCGTGATCGGCCTCGTCGTCTACTTCGGGTACTCCTACCGGAAGTCGGAACTGGCGAAGGCGGAGACGGCCGACGCGCCGCGCGACACCACCGGGTGAGGCGCGGCGCTGCGTGAGGCGCGGCGCTGCGTGACGGGCCTCAGGAGCTCTGCTCGATGGACTTCTGGAACTCGCGGGCCATCTGCTCCAGGCCCTTGTTCTTCCACTCGGCCCAGAACGGCTTCCACTCGCTCAGCTTCTTGCGCCCGCTGACGATGTCGTTGACCAGGTCGGTCGCCTCGGTGGACATGCGCCCATAGTGCTGGGTGTACGCGTCCGAGTAGTGGCCGACCGTCGGGTTGCGCACGGCGGTCGCGAGGAGCTTCTGCTCGGCGGCGTACACGTCCTTGACGTCCTGGACGCGGTCGGTGCCCGGGAAGCTGGAGGCGATGATCGAGAACGGCGAGGTCGTCGACGTCATCAGGCCGCTGTAGAGGCCCTCGACCTGCTGCTTGCCCTGCTTGGTGCGGCTCGGGAAGCCGTTCTTGTCGTACGTGAAGTCCTCGCCCTCGGTGCCGTACTCCAGGAACTCGCGCTCCTTGCTGCCGAACGGCGCCGCCAGGTAGTCGAGGACGCGCAGCAGCATGCGCACCCGCTTCTCGTCGCCCTTCTTGATTGCGGTGTAGCCGATGGTGCCCAGGTGGTAGTGGTGGTTGGGCTTGCGGCCGCCCGCGCCGAAGGGGATCAGGATCTCGGCGGCGAGGCCGGGATCCTGCACGCGGGTGTCCTTGCGGGCGTTGAAGGGGTTGGCGAAGACGCACGCGCCGATCGCGCCCTGGGCCATCTTGATGTACGCGTCGGCCATCTTGGGGTTGCCCGGGTAGAAGACGCCGGCCTTCTTCAGCTTGATGACGAAGTCGAGGGCCGCCTCATACTCGTCGGTGTCCTGGAACCAGGTGAGCGAACCGTCCTTGTTGCGGCGCCACTTGTTGGGGGCGCCGAAACACTGGCTGAGCACACTGGCCGCGTTCACGTAGATCGGTTCGAGGGCCCAGGTCTTGCCGCCGGTGACCTCCTTGCACTTGTCCAGGAACTCCTCGGGGCCGGAGGACTGGATGCCGTCCGCCTTCTCCCACACGTTCGGGTTGCCGCCGTAGACCTGGCCGAGCGCCGGGTAGGGCACGGGCGCGCCCCAGATCTTGCCGTTGACGACCGCGGTCTTCCAGTGGGCGGGGGTCATCGCGGCGAGGTTCGGGTACTTCTTCACCGCGTCGCCCGACACATACTCGGTGATGTCCGCGCACTTGGCCTCGAGCAGTTCGGCGATGTGCTGGATGCCCTGGTTGGGCGGGATCCACAGCAGGTCGGGCAGGTCGCCGCCCGCGACCGTCGCGGAGAACTTCTCCTCGTAGCCGGGGTCGGTGCCGAGGATCGCGGTCAGCTCGACGCCGAGTTCCTTGTCGAGCTTCTTCCAGTACGCGTTGGAGTCCTTGGGGGTCGGCGGCTGGGTCCAGATCTCCGTGAGCATGGTGATCTTCGAGCCGTCGCCGGGTGTCCTGGCGACGCTGCGGACCAGTTCCTCGGGGTAGGAGAGGAAGCCGGCCGACAGGCCCTTCGCGTTCGGCGCGAGGTCCGGCTTGACCTTGCCGAAGGGCACGTAGGAAGGCAGCTTCACCTTCGCGGACGCCGCCTCGCCCGTCTTCGTGGCGGACGAGCCGCAGCCCGTCAGGGAGGTGGCGGCCGCGCCCGCGGCGACGGCGGTGGACAGGCTCAGGAACGTGCGTCGGGACATGCCAGGCATGGGGAATCTCCGCGGGTCGGGTCGGCAGGGAAGAGGCGGGGGCTGCGCGTGGGAAGGAGGGGAAGGGCTCAGCCCTTGATGGCGCCGGTGAGCACGCCCTTGGTGAAGTACTTCTGCAGGAAGGGGAAGAGCGCCAGGATCGGCAGCAGCGCGAGCATGACCACGGCCATGGACAGGGACTGCTGCGGCGGCATGTTGGCGATGCCCAGCTGATCCGCCGTCATGGACTTGTTCTGGACGACGTAGGTGCGCAGGACCAGCTGGATGGGCCACTTGCCGGAGTCGTTGAGGTAGAGCATCGCGTTGAAGAAGGCGTTCCAGTACGTCACCGCGTAGAACAGGCCGACCACGGCGACGACCCCCTTGGAGAGCGGCAGCACGATGCGGGTCAGGATCCGCCAGTCGCCCGCGCCGTCGATGCGGGCCGCCTGGTAGAGCTCGTCGGGGATGTTCATGAAGAACGCGCGCAGGACGACGAGGTTGAACGCGTTGATGAGGACCGGCAGGATCAACGACCAGTAGGAGTCGAGGAGTCCGAGTTCCTTGACGACCACGTACATCGGGACCATGCCCGGCGCGAACAGCAGCGTGAACAGGACCATCAGGAGGACCGGCTTGCTGCCGGGGACGTCCCGCTTGCTCAGGGCGTAGGCGAGGGCGATCGTCGTCAGGAGCGAGAGGGCCGTGCCGACGAAGGTGATCAGGACGCTCACGATCACCGCGCGGGAGACGATGCCGCCGGAGAGGATCGTGCGGTACGCCTCCAGGGTCGGGTCCGTGGGGAAGAGGACGAAGCCGCCGGACTCGGTGATCTCCTCGCGGGAGGCGAGGCTCGTGGAGAGGACCGTCAGGAACGGCAGGATCATCACGGCGCAGATGACGGTGATGACGACGGCCTTCGCGGCGGAGCCGATCTTCGTCGGCGGCTCCTCCCAGACGGGCCGCTCCTCGCGTATCCGCTCCCTCTTGGCGCGCAGGGGGAATCCGAAGCTGCTCATTTGCTGTACACCCCGTGCTCTCCGAAGGCGTGGGCGACCTTGTTGGCGCCCCAGATCATCAAGGCCCCGACGACTCCCTTGACCAGGCCGGCCGCGGCGCCGACGCCCCAGTCGCCGTAGACGACGCCGTGGTAATAGATGTAGGTGTCGAGGACCTCCGCCGCGCGTGCCCCGACCGCGTCGCGCTGGAGCAGGAACTGCTCGAAGCCGACGGAGAGCACATCGCCGAGGCGGAGCACGAGCAGCATGATCGTGACGCCGCGCACGGCGGGCAGCGTGACGTGCCACATGCGGCGCCGGCGTCCGGCGCCGTCGACGGCCGCCGACTCGTACAGGCTCTGGTCGACGTTGGCGAGCGCCGCCAGATAGATGATCATCCCCCAGCCGATGTCCTTCCAGATCACCTGGCCCGTGATCAGCAGCGGGAAGGTGCTGGGGTCGCTCATCACCTCCAGCGGTGACATGCCGTGGTCGCGCAGGTAGTTGCTGAACAGGCCCGCGCCGCCGAGGACCTGCTGGAAGAGCGCGACGACGAGGACCCAGGAGATGAAGTGCGGCAGATAGACGACGCTCTGCACGAACTTCTTGACGCGCGGGCTGATCAGGCTGTTGATCAGCAGCGCGAGGGCCAGCGGCGCGGGGAAGAAGAAGATCAGCTGGAGGGCGGCGAAGGCCAGCGTGTTGCGGATCGCCTCCCAGAACGCCGGATCGGCGAACAGCTCCTGGAAGTTGGCGAGGCCGACGAGCGGGCTGTCCTTGAAGCCGATGAAGGGCTGGTAGTCCTGGAAGGCGATGACGTTGCCGAGCATCGGGACGTAGAAGAACCCGATGAAGAACAGCACGCCCGGCGCCATGAGCGCGAGCATCACCCAGTTGTTGCGCAGCCGGGCCCGCAGCGGCGCGCGCATGCGCAGCTCCGCAGCGGGTTTGCCCTCGGGGGACTTCGACGACGACTTCTTCACGGACGCGGGCGGTGACGCGGCCTGGGGCCTGCGTCGCGTTGCAGGGGATGTCACTCGTTCTCCCTGGCCAGGCGGCACGACGGAATGGGGGCACACCGGCAGCGGGCTTCCCGGCGGCCCTGGGGCCGAATTTAGAAGCCAACTTGCCGAAAGTGAGCCACATCATGGAAGGGCCGTCGGCCCCCGTCAACCACCTGCGAGTCCTAAGGGGTTGGACTTTTCTGCGCGGCGCGGGCGGAGTGTTCCCTCTGTTCCAGGAGGTCCAGTGCGAGACGGGCTGCCCCGATTGCGGTCGATTCCTCGCCGAGCGCGGAGGTGCGCACCTCGGGCGCGTGCGGGCAGCGCTCGGCGAGGCGCCGGGCGAACGGCTCGCTGAGCAGGGCGCCCGCGCGGGAGATGCCGCCGCCGAGCACGACCGCCCGTGGATCGAGCACGGCGACGTGGCGGGTGAGGCTGTCGGCCAGGCACTCGGCGAAGGCGCGCAGGGTGTAGCGGGCGCCGCCGTCGCCCGCGGCCGCGGCGGTGACGACGGCGCGCGCGGCGTTCTCCCGGGTGGGCCGCTCGGCGCCCTGGTGACCGGCGAACCAGTCGAGAAGCCGCTGGTAGGAGAGTTCCCAGCCGTCCCCGGCGACCATTTCACCGGCGGCCGAGTGGTGGCCGCGGTGGAGTTCGCCGCGCAGCCACAGACCGATGCCGAGGCGGTTTCCGACGTAGAGGTAGACGCAGTCGCGCACGTCGACGCTGACGCCGCCGGTGCACTCGGCGAGGGTGGCCAGCTGGATGTCGTTGCCGACGACCACGGGGCCGTGCGCCGCGTCGGAGAGCTCGCGGGCCAGGTCGAGGCCGGTCCACTCGGGCAGCGAGTCGCTGACCGCGACGCGCCCCTCGGGGTCGACCATGCCGCTGGTGCCGACCCCGGTGGCGAGCGGCCGGACGCCGGCGGCCTCCGGCCCGGCCAGGCACCCGGCGATCGCCGTGCGCACGGCGTCGAGCCGCTCGCGGGCGGGCAGGTCGGGCGTGACGGCGACGCGGTGCGCGGCGACCGGGCGGCCGAGCAGGTCGGCGGCGAGCACCAGCACCTTGTGGGCGCCGATGTCGACGCCGAGGACATGGCCCGCCTCCGCGCGGAAGCGGAATCTGCGGGCCGGCCTGCCCACGCTTCCACTGCCCGGCGTCAGCTCCACGAGCCGTCCCTCGCGCAGGAGTTGCGAGGTCAGGTCCTGGGCCGTGGGCCGCGAGACGCCGATCAGCGCGGCCAGCTCGGGCACGGTGGTCTCGTCGCGCTCGCGCAGCACGCGCAGGGCGGCCGCCGCGTTCAGACGTCTCAGCAGGGACGGATCCCCGCTCGTGGGTCCGCCGATGGATCCGCTCATGGGGCCCTCCCCCTTGACAGCAAGATCGGTTGCTCTCAGGGTGACCCGGAGCGATTGAGAAACTTACCTAATAAACAGCGCCCTTGGGGAGCACAGATGGGTGGGACAGAACCGCGGGCCGGCCATCCCGAGCTGGAGTGCGGCGTCGGCATCTGGGATCAGGACGTCTACGGAAATCATCGCCTCCTGGTGGACGTGCGCGCCGCGGCCCCGGCCGTCGCGGCCGAACTGCCGTGGCGGCGGCAGGACGTGAGCGTACGTTCCGTCACGGGCGACGTGGACGTGATCGTCCTCGCCCCGTCGGGGCTGCGGGTGCACAACACGGTCGCCCTGGAGGTGACCGAGGAGCGCGGCCGGATCGCCTTCGAGCCGGTGGAGGGCCCCGGCGCGTACGCGGTGCACTATCTGCCCTACGCGCACACGGGCAAGCCGTACTACCCGCAGGCCGTCTACCGCCCCGCCACCCGGACCGCCGACCCCGGCTGGGCGCACCGCTGCGGTCTGACCGGATCCGCCGGGGGCTGGGCGGCACTCCCCCGCGCCGAGGCGTTCCGCTACGAGGCGGCGAGCGCGGTCGACTCGTTCGCGCCGCTGGGCTTCGCGGCGACCGCCGAGGAGTGCGAGGCGCTCCGGCAGGCCCACCGCGGCGAGCCGTTCCTGCTGTTCGGCGAGGACCGGGCCCATCCGCTGGGCCGCTACGGCCGGCTGCCCGCGCGCTGGGCGCGGGCCACGCCCGGCGCGCCGTTCGCGGGCACCGCGGACCGCGGCGAGTTCTACGCCCTCCAGGTCGGCGTATACGCGCTGACCGACCTCGCCGGCGTGCGGGCCGAGGTGCGTGGGCTGCCCTTCGCGGTGCGGTGCCCGAGCACGGGCGGCATCGACGCGCGGGGCGACGCCTTCGAGCGGCGCGTGGACGTCGCGGCGGGCGGGGTGACGGCACTGTGGCTGGGCGTGGACGTACCCGAGCGGGCGCGGCCCGGACGGTACGAGGGGGAGATCGCCGTCCACACGGACGGCGGTCCCGAGCGGGTGCTGCCGCTCCTCCTGACGGTCGACGAGGCCTCCGTCGCCGGGCACGGCGCGGGGGAACCGGGGCGCCTGGCCCGGCTGCGCTGGCTGGACTCGACGTTCGCCCAGGACGACGAGGTGGTCCCGCCGTTCGCTCCCGTGAAGGCCGACGGGCATCGGCTCGCGCTCCTCGGCCGCACGGTCGAGCTCGGGCCCGACGGCCTCCCCCACCGGATCGCCTCCACCTTCACGCCGTCCGTGACGCGCGCCGACGGACCCGAGCGCGAGCTGCTCGCCGCGCCGCTCGCGTTCGACGTGGGCCGGCCCCTGGACCACGGACCGCTCGCCCTCGACCAGCCGGGACCGGCCCGTGTGCGCTGGTCGACGCGGGCCACCGGAGCGGACGTACTGGTGCGCACCGAGGGCGAGTTGGAGGCCGACGGCTTCCTCGTGCTGCGCGCCACCGTCGAGGCCACCGCCGACACCGAGCTCGACGTGACGCTGGACGTGCCGGTGCGCGAGGACGTCGCGCGGTACGCGATGGGGCTCGGCCTGACCGGCCGCGCGTGCCCGGCGGCGTACGACTGGACGTGGGACACCGCCACCCGGAACCAGGACGCCTTCTGGCTGGGCGACCCGGCGGCCGGACTCCAGCTCTCACTGCGCGACGAGCACTACGCCCGTCCGCTCAACACCAACTACTATCGCGAGAAGCCCCTGGCCACACCCCGTTCCTGGGCGGGCGACGGGCAGGGCGGGGTGCGGCTGCGGACGGCCGGCGGGGTGCGCTCGCTGGCCGCGTACAGCGGGCCGCTGCGGCTGCGGGCGGGCGAGAGCCGCCGCTTCGAGTTCCGGCTGCTGCTCACGCCGTTCAAGCCGCTCGACCCGGCGCGCCAGCTCGGCGAGCGGTACTTCCACGCGTACGCCACGCCCGCGGAGGTCGCGGCATACGGCGCGAACGTCGTGAACCTGCACCACGCGACACCGCCCAACCCGTACATCAACGACCCGCTGCTGGCCGCCGAGACGCTGCGCGCCTACACCGACGAGGCGCACCGGCTCGGCGTCCGCGTGAAGGTGTACGACACGGTGCGCGAACTGACCCGGCACACACCGGAGTTGCCGGTTCTGGCGGCGCTCGGCGACGAGATCTTCTCGCCGGGTCCCGGTGGCGGGCACGCCTGGCTCCAGGAGCACATGGGCGGCAGTTACGTCCCGGGCTGGGTGGCGTCCGACGTCGACGACGTCGCCGTGGTCACGTCCGGCGACTCGCGCTGGCACAACTCCTATGTGTGCGGCATCGAGCGGCTGCGCCGGGTGGTCGGCGTGGACGGGCTCTACCTGGACGACGTGGCGTACGACAGGGTCACGATGAAGCGGGTCCGCAAGGCGCTCGCCCGGTCCGGGGACTCGGCGCCGCTGGTCGACCTGCACTCGTGCAACCAGTTCCGGGAGGCGGACGGCTTCGCGTCGAGCGCCAATCTGTACGCGGAGCTGCTGCCGTACGTGGACCGGCTCTGGCTGGGCGAGCTGTTCGACTACGACGGGGAGGGCGGCGCGGACGGCGCCGATCCGGCCTACTGGCTCGTCGAGATCTCCGGAATCCCGTTCGGTCTGATGGGCGAGATGCTGGAGGGCGGCGGCAATCCGTGGCGCGGTCTCGTCTTCGGCATGACGGCACGGGCCCCGATGACCGACGTACGACCGCTGTGGCGGGCCTTCGACCGACTGCGGCTGCCGGAGGCCGAGATGACGGGCTGGTGGACGGACGAGCCGCCGGTGCGCACGGGTCATGACGCCGTCCTCGCGACGACGTGGCGGGGCCCCGGCGGCACGGCGACCGCGCTCGCCTCCTGGGCGCCGGACCCGGTGGACGTCACCCTCACCACGGACGACGGACGGCCCGTCGCGGCGTACGCGCCCGCGATCGAGGGCTTCCAGCCCGAGCGGAGGTTCGCGCCCGGCGAGCCCGTCCCGGTGGCACCGGGGCGGGGCCTGCTGCTGCGGATCGACGCCAGGGAAGAGGTCTGAGGCGGCCGTCGTGGGGCGGGGTGCCGCCCGCCCCACGACGGCCCGGTCCCGCTCCGGCCGGGGGCTACTTCCCCATCACGAGTCCACTCGCCCCCGCTCCCCTGCTCAGGACCACGCGGCGGATGCGGTCACGGATGCCGCCCACCTCCGCGCCGCGCTCCAGCGCGCGGTTGAGGTTCACGACGCGGCCGGAGTCCGTGTTGAACCACATCGGGAGGAACTCGGCCTTCGTCACCTCCCAGCGGGCGCCGGGGCGCGCGGGCGGGCTGAAGGTGAAGCGGCCGATGCTGCCCTGGTTGCCGCGCGGGTCGTGGGCGCCGTCGTGGTTGATCATGTCGCCGGCGATCTGGTCGCCCATGCCGTAGATCACCCACGTGCCACCGCGGCCGCCCACCTTCTCGTAGGCCTGGGGGACGTGCGCGTGCGTGCCGAGGATCAGGTCGATGTCCGGGCGGCCCGCCGTGCGCGAGGCCGTGAGCTGCTTGCCGAGGGTCAGCTGCTGACGGTCCGGCGCGTCCTGCCACTCCGTGCCCCAGTGCAGGCTGACGACCACGACGTCGGCACCCGCCTTCCGGGCCGCGCGGGCATCCGCGATGATCTTGTCGCGGCGCATGAGGTCGACGGTCCAGGGCTTGCCCTGCGGCAGCGGGTAGCCGTTCGTGCCGTAGGTGTACGCGAGCTGGGCGACCTTCGCGCCGCCCGCCCGCAGCCACGCCGGCTCCTTGTCCTCCGCGGCCGAACGCGCCGAGCCCGCGTGCTTGACACCCGCCTTGTCGAGGGCGTCCAGGGTGCGGCGCACGCCCGCCGCGCCGGCGTCCAGGGTGTGGTTGGAGGCGGTGGAGCAGGAGTCGTACCCGGTGGCCTTGAGGGCGCGGGCGACCTGGGGCGGGGACTTGAAGGACGGGTAGCCGCTGTAGTCGCCGTCCGCGCCGTAGACCGTCTCCATGTGGCAGATCGCCAGGTCGGCCTTGGAGATGACCGGCTTGGCGCCCGCGAGCATCGGCGCGAAGTCGTAGCCGTCGCCGCCCGCGTCGGCCTGGGCCCTGCGGATGATCGAGGAGTGCGGCAGGACGTCGCCGGAGGCGGCGAGGGTGAAGGGGCGCGGACCCGCGGCGCCGCCGCCCGCCGGGGAGTGGGCCGGAGCCGGTCCCGAAGGGACGCGGTGCGGTGTCCCGTGTGATGCGGGAGGCTGGGCGGGCTTGTGTTCCGCCGTGTCCGGGGCGGCCGAGCAGGCCGTGGTCGCGGTGAGACCGGCGACCAGGAGGGCCGCCGCGGCCGTCGCCGGACGCGCTGTCCGACGTGGGGTTCCTGGGGTGGGGGTGGTCCGTGTGTGCCGTGCAATCCGTGCGCGCTGCGTCATCGATCAGGCTCCGTGGATGGGGCGATATTCGGCCAGACGAATCCACATGCGGAGCTATCGGCCAATCAAGGATCAATGCCGCCAGAGTCCCTGAAACGGAGTCAAATGATTGACCCTGTGACGCGAACAACACAACACCGCCCACCTGCGGTGAAACCGCGGCCCGGGTCAAGGCTCGGCAAAGCGCCTTGCTCGGGACCCCCGTTCAGTAATCGGCTGTCCTCATCCGTGTGCCGGAGTGGGGGGCCAGAGGCCGGTGACGCGCACGGTCCGGAGGAAGGCGGAGCGGGATGCGGCACGAGAGCAGAAGGAACACCGAGGGCCCCCAGGACGGCGAACTGACCGTGCCGATGGCGTGGTTGTACGCCGAGTACATCGCGGACGAGCTCCTGCGCACCGGCGATCTGATGCCGCCCACGTCCTTCGAGTACCGCGCGGGGCGCGACGCCCTCGCGCTCACGATCTTCCTGGCGGACAGCGGCGGCGAGCTGTCCGGAATCCGCGTGGTCTCCCAGCTGGAGACGTGGCTGTCGCTGACGGCGTACGACCAGCCGTGGCAGGACTGGGTCCGCGAGCGGATGGCGCTGCTCACGGCGGACGCCGCGGACACCGGCGCCACCCCGCCCGACCTGGCCCTCGCCGAGCTGGCCTGGCGCTGGCTGGAGGAGACCGAGCTGCTCGCGCCCGACCTGGACGCGGTGCCCGGCGGCGCGCCCGTCCCCGGCGAGGAGGACGGGCCGAAGGTGTGGACACCCGCGTGGCGCCTCGGCCTGCCGCTCGGGCATCTGGCGATCCATCTCTTCTGAGGCGCGGCCGTGCCGGTGTTCCGGCGCACCACGCGGCACCTTGAGTGATTCGGCGGTCCGCTGCGTACCGGAGGGCAAGCGACACCCTCACCGACAAGGAACGCCATGAGGCCCCAGGAGCGGCACCGCGACGCAGGCGCCTACGCGCTGGGCGTCCTCGACCCCGCGGACGCGTTCCGGTTCGAGGACCATCTCTCGGGGTGCCCGGCCTGCCTCCTCGCCCTGGACGAACTGGCCTCCACCGCGCAGACGTTGACGCGGTTCGGGCGCGGGACACCGGTCGCCGTGCCGGGCCCCGGGCTGCTCGACCGGCTGCTGCGCGAGACCGGGCGGCTGCGCGCGGCGCGGCGCAGGCGGTCGCTGGGCGCGGTCGCCGCCGCCGTGCTGCTCGCCGTCGGCGCGCCCGCCGTGTCGGTGGTCACGGCGCACGGAGGCGGCCCGGCGACACGGGTGAGCGCCCAGGAGGGCGGGATGCACGCCACGCTGACCGCGCACGACCGGGCCTGGGGCACGGAGGTCGGGCTGACCGTGCGGGACCCGGGCGCCTCGGGGTGGGTCTGTGAGCTGGTCGCCGTCGCCACCGACGGGTCCGAGCAGACCGTCACGACGTGGCGGGCCCCCGCGGGGACCGTGCGGACCTGGGGCGTGGCGGCCCTGCGCCCGGCGCGGACCGAGCGGTACGAGGTGCGGACGGCCGACGGAAAGCGGCTGCTGACGCTGCCGCGGCCCTAGCCGCCGCCCGCTACTTCAGCAGCCGCGACATCCGCCGGTCCGCGAGGGGCTTGCCGCCCGTCTGGCAGGTCGGGCAGTACTGGAGGGACGAGTCGGCGAAGGACACCTCCCTGATCGTGTCGCCGCACACGGGGCACGGCTCGCCGGTGCGGCCGTGCACGCGCAGGCCGCTCTTCTTCTCCGCCTTGAGACGGCCCGCCGCGACTCCGCGCGAGCGCTCCACCGCCTCGGTCAGCGTAGCCAGCAACGCCACATGCAGCCCATGGACCTCCTCCTTCGTGAGACTCGACGTGCGCTTGTACGGGGACATGCGGGCCGCGTGCAGGATCTCGTCGCTGTACGCGTTCCCGATGCCCGCGATCAGGCTCTGGTCGCGCAACGCCCCCTTGATCTGCCGCCGTTCGCCCGCCAGGAGCCCCGCGAAGCGCTCCTCGTCGAAGTCGGGTGCCAGCGGGTCGGGGCCGAGGCGGGCGATGCCCGGGATCCGCTCCGGCGCCTCGGTGACGTACACCGCGAGGCGCTTCTGCGTGCCCGCCTCCGTGAGGTCGAAGCCCGCCCCGGTCTCCAGGGCCACGCGGAGCGCCAGCGGGCCCTTGCCGGGCCGTGGGGCGCCGTCCGGCAGCCGGTCCTTCCAGTGCAGCCAGCCGGCCCGGGCCAGGTGCGTGACCAGGTGCAGTCCGTCGGCGTCGACGTCGAGGAACTTGCCGTGCCGGGCCACGCCCGTCACGGTGCGGCCCTCCAGGGCGGCGAGCGGCGGGTCGTACGTCTTGAGGACGCTCACCGCGGCGGGCAGCACGCGCGCGATCCCCAGGCCGCCCAGATGGTCCGTCAGGAAGCCGCGCAGGGCCTCCACTTCGGGCAGTTCGGGCATCGCTTCCTCTCAGCTCCGCGGGTTCCTCACGGGCACGACGAACTCGCACCACACGCACTTGCCGCTGCCGCGCGCGTCCACGCCCCACACGTCCGCGAGCCGGTCCACCAGGAGCAGGCCACGGCCCGAGACCCCGGACTCGCCGGCGTCCCTGCGGCGCGGCAGGGCGCTGGAGGAGTCCTCGACGTCCACCCGCAGCCGCCGGTCGGCGCCGGTGAGCACCCGCAGGGTCACGATCGCGGAGCCGTCGGTGTGCATCAGCGCGTTGGTGATGACCTCGTCGGCGACCAGTTCGATCTCGTCGGCGCGCTCGCCCGCGCCCCAGGCGCGCACCGCGGCCCTGATCATGTGCCGGGCCTCCGCCAGCGCCTCCGGGTCGCTCGGCGCGACGTGCTGCTGGAGGCGGCCGCCCGACTGCGGCGCGTCGATCATGCGGCGGCGCATCAGGAGCAGCGCGGCGTCGTCGTCCCCGCCCCGGCCGTCGACGACGCCGCAGAGCCGGTCGGCGAGCTGCTGGAGGTCGCGGGGGCCGGTGGCGGCGAGCTGGGCGAGGACCCGCATGCCGTCGTCGAGGTCGGCGCCCGGCTCCTCGACGAGGCCGTCGGTGCAGAGCAGCAGGGTCTGGCCCGGGTCGAGTTCGAGGGTGGTGACGGGGTAGTCGAGCCGCCCGAACTCGGCGGACAGGCCGAGCGGCAGGCCGCCGTCGACGGGCACGCGGCGGCAGGAGCCGTCGGTGAGCTGCACCAGGGGGTCGATGTGGCCGGCCCGGACGAACTGCACGACGCCCGTCGACAGGTCCGCCTCCGCGTACAGGCAGGTCGCGAAGCGCTCGGTGTCCAGCTCGTGCAGGAAGCCGGAGGCCCGGGCCATGACGGTGGCGGGGGTGTGCCCCTCGGCGGCGTAGGCGCGCAGCACGATGCGGAGCTGGCCCATGACGGCGGCGGCGTGGGTGTCGTGGCCCTGGACGTCGCCGATGACGGCGCCGAGGCGGCCGCCGGGCAGCGGGATCACGTCGTACCAGTCGCCGCCGATGTCCCGGCCGAGCGCCGCGGAGCGGTAGCGCACCGCGATCTCCGCGCCGGGCACGCCGGGGATGCTGCGCGGCAGCATGGCCTGCTGGAGCCCCTGGGCGAGGTCCTTCTCCTGCTCGTAGAACATGGCACGCTGCAGGCTCTGGGCGATGCTGCTGCTCAGCGCGACCAGGAGGTTGCGTTCGTCCTCCTCGAAGCCGGTCTTCTCCTGGTAGAGCAGGCCGAGGACGCCGATGACGCGGCCCTGGGCGATCAGCGGGAGATACGCGGCCGCGGTGATGCCGAGCTCGTCGATGTGCGGCCACAGCAGCGGGTAGGACTCGGCGAAGTCCTCGGCGGTCTCGATGTAGCGGGGCGCGAGCGTGCGGACGACCTCGCTCATCGGGTACGCCTCGTCGACGCGGGTGACGCGGGTGCCCGGCACATAGCTGCCCGCGGGGCCCTCGGCGACCAGCCGGATCCGCCCGGCCTCGACGAGGCCCATGACGAGGTTGGCCGCGCCCAGGTGCGCGAGGCCGTAGGTGTCCTTGAGCACGTCGATGACGTCCCGGACGGTGCGGGCGTGGGCCAGCGCCGCCGTGGTGCTCTGGACGATGCTCGTCGTCCGGCGCAGCTCGGCCTCGTCGGCGGCCCACCGGCGCGGCCTGGCCGGGCTGTCGCCGAGCTCCTGGGTGGCGTCCCTGACGACGCCGAGGATGCGGTGCGGGCGGCCCGTGGCGTCGCGCTCGATGCAGCCGTGGGTGTGGGTCCAGCGCAGGGTGCCGTTGCGGCGGCGGATGCGGAAGTACGCGCCGTACGTCCTGCTGCCGTCCTTCAGGGCGTGCGCGACGATCGCGTCCAGACGGTGGCCCTCCACGGTCGGGACGCGCAGGGCGAGGGTCTCGGGCCGGTTGTCGTACTCGTCGGGGCGTACGTCGAAGACCTCGTGGGCGGTGGCGTCCATGACCATGAGCCCCGCGTCCAGGTCCCAGTCGAAGCAGCCCATGCGCAGCGCGGCCCCGTACAGCGCCAGGAAACAGCTCGGTGGCTCCCCGGCCTGCTGTCCGCGGCGGCAGTGCCCCGCCGGGTCGTGCTCCATGGGCCCACGCTAGGCGGAGGCCCCTGCGCGCGCATGTGGACGCGGGCGGGGCGGGCGCGGGACGGTCGGGCACGGCGCGTCCCGGGTCCCGTCGTCCAACCGGGCAATGGCCCACTTGGACGGCCGGGCCGCCGCCGTGTCACCCCCCGTGGGGCACGGCGGCGGCCCGGTCCCGGGGTGGTGCGTCCCGGGACCGGGCGCCCGCTACGCCGTCTCCGCGACCTTGCTCTGCACCCGCATCGCCACCTCCGTCCACATCTCGGCGCTCTCGGCGGCGAGGTAGGCCACGATGCCCCGGCAGTGCGGCGGCACCTTGTCGATGATCTGGTCCCACTCCTCCATGCTGATCGTGTGGATGTTGAGCAGCCGCAGCAGCGTGCGGCCGATCTCGCTGAAGCGCAGCGCCGGGTCGGCCTTGAGCCGCTGGACGGCGGCGGCCCGCTCCGCGGCCGTGTCCCGGTCGGGGACGGCGGAGGGCCGGCCCACGCGCGGGGCGGGTACGGCGGGGACCCGGTCCGCGCCGTGCGACTGCTTCCCGCGCCGCGTCACCGGGTCCTCGCCCCGCATCATGCGGTTGCGCACGTCCCGTACCGTCTCCGGCGAGATCGAGGCGACGCGGGCGACCTGGCGCAGCGACAGGCCGGGGTTCTGTGCGATCAGCTCGCTCGCGAGCCTGCGCCCCTCGGCGCCGTTGATGGGGCGGACCCGGCCGTCGTGGCCGATGCGGCTCGACTCGCCCGTGCGGCCGCCCGGGGCACGTCTGCGGATGTCCGCGACGGTGCCGGGGGCGATGCCGCTGACCGAGGCGATCATGCGGTCCGACCACTGCGGATGGGAGGCGATGATGCGTGCGGCCGCGCGCTTGCGGTCCGCCGCGGTCAACGGCAGGCCGTGCGTGACGTTGGACTCGACGGCGAGCACGAAGGCGTCGGCCTCCGGCCCGTCGAAGTACTTCACCGCGATCTTGCTGTGCCCCCGGAGTTCGGCGGCGCGCAGCCGGTGCAGACCGTCGATGACCCGCATCGTCGGACGGTGCACGGTGATGGGCGGCAGCGGGGTCTGCACGACCGCCAGTGCCTCGACGTGCTCCGGATCGACTCCGGACGTGCGTGGTGAACCTGCCGTCGACAGCGAGCCGATCTCGACTTCGACGACCATAAGCTGGTCGATCTGTGCGTGCCCAGGTGTTGCCAACTCAACTCCCCCTCGAGCTCTGTTGTCCCCCGTGTGTGCGTCCCGGCACACCGAACGGCTCACGCCACACCGCCGCGCCCCTCCCGCGGCCGCCGGGCGGTCCGGCCCGGCGGCGACTCCCGGAGGAGTATGTCGATGGGATGCGCCACGTACGCGTTCGCCCTTGGTCGAGGGCCCCTGAATGAATGCGTTGCGCGCGCCGCAGGCGTGTTCTCCCGGAACGGCGAAGGGTGCAGCGCGCAGTTGTGCACCTTCGCCGTCTTCAACCACCGCTATGAATCCGCGCCGAACGTCTCGTCGGATTACAGAAAAGCACCCGCACGTGGCACCCCTGCCCCTTCCACGGGAATCCGTGCCGGCCCGGTCGGGAGAGGAAATCCCCCGTTAACCGAGCACGTTCACCCTAACAACGGGCTTTCTGGACGGGTACCCCTCACTCGTGGCGCGCCACCGGTTCCGCCACCCCTAGCCACCCCTACCGGGCCGCGTACCAGCGGTCGATCACCGAAAGGTGCGGTCCTGCGGCGTCCACGGAATGGACGGATCGGGAGAATCCGTCGAGCGGATGGGGGAATCCGTCGCGCGGGGCGCATTCCGTTCACACATGTGCGAGCGCATTCATCAGGCGACCACCGTAGAAGCGCCCCGGGTTTTCCTCAACGCAGTCCGGCAACATTGTCCAACTGCGCAATATCCGTGCCATGCTCACCGGAATATGGGGCGCACGGCGGAAAGACGACTTCCACCGCGAGTCCGCCGCCCGGCCGGGAGGCCGCGCTGATCACCGCGTCGTGGGCGGCGGCCACGGCGTGGACGATCGAGAGCCCGAGTCCGTGGTGCCCTTCGGCCGCCGTGCGGCCGAGCCGCTGGAAGGGTTCGAAGAGCCGCTCGACGTGATCCGGCGGGACCGGGGGCCCGGTGTTGGACACCGCGAGGACGGCGCGCCCGCCCCGGCTGCCGGTCGCCAACTCCAGCCGGCCGCCGGGGAGGTTGTGGCGTACGGCGTTGTCGACGAGGTCGGACACGAGACGCTGGACGAGGCCGGGGTCGCCCAGCAGGGCCGCCGGTCCCATCGCGGTGTCCGCCCGCAGTCCGCGCCGGGCGATCTCCGGGCCCGCGGACCCCACGACCTGCTCGGCGACGAGAGCCAGGTCGAGCACTTCCCGGCGGTCCAGGCCGCGTTGGCTGCCGGCGAGCGCGAGCAGCGACTCCAGGAGGCGGGCCTGCTGCTCGCTGATCTCCAGGAGGCGTTCGAAGTTGGCCCGGAAGGATTCGGTGGTGGCGTCGCGGTCGATGAGTGACTCCTCCAGAAGCGCGTGTTCCAGGGTGAGCGGGGTGCGCAGTTCGTGGGCCGCGTTGGCGACGAAGCGCCGGTGGGCGTCGAGGGCCGTCTCCAGGCGGCCGAGGAGTCCGTCGACGGTGTCGGCGAGGTCCTTGAGTTCGTCGGCGGGCCCGGTGACGGCGAGCCGTTCGTGGATGTTGTCGGCCGAGATGCGCCGGATGGTGCCGGTCATCGTCCGCAGGGGGCGCAGCACGCGGTGGGCGATGAGCCAGCCGAGCACGACCGAGACCACCACCATGACGGCCAGCGCGATCCCGGACTGCACGAGGAGTTCCCGCAGGTTGGCCGCGTGCTGGCGGGCGGCCTGCTCGGTGAGTTGCCGGGTGACGTCGCCGGGCCTGGGCCCCGGTCCGGGTGCTCCCGCGTCCGGCAGGAGGCCGCCGTCGGCCCGCGGGACGCCCCGGCCGCCGGGGTCCTCGACCAGGACGCGGCTCCCCGAGGCCCCGGCGACCAGCAGGTAGGTGATCCCGAGCAGGACCGCGCCGGAGACGACGAACAGCACCCCGTAGAGGAGCGTGAGGCGGACACCCACCCGTCGGGGCAGCAGCCGGTGTGTCCGTGTGCGGGCCGGGGTGGCGAGCGAGGGCAGGCGCATGGGTCCCTCAAATCCGGTAGCCGCCCCGAGGAATGGTCTCGATGACGGGCGGGTTGCCGAGCTTGGGCCGCAGGCGGTTGATCGTCGCCTTGACGGTGGTGGTGAACGGGTCCGTCGCCTCGTCCCACACGCGCTCCAGGAGTTCCTCGGCCGACACGACCCGTCCCTGGGCCGCGAGCAGGTACTCCAGGACCGCGAACTCCTTGGGCGTGAGCGGCAGTCGCTCCCCCGCCCGCGAGGCGATCCGCTGCCCCGGGTCGAGCCTGAGGTCGCCGCGGACGAGCACCGGCGGCAGCGCGGGCTGCGAGCGCCGGGCCAGCGCCCTGATGCGGGCGACCAGCTCGGCGTACGCGAACGGCTTGGGGAGGTAGTCGTCCGCGCCGAGGCTGAAGCCCTCCACGCGGTGGGCGATCGTGCCGGACGCGGTGAGCATCAACACCCTTGCCTGCAAGGGCTGTTCGGCCAGTCTGCTGCAGACCTCGTCGCCGTGCACCCCGGGCAGGTCGCGGTCCAGCACGACCACGTCGTACTCGAACACGGAGGTGCGCTCCAGGGCGTCCGCGCCGTCGTGGACGACGTCGACCGCCATGCCTTCGCGGCGCAGCACGCGCGCCACCGACTGTGCGAGTTCGGTGTGGTCCTCGACCACCAGTACCCTCATCGCCCACCCCTCGCCGGCCATGTCACGGGCGGGGGGAAGGGGCTACGCGAACCGATCATGACGAACCACGTTGCCCGATCCCCCGTCACATACCGGTCACAGCGTCCCCCGGATCCGTGCAGCGTACCGCCGGACACGGACATTCCTGTGCATCGGTCACAGATCTTCGGACCGCCGTGTGACCGGAGGGCGCGTAGAAACGGAATCGCCACCGCGACTGCCGCACAGGGCCCATCGCGACGACAAGGAGATCCGGCCGTGGTCACCAACGGGGAGACGGACACATGACCGACGTCCTCCTGATCCTCGGTCCCGCCGGGGCGGTGCTCCGCCACCGCCTAGCACACGTGCATCCGGTCGCCGGCGTCGTGCGTCGCGGGCCCCTCGCGGCCGCCCGGCCCGGCGAGGGGGCCGAGCTTGGCCGCGAGGTCCGCGCGCCGCTGGACGTCGAGCTTGCGGTAGGCACGGGTCAGGTGCTGCTCGACGGTGCTGATCGTGATGCACAGCTTGTCGGCGATCTGGCGGTTGGTGTGGCCACGGACGGCGAGCGTGGCCACACGCAGTTCGGCGTTGCTGAGTTCGTCGGGATGTCGGCGGTTCCCGGACGACCACGGCTGTTCCGCGGGGTGCGGGCTGCCGGTGTCGGCCGTGTGCGGCATCCGGGGCACGGGCACACCGCACTCCTCCGCCAGCTGCTGCGCCTTGCGGGCCAGGGCCCGCGCCTGGCCGGTCTTGCCGAGTTCGCGCTGCGCGCGGGCCAACTCCTCGGTCGCGCGGACCAGTTCGAGCCGATGACCGCGGTCCCGCAGGATCTCGACGGCCTCGCCGAGGAGCGGCGGGCGGTGCCCGGCCCGGAGGGCGCCCGCCAGGACCCGCAGCGAGACGGCGCGCACCCAGCCGCTGTCCCGGCCGAACAGGGCCAGCTGCTCCTCGGCCAGGGCCCGCGCGCGGTCGTCGTCGCCCAGCGACAGATGGGCCTCGGCCGCGTCGGTGCGCCAGGGCACCAGCGCGGGCAGGTCCAGCTCCCAGCGGGTCATGAGGTCCCCGCAGGTGAGGAAGTCGTCGAGCGCGGCATAGGGGCGGCCCGCGGCGAGGTAGTAGTGACCTCGGGCCCGCAGATAGAGCAGTCCGTCGGGGGTCTGGAACGCCGGGTCGGGTACGGGGACGCTCAGCTGGGCGGCCGCCTCGTCGAGCCGGCCCATCGCGGTCTTGGCGAACACGGCGGTGGCCAGCGGCGAGGCGACGGACACGCCCCAGCCGTCGGCGGGGACCAGGGCGAGCGCCGTGCGCGCCGACTCCTGGGCGGCGAGCAGCCCGCCCGCGCGCAGCTCGATGCGGCCCTTGGCGGAGGCGAGCAGCGCCTGCCACATGGGGGCGCGCCGCTCGGCGGCCTCCGCCAGGAGGGTCCCGCACCAGAAGGCCGCGGTCTCCAACTGGTCGGCGAGGACAAGGGAGTTGACGGCGACCAGGAGCGCGGCGAGCGTGCCGTCGTCCAGGCGGGTGCTCTGCAGTATCTGCTCGGCCCTGACCACGACGTCGTCGCCCGCCCCGTCGAGGAGCGCCTTGATCAGCGTCACCGCCCGCTGGTGGGGGCCGCGCGCCGGCGACTCCGCGTGCTGCGGGAGCGCGTGCTCGGGGGTGGTGTGCTCCGGGCTCGCGCCGAGGCAGGTGCGGGCCGAGGGCGGCAGGCCGGGGAAGGCGTACGTCATCCAGCGGCGCGGGCAGTCGTGCCGGGCGGGCGTGCCGGGGCCGGGCTGCGCCCAGGACTCGGAGCCGTGCCGCTCGGAGGCGTCCAGTACGTCGAGGGCGCGCTCGACCTGGCCGAACCAGAGGAGGTGTCCGACGAGTTCGTCGGCGTGGCGGGTGCCGAGCCTGCCGTCGAGTGCGGCGGCCGTGAGTTCGGGCAGGTGCTGGGCGACGCTGGACGGGTTGACACGCCAGCCGGCGCGGGTGAACGCGGCCTTGATCTCCAGGGCCTGGCGGGGGTCGGTGCAGGTGTCGCGGGCGACCCGCAGGCAGGTGAGGGCGAGGTCGACCTCGTCGTCGGCGAGGGCCCGCTCGGCCGCGTCGATCAGCGTGCGCAGCGCCCAGGGGGCGTCGACCGTGCCCGCGGCGATCAGGTGCGGGACGACGGCGGTCGGGGACGCGCCGTGCTCGTGCAGGACCTGGGCGCAGCGGGCCTCGACGCGGGCGCGGTCGGCGGGCTCCAGGCTTCTGAGCACCGCGGCGCGCCCGGCCTCGTGGCGGAACCATCCGCCGTCGAGCAGGCCCGCCTCGTTCAGGGCGCGCAGGCTGCGGTGGAGGGACTCGCGGCTGGTGCCGAGGATCTCCATGAGTTCGGCGAGCGACACGTCGCTGCCCGCGGCGGCCAGCGCCCAGGCGGTGCGCCGGGTGGCGAGGTCGCTGCGGTAGAGGCAGGTCGCGACGGCCTGCACGAAGGACTCCCCCGGCACCAGGGTGAGGGAGGAGGCGATTCCGGTGGCCGGAGCGTGATGGTCGTCGCGCCGCGCGCGGCCGGCGCGGGCGCGGTGGTCCTCGATCAGCGCCCGGGTCAGAAGCGGGCTCCCGCCGCCCATCTCGAGCAACTCCGAGACGAGCTTGCGCGTCCCCCACCCCGGAACCTCCTGCTCTCCGAATACGGAGATCATCTCCGCGACGCCCTGTCGCTGCAGCGGACCGAGCCTGATATTGCGGCAGCCCGGCAGGCGCAGCAAATCGATGCGCAGTCGCGTATTACCGGCCAGGAAGCCGCTGTTTTCCCCCAGCACGACCAGAATGCGACTCACGTCAAGTCGGCGCGCCAGGTAGAGGAGGCATTCCAGGGAGTGCCCATCGGCATGGTGCACATCGTCGATGGCGAGCACCACGGGCCTTTCCCTGGACATTTCGAGGACAATCCCGCAGAGCTCGGGAATCTCGTCCATCGCCACGGCGGGCCGTTCTCCCGTCGCCCTGCGCGACTGCGCCGTGCCCGCGATGACGTCCACGAGCCGCTCCGCGCGCCGCGCGTCCGCGCCGGGGAGTCCGGCGCCGAGCAGCAGCTGCCCCATGACCCCAAGGGGCAGATCGCTCTCCGCGTTCGACGCCGTGGCCTGCAGATACAGCGCGCCCGCGGCGGTCGCCCGCGCACCGAAGGCACGCAGCAGCGCGGTCTTGCCGCTGGCGACGGGACCGCTTACCAGAACGACTCCGCCATGCCCGGCCGCACACGCGTCGAGCATGTTTTCCATGATCGAGAATTCTTCACCACGTTCCACCAAGTTCATGAGCCGACTTCTCCCCCGTGCCTGACGGCTGATCGTTGACCGACCCGCAGCCGAGCTGGATCAATTCGTTCGACTTGACCGGCCACCCGTGCGTCGACTCTGCCATATTTGAAAATCAACTGCCAGCACTATTTGACTCAATGCCACCTTATTACCGTCGCGAATGCGCCACGACACAGGAAATCGGAATCACCCGCTCCATATCCCTCGCAAACTCTTGCGGATTTGCCTGATGAGTGAACTCAACGGCATTCCAGAAGGAAGTCGCGGCTTCAGCGAATGGACGGGAGTGGCGAATGTGGCGGCAGCGACGAATGGGTTCGGGAACGTTTGGCCCGTTCCGCATGGCCCCCTCGGCCGCCGCCTGACTGGTTCGCGGGCGTCGGTTCCCCGCCCTTCCGGAGCCCTTCGGACAGGGCTCCGGAGGACCGCGTCAGCTCGCGAAGGTGCCGGGGTCGCTGTCGGTAAGGGGGTTCTCGGACAGATGGGGGTCGTCGGGCACGAGCCCGTCGTCCTGTGACGGCCCGTCGGTGTCGCCGTCCGGCGGCGGAGGCCCGTCCGTCGAGGGGCTGTCCGGCACGGACGGCGTCAGGGGCGAGGGACAGCCGGGCGGCAGCGGCGACGACGGGGCCGCGGGGTCGCCGGTCCCCGGCGACGGCGAGGGGCAGTCGGGCGGCGAGGTGCCGGGATCCTGGTCCGGGTCCTGGTCGGGCCCTGTGGGCCGGGCCGGGGTGTCGCTCCCGTCGGGGCTCTGCCCGCTCGGGTCCCCTCCGTCCGGATCGCGCTCTCCCGGATCCTGGGAGTCCGGATCCTG
>NZ_LIRJ01000529.1 GCF_001419745.1 Streptomyces silaceus | reverse complement strand
AGACGGTCAGCAGCCCCGACCCCGTGAGCGCGAGCAGCGCGCTGGACCCCACGAGCATCGCCGTCAGCCCGCCCCGCAGCAGCGCCTCGGGAGCGATCCGCCCCACCAGGCGGGCCCCCACCGCGCTGGAGAGCGTCGCGACCACCGCCCCGCCCGAGAAGGCGACGGCGGACGTCCCGACCCCCAGCCCCAGCACGTTCTGCAGCAGGAACGGCGACCCGGCGATGTAGCAGAAGAGCATCCCGAACCCGAACGTGAAGGCGAGCGTGTAGCCGACGTACGCCCGGTCGCCGACCACTTCGCGCACCGCCGCGGTCGTCCGCCGGAGCCCGCCGGCGTGCCGCCGCTCCCGCGGCAGGCTCTCCGGTACGCCGACCGCCACGGTCGCCGTCACGAGCAGCGACACCCCGGCGAGCACCCAGAACACGCCCCGCCACCCGGCGCCCCCGATCACGGCGCCGCCCGCGAGCGGCGCGAGGATCGGCGCGATCCCGGCGAGCGTCATCAGCACCCCGAACAGCCGCGCGGCGGCCGCCCCCTGGACCACGTCGGAGACCACGGCCCGGCTGATCACCACGCCCGCCGCCCCGCTGAACCCGGTCAGGAACCGCAGCGCGACCAGCCACCCCAGCGAGGGTGCGACGGCACACAGCGCCGTCCCGACGGTGCACACGGCGGCGCCCACGAGCAGCGGCCGGCGCCGCCCGTAGCGGTCGGACAGCGGCCCGAAGACGAGATGCCCGACCGTCATGCCGACGAGGAAGGCCGTCAGCGTGAGCTGCACCCCGGAGGCGTCGGTGCCCAACTCGTCGGCCATGCGCGGGAAGGCGGGCAGATACATGTCGGTCGAGAGCGGACCGATGAACGACAGCAGCGCGAGGGCCGCGGTGAGCAAGGGCATGACGGAGAAACCTTTCGGGATGGGGAGCGGACGACACATGGGGATGACCCCGCCGCTGTACGCCCTCTCGCGCGTCCTGCGCTTCCAGGGCATGGACGAGGCGGGGCTGTGGCGACTGCCGCCCTCGGAGCTGGAGTTGATGCGTTACGTGCACGCGGAGCCGGGCACCACGGTGAGCGTCCTGGCCCGCGAACTGGGCCTGCACGCGAGCAATATGAGCGCCACGGTCCGCGGCCTGGTCAACCAGGGGCTGCTGGAGCGCGAGAAGGACCCGAACGACGGCCGGGTGGTGCGTCTGAAGCCGACCCTGAAGGCGGAGCAGGGCATGGCCCTGATCGAGAACGCCTGGTCGGAGATCTTCGCCGACGCGCTGGCCGTGCTGAGCGACGGGCAGCGGGCGGCACTGGCCGCGTCCGTCCCCGCGTTGGAGGCGCTGGGCGCGGCGTTGAAGGAGCGTAGAACGCGGTAAGGGGCGTCCGCAATGGCGGACGCCCCTTACCGGTGTGGAGCCGGCGTGATCAGGACACGCCTGATCGGAACGCGGCGGATCGGCGCATGGCCGATCGGGGCACGGCTACGGAAGCGCCAGCATCCGCTCCAGCGCCAGCTTCGCGAACTGCTCGGTCTCGCGGTCGACCTCGATCTGGTTGACGAGGTTCCCCTCGGCCAGGGACTCCAGGGTCCAGACCAGGTGCGGCAGGTCGATGCGGTTCATGGTCGAGCAGAAGCAGACCGTCTTGTCGAGGAAGACGATCTCCTTGTCCTCGGCGGCGAAGCGGTTCGCCAGGCGGCGCACCAGGTTCAGCTCGGTGCCGATCGCCCACTTCGACCCGGCGGGCGCCGCCTCCAGGGTCTTGATGATGTGCTCGGTCGAACCCACGTAGTCGGCGGCGGCCACGACCTCGTGCTTGCACTCCGGGTGCACCAGGACGTTCACCCCGGGGATGCGGGCCCGTACGTCCTCCACGCTCTCCAGCGAGAAGCGCCCGTGCACCGAGCAGTGGCCGCGCCACAGGATCATCTTCGCGGCGCGCAGCTGCTCGGCGGTCAGGCCGCCGTTCGGCTTGTGCGGGTTGTAGACGACGCAGTCGTCCAGCGACATCCCCATGTCGCGCACGGCGGTGTTGCGGCCCAGGTGCTGGTCGGGCAGGAAGAGGATCTTCTCGCCCTGCTCGAAGGCCCACTCCAGCGCCCGCTTGGCGTTCGACGACGTACAGATGGTGCCGCCGTGCTTGCCCGTGAACGCCTTGATGTCGGCCGAGGAGTTCATGTACGAGACGGGCACGACCTGCTCTGCGACGCCGGCCTCGGTCAGCACGTCCCAGCACTCGGCGACCTGCTCGGCGGTGGCCATGTCGGCCATCGAGCAGCCGGCGGCGAGGTCGGGGAGCACGACCTTCTGGTCGTCCGTCGTCAGGATGTCCGCGGACTCGGCCATGAAGTGCACGCCGCAGAAGACGATGTACTCGGCGTCCGGCCGTGCCGCGGCGTCGCGCGCCAGCTTGAAGGAGTCGCCGGTGACGTCCGCGAACTGGATGACCTCGTCGCGCTGGTAGTGGTGGCCCAGCACGAAGACCTTGTCGCCGAGCTTCTCCTTGGCGGCGCGGGCGCGCTCGACGAGGTCGGGGTCGGACGGGGACGGCAGATCGCCGGGGCACTCCACGCCGCGCTCGCTCCGGGGGTCGGCCTCGCGGCCGAGCAGGAGCAGGGCGAGGGGTGTGGGCTGGACGTCGAGGTCCACGGGGGACTGGGCGGTGGTCACAACACGCACCCTTTCTAAATCTGCAGACGATCCTTTTCGTCTAATTGACGTTATCTATCATAACCGCTTCGTGTCAGTTTGACGATGGAGATTATGTCCATGTGACGAATTCCCCGTTCCCGGGCCCGGTGTCCCGCGCGGCGCCATGTGCGAGCATGAAGGGGTAAGACGAAAGCGCTCGGCCCGGAATGAATCCGCGGCCCCGCCGGTTGCAACCGTCGGCAAGCAGTCTCCGTACAACCCGGGAGAGAAGCAGATGTCCGTATCGGACGAGACCACCACCGTGAGCGACGGCATCCTCCTGTCGGACGCCGCCGCGGCCAAGGTGAAGGGCCTGCTGGAGCAGGAGGGCCGGGACGACCTGGCGCTGCGCGTCGCCGTTCAGCCCGGCGGCTGCTCGGGCCTGCGCTACCAGCTGTTCTTCGACGAGCGCACGCTCGACGGCGACGTCGTCAAGGACTTCGATGGCGTGAAGGTCGTCACGGACCGGATGAGCGCTCCCTACCTGGGCGGTGCCTCCATCGACTTCGTGGACACCATCGAGAAGCAGGGCTTCACCATCGACAACCCGAACGCCACGGGCTCCTGCGCCTGCGGCGACTCCTTCAGCTGAGCCGGTAGGCGCACGCCGCCCGGCGGCACGCGCCGTGCGAAGGCCTACGCGAAGGCGGCGGGCCCCCGGGGATCTCGGGGGCCCGCCGCCTTCGCGCGTGCTGCCGGCTGCTCGTGCCGCTCTTTCGGTGTGCTACGTGCGCGGCACGGCCCCTCCGCCCGCCGCGTTCACGACCTCGCGGTCGCCCAGCGGCTCGTCCAGCGTGACCGTCTCCTTGAGGTCCTTGGCGACCATGATGCAGACCTCGCCCTTCTGCCGCGTCTCGGTGATCTTCACCGTCACGCGGTCGCCGTCCTCGCTCGCGGAGGCGGAGTACTCGCTGCACGCGCCGCCCCAGAAGTGCAGCGTCAGCGACTTCCCGTCGGCGCTGTAGGACTCGGCGCGGGCCTGGTTCGCGCGGCCCTCGTCCCCCTTGCCGCCGGGCTGCCGCGTGGGCGTGGGCGTGCCCGGATCGCTGGGCGACGTCAGGTACTTGGGGGCGACCGCCGGGTGCGTCACCGTGAAGGTGTCCTTCGCGCCCTTCGGCTTGACGTCGAACAGCCACGAGGGCACGAGGGTCTGCTTGCCGGCCACGAAGTGCGTCGCGAGCCCGAAGGTGGCGCCGCTGACGGCGACGGGCTGCGGCTTCGGCGGCGCGGACGACGGCTCACAGGGCGCCTGCTTCGCTCCGTCGCCGCCCTCGGCCTTCGTGCTGTCGTCGGCGTGCGGCACCGGGGTCGCGCAGCCGCCGATGCCGACGCGGCCGTCACCGGCGGTGGAGTTCAGCTGGTCGAGCGTCTCCTGGGCGCCTATCACCGGATACGTGGCGCCCTTCTCCGGCGCCTTCAACTGGCCGCTGCCGCCGACCACCTGGCCGTCCGAGCCGACCTGGATGCCGGTCGACCAGCCGTACGTCGGCAGCCCGTCGATCTTCGGGTCGGCGTTCACCACCCGTACGGCGCCCATGAGCTGGCGGGCGTCGAGCTTCGCGTCGTCCTGGCCGAGGGCCTTGAGGACCGGCGCCGCGGCGTCCTTGGCGGCCCGCTCGCCGACCGCGTCGCCCGTGTCGCCGTTCGGCGCGGTCGAGGTGCCGGAACAGGGCTTGCCCTTGGGGCAGTTGTCGGTGCCGCCCATGCCGTGGCGCGCGTACGTCCAGGTGCCGGGCGCCTGCTTGTTCACCTGCAGCGTGGGCCCCGAGCCGTCCTTGTCCGGCGCCACCTTCCAGGTGCCGTCCTGCACGGTGGGCGTGCCGGTGACGCCGAGCGCCTCGGCCAGCTGGGCCACTTCGGCGCGGGTGACCTCGCCGCGTGCGTGGTAGACGGCCGCCGAGTCCGGGCCGTCGGGCAGCTTGCCGGTCGCCTTGTACGTGGCGCCGCTCGGGTCGGGCTCGCCCGGCGCGATGCCGGAGGTGCCGCCGGTGCCGCCGCTCCCACCGGTCCTGCCGTTGCCGGCCCCGTCCCCGTTCTTGTAGCCGTCCAGGGCGAGCGGCGGCGGCGCGCCGCCGTCCCCCGCGGGGGCCCCGTCGCCGCCGTCGCCGCCACCNNACCGCCGCCGATCAGCAGCACGGTGGCCGCGACCGAGGCGACGGCCAGGCGGGAACGCCGCCGCCGCGGCTCGGGCGCCTCATGATCGGATCGCTCGGTGTTCACCGCATCGCTCCTCACTGCACTGCCGTCCCTGGAAACCCATGGGTGGGCTTCGTTCGTATCTCAGTTCCCCTTTACGGGGGACGGCGATGGGACGCAGCGGGGGAGCGCACGGTTCCCTCTGCCGGGACAGAAGCCCGGAATCAGTCTCCCTCAGTCTCCGTACTCGGACATTTCGTCGATCAGTCGCGCGGAGGAGGGCGGGACCGTGACCCCGTGGATCAGGGAGGGGGGCACGGGGGCGGCGGCGGCCGTGGCGGGCACCACCCAGTGCGGGGCCATGCGGGCGCAGTCACCGCGCAACGTCTCCATGCTCTCCGAGGTGTCCGCGGGGAGTACGACGGAACGCTTC
>NZ_LIRJ01000528.1:11188-11400 GCF_001419745.1 Streptomyces silaceus | reverse complement strand
GGGGAGGGGCGGGGACCGTGGGGTGCCGGGTCAGTCGACGACCGCCGTCGCCTCGACCTCGACCAGGTACTCGGGCGCGGCCAGGGCGGCGACGCCGATGAGGGTGCCCGGCGGGACGGGGGTGGTGCCGAGCCGCGCGGACGCGCGCGCCACGCCCTCGATGAACAGGGGCATCTTGTCGGGGGTCCAGCCGACGACGTACACGGTCAGTT
>NZ_LIRJ01000528.1:0-11171 GCF_001419745.1 Streptomyces silaceus | reverse complement strand
CGAGGTCGCCCTCGCCGACGGTGGTGCCTTCGGCGTCCAGGGACACCTGTCCGGCGACGAAGATCTGCTTCGTGCCGGACGCGACCGAAACCTGCCGGTAGACGTCGACGTGCGGGAGTCCTTCGGGGTTCACCAGCGTGATGGCCATGTCGGCCGCCTCCTTGTGCCGTGTGCTCTCTGGTGGTTACTCGGGAACCGTAAGAGAGCAGACGCTGACGTGGAAGAACGCACTTTTTGGTGACCGGGGAACCTTCTGGTGACCCAGCAGCAGGAACGGCCCGCCGGATGAACCGGCGAGCCGTCCCGAAGGGTGCGTCCCGAAGGGGAGAACTCACTCACTCCGGCCAGTGGTGTTCCATGACGTCGAGCATGACCTTCGGCTTCTGCCACACGTCGCGCTCCTTGTGCGCCCAGTCCGATGCCGCACGGCCCAGGGACCGGGCCTCGTCGCGGTGGGCGGCGACCCACCTGAGGTGGCGTGCCACCTCGGCGACGTCCGGGACGCCGCGTACGCCGCAGTGGCCCAGGTGAGGTTCGTACACGTCCTCCCAGTGCGACGGGGAGACGGGCAGGACGAGGTCGCCGGCGTCCGCGCACACGTCGCCCTGCCCTTCGGAGGAGAGGGCGATGACGGGCAGTCCGGTGGCCATGCCCTCGACCAGGGGCAGTCCGAACCCCTCGCTGCCCAGGGCGAGCAGCACATCCGCCTGCTCGTACCAGTGCAGGATTCCGCGCGTCGGCTCGTTCGCGTCGACGATCGTGACGCGGGGATCCCGCGAGGTCAGCCCGCCGCGCCCCTCCGCGCCGAACCGCGCCTTGACGACCAGCCGTGCGCCGGGCTCGTCCGCGAAGGCCAGCCGCCACGCCTCGACCGCCTGGGCGACGTGCTTGCGCGGAACGACGGTGCCCACGACCAGCGTGGTGAAGGTCTCTCGCGCCGGGCGTGCGACGTAGGGATACACGTCGGCGTCGACGCCGTCGGGAGCGACCTCGATCGGCACGGTGATCCCGCTGTCGCGGAACATCCGGGCGACGAAGCGGGTCGGCACCATCAGGACGCGCGCGCGGTTCAGCGGCTCGACCCAGCTCGCGGGCAGCCGGCTCGACTCCCACATGGTGTGGATCATGTGGGGGCGGCCGGAGTACCGCGCCAGCTCGGGGCGGACCCACGAGTTGAACAGCAGCGGGCCGGTCCCGATGGGGCCGGAAGCGGCCACGATGTCGAGCATCTCGGCCGACAGGCCGTCCGTCTCCAGTTTGAACGGGACCAGGTTCACCCGGACCCCGAGCCTGCTGAGACCGAGGACGATGTACTCCGAGATGCCGGCGTAGCCGTCGTGGACGTAGAACTCACCGGCCACGTCGAGCGACTTCATCATCGCCGTACCGTCGCGAGTTCGGTCTCGCGCACCCACGAGACGACCTCGTCCAGCATGACCTCCAGCGGAGTGTCGGCGACGAAGCCCAGGACCTTCTCGGCCTTGCGGGTGTCCGGTCTGCGCACGCGGACGTCGTCGGGGAAGGCCTCCTCGCGCCGGAGCGCGAAGGGCTCCCCGGGGTTGATCCGGTCCCAGACGAGCCGGGCCAGTTCGGCGATCGTGCAGCCGTGGCGACCGGACAGGTTGAAGTCCTCGTTGTGCGCCGCGTCCGACTCCATGGCCAGGACGATCCCGCGGGCCATGTCGCGGGCGGCGGTGAACGTGCGGTACTGGTTCCCGTCGCCCAGGATGCGGAAGGGACTCTCGCGCCGCAGCGCACGCTCGACGAAGTCGGGGATGACGTGCCCGCGCACCATGCGCTGCTGCTCGTCGGAGGACGTGCTGGTGTGCGGGGCGTGCCGCTCGCCCGCGCCCACGCAGTTGAACGGACGAACGATGGTGTAGGGCAGGCCGTACTGCGACCAGGCGGCCTTCGCGTAGTACTCGACGGCCAGCTTCTGGAAGCCGTACGCGGTGGAGGGAGGCGCGATCACGCGTTCGTCGCCCTCGCGGAAACCGTTGCCCGAGTGACCTTCGTAGACCATCGAGGAACCGACGTAGGTCACCTTGCGCAGCTTCTCGCCGTGCCGCCTGATGCCCACCTCGGCCGCCGCGCCGACCAGGTGGTTGTTGGTGGACAGGATGTCGTACGCGAGATCCTTCATGTACCGGACTCCGCCGATGAGGGCGGCGTTGGCGATGAAGTGGTCGCAGTCCTCGGACAGTTCGTACAAGAGGCTCTTGTCCGCCGCGTCGCCGATCACGCTCGTGTAGCGCTCGTGGTCGGGCAGTGTGCGTGCCGGACGGCCGTACTTGGTGAGGTTGTCCAGGCCGACGACCGTGTACCCGCGCGTCAGCAGCTCTTCGACGACGTACCCGCCCAAGAAGCCGGCCGCCCCCGTCACCAGCACCTTCACAGTGTTTCCTTTCTCGTGGATCACGATTCGTGGCTGCGTGCCTGCGTGCCTGCGTGCCTGCGTGCCTGCGTGCCTGCGCGGCCACCTGGCTCCGCGGCCCCCGCGGCGCCTCCCGCTTCACGCCTGGCGGGCCAGTTGGCCTTCCCCGAACGCCAGATAACGCACCGGGCCGTTCAGCTGGGCCCCGGCTCCGGCGTGCAGTGCCCACGCGTCGTAGACGATGCCGGGGCCCGCCATCCGCTCCGTGAGCCACTCCAGGGAGAGCTCGGCGTACGCCCTGTGGTTGGTGCCGATGATGACCAGGCCCGCGCCCTCGACGGCCTCCTTGGCCTCGGCGCACGGCTCGTACCCGAGCGCCCGCTGCCGCTGCTCCGGCACCGCCGGGTCGTGCGAGCGGACCGTCAACTCCGCGTACCGTCGGCGCAGTCGAGCCACGATCTCCACCGCAGGAGAGGACCGCTCGTCGTCCGTCTCGGGGTGTCCCTTGAACGCGACGCCGAGCAGCGCGACGGTGGGCGGCCCGGAGTCACCGCTGTGCGCGAGGCGCTCCACCAGTTCGTCGGCGACCCGCGCCGGCGTCTCCCGATGGGCCTCGCGGACGCCGCTCAGCAGAGCGGAACCCGGGGCCCCGTGGTCCAGGAAGGCCTGGGAGAGGATGGCCGTGTCCTTGGGGAGACACGATCCGCCGACCGGACCCGCGAACGGCATCGGAGCGCGGTCGTACCCGGCCCCGGCGGCGTCGCGGACCTCGCGGGCGCTGACGCCCACGCTCTGGCAGAGTCGGGCGAGTTCGTTGGCGAAGGCGAAAACGGAGTAGCGGTAGGCGTTGCAGGCGAGCTTGGCGACCTCCGCGGTCTCCAGGTCGGACACCTCGACGATGCCGGGGGTCAGGACGCGGAACAGGGCCGAGGCCCGCTCGACCGCGCGGGGCGAGCCCGCGGAGACGATCTGGGGGAGGCTGCGCAGCTCCTGCACGGCGATTCCCTGAACGGTCCGTTCGGGGCAGAAGGCCAGCTCGACGTCCGCCCGCGCGCGCAGCTCGGCGCGCAGTCGCCGGGAGGTTCCCACCGGCACGGTGGACCGCAGGACCACCAGGTTCCCGTCGACGGCCGCGTCGGCCACCGCCCGTGTCGCTCCCTCCACCTGCCGCAGGTCAGGAGTGCCGTCGCCGTCCACGGGAGTGCCCACGCACACGATGTACGTGTCGACCTCCCGGCCCGCGGGGACGGAGTCCGTCACCGTGAAGAGGCCGCTGTCGACCGCCCCCGCCAGATCCAGTCCGGCCTCCCGGACGTGGGGCTCCTTGCGCGCCAGCTGTTCGCGCACCGCCTGGTTCCGCTCGACGCCGATGACGCGTCGCCCCTGTGCGGCGAGGGTCACGGCGAGTGTGAGGCCGACGTAACCGAGGCCGATGACGCAGACCGCGCCGGACTCCTGCGCGGTGGTGCCGCCGTCACGTCCGTTCACGCCGTCGCCGAGTCCCTCGCCGTGGCCGTGTGTGCCGGTCCCGTCTTCGCTGCTCACCCGCTTCTGTTCCTTTCCGGTCGGCGTCGCACCCGTGGTCATCGCGCCCGCAGCGGGCGCGGCGGACGCATGTGGGTCTCCATGGCGTCGAGCATCGAGGGCCCCTTGTGCCACAGGTTCCGGTGCTTGTGGACCCATGCCGACGCGGCCACGCCCATGGCGGTGGCCTCCTGTCGGTGGCGGGCCACCCAGCGGAGCCGCCGCGCGACCTCCCGGACATCGGGGACGCCGCGAACTCCGCAGCGTCCATAGCCCGGTTCGTCCGCGACTTCCCACCTTGCGGGGCTCACGGGCAGCAGGAGGTCGCCGGCGTCCGCGCAGATGTCGCCTTGTCCCTCGGAGGAGAGGGCGATGACGGGCAGTCCGGTGGCCATCCCCTCGACCAGGGGCAGTCCGAACCCCTCGCTGCCCAGGGCGAGCAGCACATCCGCCTGCTCGTACCAGTGCAGGATTCCGCGGACCATCTCCTGGTCGTCGACCAGAGTGATCCGTGGATCGCTGACGGTCAGGCCGTGCGCCTTGGCCGTCTGGAAACGGGACTTGATGATCAGGCGCGCGTCCGGGTCGCCGTCGAAGGCCAGTTGCCAGGCGGCGATGGCCTCGGTGACGTGCTTGCGCGGCAGCACCGTGCCCACGATCAATGTCGTCAGGCCCTCGCGATCGGGACGTTCGGTCCACGGGTACAGCTCGGGATCGACGCCCTCGGGGATCACCTCGACGGGGACGGTCACACCGCTGGAGCGGCACACGTCGGCGACGAAGCGAGTCGGCACGATCACCGCCCGGGCGCGGTCGAGCTTGCGCGGCCAGTCCGCGGGCAGCTCGCTCGACTCCCACATGGTGTGCACGAAGTGCTCGGTCCGCGCGTAGAGCTCCAGCTCCGGTTCGAGGGCGGCCGAGAAGAGTACGGGGCCTTCCTCGTACGGAGTGGAGTTCGCGAGGAGGTCGTGCATCCGAGGGGACAGCCCCTCGGGGAATACCTTGATGGGGATGATGTTGACCCGAGCCCCTTCTCGGGCCATTCCCACGGCCGCGTACTCGGCCAGACTCCCGTAGCCGTCCGCCACGAGGAAATGTGCCACCAGGTTAACGGGCACGGGGGCGCTCTGATTCACGATGTGACCGGCCTGCTTTCCGCTTGTGACTGTCGGACGCATTAGCGCAACCACCTCTCCGGACACTGGAAATGGCAGGTCCGGGGAGGTGCATCGAATCTGTGGTCGGTCAGCGGTATGCGTCTGACCTGCAGCTTCTATGTGAGGTCGAGTGATCGAACGAAGTGGTCCTGCGGGACGCTAAACAACTAATGCGATTTAGTCAACAGGCCCTGAGCGTTGGCGATTCGGGTCACTTCGTCCCGGGTGCTCCTGGCGCGGCCGATGCTTGACCCTGCGACAGAAGGTGCTCTAGCGTGACGGTCGTTTCACGCGGAACACAGTTTGACTTTCTTTTGACTCAGGGAAAGGAATCCTGTGTTTCTCCGGTGCCGACGGTGGGCAGGGCCCCGTGGCACACATCTGAATGACGTGCCGAATTGGAGGCCGTCAAGGGGGAAACGGTGGAGCATTGTTGGACGAGCGAATAGCCGTGGTGACGGGGGCCGCCGGGGGGATCGGTTCGGCCACGGCGCGGTGTCTGGCCGGTGCGGGGGCCGCGGTCGTCCTCGCCGACGTCCAGGGCGAGCGCGTCGGCGTCCTGGCCGAGGAGATCACCTCCGGGGGAGGTCGTGCGCTGGCCGTGGAGTGCGACGTCACCGACCCGGGACACGTCAAGGCGATGGTGCGTTCCGTGGTCCGGGAGTTCGGCGGGCCGCACATCCTGGTGAACAACGCGGGGGTGGTCAGGGACGGCGCCCTGCACGCCATGTCCGAGGCCGACTGGGACGCGGTCCACGCGGTGAATCTGCGCGGTGCCTTCCTGTGCGCCAGGGCCGTGCACAAGCACATGGCGCGGGCCCGCTGGGGGCGCGTCCTGAACCTGTCGAGCGTCTCCGCTCTGGGGGCCCATGGCCAGGTCAACTACGCCGCGGCCAAAGCCGGGTTGGAGGGCATGACCCGTGCGCTCGCCGTGGAGCTCGGCCCCTTCGGCATCACGGTCAACGCCGTGGCCCCGGGGTTCATCGAGACCCCGATGACCATGGGGTCCGGCGGCGGGAAGCCCGGAAGCACCGCCAGGGCGGCGCTGGTCGCGGAAACGGCCCCCGTACGCAGGACGGGGCGCCCGGAAGACGTGGCGGCAACCCTCGCCTTCCTCGCCGGGGACGGGGCCTCGTACATCACGGGCCAGACGATCCATGTCGACGGCGGGCTGCCCCTGGGGCGCCTGCCTGCCCCTGAGGCGCCACACGGCATCGGCAGGTCCGGCGCGGTCGACGGAGCGGGGGCGGGCGTCTGATGCACGAGCACGTCGAACGACACGCGCGAACGCGACCGGAAGCGATCGCCGTACGGGTCCGCACGCCCGACGGATGGGCGGACACCAGTTGGCGCCGGCTGCGCGACATGGCGGCAGGTGTGTGCGACCACGCGCGCCGAACGCTCCCGAGCGACGAGCCCGTGGTCCTGGCCCTCGACAACTCCGCCGAAGGCATCGCGGTGTTGCTGGGACTCACCGCTGCCTCGGTGGACGTCCTGTGCCTGGAATCGGGCGCCTCGCCGGACGGCGTGCGGCGGTCACTGGCACGGCGCATCGGCGCCCGGCACGCGATGGGCCCGGCCGGAGGGGACGGCGTCCTCGCGTACGCGGACGTCATGACGGAGGCCGCGGGCCCGCTCCGCGCACCGCGCCGGAGCCCCGAGATCCTCGGCATGACCTCCGGATCCACCGGCAGGCCCCGCATCGTGCGCCAGACCCTCGCCAACATCGAGCGCGGCGGCCGCATCTACCGCGACACGTACGGCTATACGGAGCACGACGTCCTGGTCGGTCCGATCCCGATGGCCCACTCCTTCGCCATGATGGGCCTGCTCGCCGGTGGCCTGGTGTCCGGTGCCCGTATCGTCACCATGCCGCGCTTCAGCGTCAGCGGGGTGCACACGGCCATCGACCAGGGCGCGACCGTGCTGCTCGGGTCGCCCATGATCCACCGCATCCTCGGCATGGCCCCGCGTCCAACAGAGAAGGGGTCGGCCCTGCGTGCCCTGCTGTCGTCGGGCGGCCCGCTGCCGGCCGACACCCGGGCGCGGGCGGAGCAGGTGTTCGGGCTCCCGGTGCACCAGATCTACGGCAGCACGGAAGCCGGCGTGATCGCCTGCCAGTACGACCGCGAGGAGCCCTGGCGGGAAGGCGCCGCCGGACGGATCCACCCCGCGGCGACGTGGCGGCTGCGGCCCGCCGAGGGGGCCGACGCGCCACCGGGGGCCGGATGGCTGCGGGTGCGCACCGCCACCCTGTTCGCCGGCTATCTCGGCGAGGGCGACCCGCTGGACGAGGACGGCCTGTTCGACACGGGGGACCTGGTCGGCGTCGAAGCGGGCGGTGACCTGACGGTGCTGGCGCGGAAGGCCGCCTTCATCAACGTCGGCGGACGCAAGGTCGACCCCGGCCGGGTGGGCGCTGTCCTGGACGAGTGCGACGCCGTGGCAGAAGCGCACGTCTTCGGTCACGAGGAGGACGGCGAGGAGGCGGTGCACGCGGCAGTCGTGCTGCGCGGCCAACACGAGCTGACCGCCCATGTGTTGGCGTTCTGCCGTGACCGGCTCGCGTCCCACGAGGTGCCCCACCGCGTCCACGTCCTGTCCGCACTGCCGCGCACCACGCTGGGGAAGCCGGACCTCACCGCGCTGAAACAGGCATGCGCCCTGCTGCCCGTGGACGGCGCGGTCGACGGGGGCGTGCGGTGAGCCCCCGTCGCCGCCGTGGTCAGGCCGCCGGGACGTCGGTCTCGGCCACGACCCTCGCGAGGTGGCCGGGGCTCGCGTCGTCGAAGACGGCCGTCACCAGTGCCGCGCGCAGCCGCTCCGCGCCGTCCCCCTCGACCGGGTGCCGCCGGGCGACGAGCCGGTTGACCAGCTCGACCGCACGCAGTGAGTCCCCGCCGCTCGCCGTGAAATCCTCATCGGGCGCCAGCGGCCGGCAGCCGAGGATCCCACCCATTTCCTCACCGATGATCCGGGATATGCGAGCGACGTCACTGAATTCCTCAGGGGCTGCTTCATCGACCATGTCCGCAATGCTAGATGCAGACCCGGGAGAGGAACACCCCGACCTTCGTTCGCAGTTACTGAGGAGAGCACGTTGACAGTGCTTCAAGAGGTTGCCGGATACTGGCCGGAACGCTCCGTACCGGCCCGTGACCACCTTGAGCGGGGCGGCGTTCCCGAAGCGCGCATCAAACTCTACGAGCGCTACTTCGGATTCTCGCGGATCCGGGTGTCCGAGGACGCGGACGCCGTGGGACAACTCCTCGGCGCGGCACGCCGCCTGACGGGTCTCAAGGGCAGCGAGCACCGCGTTCGCCACGTCCTCCAGGGCCGCACGATGCCGGTGGACGCCCCGTATCCGGACAGCACCGTGCACGAGGTGCGCGACGCGCTCGGACTGCACGGCGCGCACGCCTTCTGCGTGACACAGCACGCCTGTGCCTCGGGCCTGCTGGCCGTCGAGCTCGCCGGGCGGCTGATCGCCGACGACGGCGATCCGGAGGCGCTCGCCCTGGTCCTGACCGGGGAGAAGGTGTTCACGCAAGGCGCTCGCGTGATCCCCGACACCGGAGTGATGGGGGAGTGCGCGGCGGCCGTGCTGGTCGGTGCGCGTGGTCCGGGCGACCGCCTGCTGGGCTACGCGACACGGACCTGCGGCGCCTTCGAGGGCGGGATGTCCATGGAGCCGGAGGCGGCCGAGGCGTTCCAGGAGGCCTACCCGAAGGTGCTGGCCGATGTCGTCCGCGCGGCCCTGGACCGCGCCGGTCTCGGTATCGGGGACATCGATCTCGTCCTGCCGCACAACGTCAATCGGATGTCCTGGATGCCCGTACTGAAGGAGCTGGGAATACGGGGTGCCGGCCGGGTTTTCACCGAGAACATCGCGGAGATCGGACATTGCTTCGGTGCGGATCCCTTCCTCAATCACGTAACCGCCCGCGAAAGCGGTCGGCTGATTCCTGGAAACCGTTATGTGATGACAGCCGTCGGTCTCGGCGCGACGTTTTCCGCCATGGTGTTCCACCACGGAATCCAACACGGAAGGTGAGTCAAGGAAAGTGAGTCCTGGGAAGGGTGCCGTGGGCACGGCTCTCACGCAGAGCTGGTCCACCCGAATACGCTCCGTGCTCACCGGCGGGCCGGATACGCCCATGGTCCTGCTCGGTAATTTCGAGGTCGAGAACGAGTGGGCCGAGGGCGAGGCCGGGCTGCCCCGCGTGGCGGTGAGCGCGACCCGTGAGATCGCCAACCGGATGGACGAGTTCTGTCTGCTGCTCGCGGGCCCCGACGACCACGTGCTCCTCAAGTCCGCGCCCGACGACGACCATGTGGCGCACCTCGAAGCGCTGGGTTTCGCGCTTCCACGGGTGCTGACGCCCACGGTCCAGGACCCGCACCGGACGGTGACGGAGGACGTCCTCGCCGACCCCGCCCTCCTCGACGCGCTCGGGTCGCTCACGGGCGGCCCGGTTCTGTGGCCGCACGGCGTGTCCCCGCGCGAGGAACTGCTCGCCGAACGCGCCGGACTGCGGCTCGCCGGGCCGTCCGCGGCGATCTGCAAGGCCGTCAACGGCAAGGTCTACAGCAGAGAGCTCGCCGGTGAACTCGGGCTGCGCCTGCCGCAGGGCTGGACCTGCCGGACGGTGGGCGAGCTGCACGGCGCCGTCGCGGAGGCCGGACGCCTCCTCGACCGGGGCGGCACGGTCGTCGTGAAGGACTCCTTCGGAGTCTCGGGCAAGGGACTGCTCGTCGTCTCCGAACGGTCCGCCCTGGAACGCGTCGTACGGAAGATCGCCCGCCGTGCGGAGCGGACGGGCGACGACGCGGTGAGCCTGGTCATCGAGAGCTGGGTGGCCAAGAAGACCGACCTGAACTACCAGTTCACCATCGACCGGGACGGCGGGTGCACGTTCGACTTCGTACGGGAGGCCGTCACCGACGGAGGCGTGCACAAGGGCCACCGCATGCCCGCCCGTCTCGACGCGGCCCAGCGCGCCGAGCTCGCGCGGGCGGCGCGCGCGATCGGCGAACGGCTCCACGCCGACGGGTACGTCGGCACGGTCGGAGTCGACGCGATGGTGGACCCGGACGACGGCCTCTACCCCATCGTGGAGATCAACGCCCGCAACAACATGTCGACCTATCAGGAGCGGATCCGCGAACGGCTCATCCCCGACGGCAGGGTCGCGCTCGCCACCCAGTACCCCCTCACACTCCGCGGCCGCCTCCCGTTCTCCCGCGTCGCCGACCTCCTTCAGGACACCCTCATGACGCCCGGCTCCGGCGAGGGACTCCTCGTCAACAACTACGCCACCGTCAACGCGGCCGAGCACCGGCTCCTGGCCGAAGGGCGAACGACCTTCGACGGCCGTCTGTACGGAGTCGTCGTGGCCGACAGCGACGACCGACTCGCCGCCCTCGACCGGCGGATCACCGCCCGCATCACGGCCCTCACGGAGGAGAACCGTCATGGCCACTGACCCTTCGAGCGCCACCGGACTCCACATCCAGGGCCGGTCCCTGACGGACCTGGCAGCCGAGTTCGGCACCCCGCTGTACGTCTACGACGCGGACGTGGTGACCCGCCAGTACCAAGGCCTCCGCGAGCTGCTGCACCCCCGCCTGGAGATCTTCTACTCGCTGAAGGCCAACCCCAACGTCGCGATCTGCGCGCTGCTCGGCTCCCTGGGAGCACGCGCGGAGGTCTCCTCGCTGGCCGAACTGGTCACGGCACAACGGGCCGGCATCACCCCGGACGACATCGTCTTCCCCGGTCCGGGCAAGAGCCCCGACGAGCTCGTCGCCTGCCTGGACGCGGGGATCGCGGCGATCGTCTGCGAGTCCCTCGACGAGCTGGCGCTCGTCGACCGCCTCGCCGGCGAACGGGGCGTCACCGCGCGGGTGGCGCTCCGCGTCAACCCGAACTTCTCCGTCAAGGGCGCCAAGCTCGTGATGAGCGGCACCAGCCGGCAGTTCGGCATCGACCAGGAGACGCTGCTCGCCCAGCGGGACCTGGCGGCGCGCTTCCCCTCGGTGCGCCTGGTCGGCTTCCACATCTACATGGGCACGCGGGTCCTGGAGGAACGCGTCGTGGCCGAGCACACGGAGCG
>NZ_LIRJ01000527.1:600-1050 GCF_001419745.1 Streptomyces silaceus | reverse complement strand
CAGCAGCGCGTAGTCCGTGCCCGCGCCGAACACGAGGATGGTCATGATCCCCGAGCTCTGTCCGGTGACGGACGTCCCGAACGCCTGGTTGAGTCCGTACGCGACGCCCATCGCGAGGTAGTCCGCGACGCCCGCGACGGCGAGCGGCACGAGCCAGAGGAAGGGGCTGCGGTAGATCAGGACGAGCAACAGCGCGACGACACCCGCGGTGGTGTAGAGCAGCGGCCCGCCGAGGGCGTTGTAGACCTCGCTCGCGTCGGTGTCGAGCGCCCCGGCCCCGCCGACGTCGACGCTCAGCCCGCCGCCGCCCTCGGCGACGTCGCGCACGTCCTGGACGAGGGCGTCGCGCTTGTCCTCGTCCTGGCCGGGCTCGGTGGAGGCGAGGGGGTAGAGGAGAGTGGTGCCGTCCTTCGAGGGCACGCCCTCCGGCTCGCCCACGAGCCGGTGAGC
>NZ_LIRJ01000527.1:0-518 GCF_001419745.1 Streptomyces silaceus | reverse complement strand
CGCCGCCGGGCAACTGTTCCTGGATCTTCGCGACTTCGGTGGACCCGGCGCTCGCCGGGAGGTAGTCGACGGGCCGGTCCTTCTGCACGTCGGCGAGCTTCGCGGCGAACGGGGCGGCCAGCGCGATGACGACGACCCACAACCCGAGCAGCCCCCAGGGCACGGCCCGCCTTCGCCTCCGCGACGCGACATCGATCGGTGCGACCCCCATGACGGGCCTCCTTCGGCAGGGATGACGTGTTCCGCGTCAACCCTTCCGGGAAGCCCCGCCCAATCCGTCGGACCCGGGAGCGAGTTGAGGGGTACGCCCCGGGGAGGCCGGGGGCGGGGATTACACCCGGCGGAGTATCCCTCGCGCACGGACCCCGCGAAAACGATCCCTCAGGACGGTGTCCGCGCCGCCACCAGGAGGCGGGCCACCTCGTCCGTGTCGATCGTCAGGGCGCAGCCCGCCGTGGTGAGCACGTCGCGTTCGGCCGGGGTGTAGGGGCCGTCGGCCAGGGCGATGCGGGCGCCCT
>NZ_LIRJ01000526.1 GCF_001419745.1 Streptomyces silaceus | reverse complement strand
AGTTGTGTATAGAGACAGGCGCAGACGCCCCCCGGGCTACCCGGCCTCCGTTGCGTCCCTCAGGAGGGTCGACAGGAGGCGGACCGCGCCTCGTTTGTGGAGGGGGTCGTTGCCGTTGCCGCATTTGGGCGACTGGATGCAGGACGGGCAGCCGGCCTCGCATTCGCAGGAGGCGATCGCCTGGCGGGTCGCCGTGAGCCATTCCTTCGCCGTGTGGAAGGCACGCTCGGCGAACCCCGCCCCGCCGGGGTGGCCGTCGTACACGAAGACCGTGGGAAGGAGCGTGTCCGGGTGCAGCGGGACGGAGACACCGCCGATGTCCCAGCGGTCGCACGTGGCGAACAGCGGCAGCATGCCGATGGACGCGTGCTCGGCGGCGTGCAGGGCGCCGCCGAGGATCTCGGGGTTGATGCGGGCGGCGTCCAACTGGTCCTCGGTGACCGTCCACCACACCGCGCGCGTACGGAGCGTACGAGGCGGGAGGTCCAGTTTGGTCTCGCCGAGCACCTCGCCGGTGATGAGTCTGCGACGCAGGAAGGAGACGACTTGGTTGGTGACCTCGACGGAGCCGTAGCAGAGCCGCCCCGGACCCCAGGGAACCTCGACGTCCGTCTCCAGGACGGAGATCGCCGTCGTGTCGCGCGCGGTCGTGGAGTACGGCGGCACGGCCTCCTCGACCAGCGCCACCGAGTCCTCCAGGTCGAGGTGGCGCACGAGATAGGTGAGGCCCTGGTGGAGGTGGACCGCGCCTTCGTGGACGGTGGTGTGCGCGGCGGACGCGTCGACGGTGCCGAGCAGCCGCCCCGTGCCCTCCTCGACGATCTGGACGGGCTTGCCGCCCTCGCCGCGGATGTCGGTGAGGTCGGCGGCCCGCTCCCGGCGGGTCCAGTGCCAGGCCTTGGTCCGGCGCCGCAGCAGCTTCGCGGCCTCCAGCTGGGGGAACAGCCCTTCGGCTGCCGGACCGAAGAGGGCGAAGTCCTCCTCGACCAGCGGAAGTTCGGCGGCGGCGGCGCACAGGTGGGGCGCGAGGACGTACGGGTTGTCGGGGTCGAGGACCGTGGACTCCACGGGCTGGTCGAACAGCGCCTCGGGATGGTGGACGAGATACGTGTCCAGCGGATCGTCGCGGGCGACGAGGACGGCGAGCGCGCCCTGCCCCGAGCGCCCCGCCCGCCCGGCCTGCTGCCAGAGGGAGGCCCGCGTCCCCGGGTAGCCGGCGATGACGACGGCGTCCAACCCCGAGACGTCGACGCCGAGTTCGAGCGCGGTCGTGGCGGCGAGGCCGAGGAGTTCGCCGGAGTGGAGGGCGCGCTCCAGGGCGCGGCGCTCCTCGGGGAGATAGCCGCCGCGGTAGGCGGCGACGCGGCGGGCGAGGGAGCGGTCGACCTCGGCGAGGCGCTCCTGGGCGATCACGGAGATCAGCTCGGCGCCGCGCCGGGAGCGTACGAAGGCGACCGAGCGGACGCCCTGGACGGTCAGGTCGGTGAGCAGGTCCGCGGTCTCGGCGGTAGCGGTGCGGCGGACGGGGGCGCCCTTCTCGCCGTGGAGCTCGGTGAGAGGGGGTTCCCAGAGGGCGAAGACGAGGTCGCCGCGGGGTGAGGCGTCGTCGGCGACCTCCTTCACGGGCAGGCCCGTGAGGCGCTCCGCGGAGAGGGCCGGTTCGGCGGAGGTGGCGGAGGCGAGGAGGAAGACGGGCTCGGAGCCGTAGCGGGCGCAGAGGCGGCGCAGGCGGCGCAGGACCTGGGCGACGTGGGAGCCGAAGACGCCGCGGTAGGTGTGGCACTCGTCGATGACGACGTAGCGCAGGGCGCGCAGGAAGGAGGACCAGCGGGGGTGGGAGGGGAGTATCCCGCGGTGCAGCATGTCGGGGTTGGTCAGGACGTAATTGGCGTACTGACGGACCCATTCCCGTTCCTCGACGGGGGTGTCGCCGTCGTACACGGCGGGACGCACCGCGTTGCCGAGCGGGGCGGCGAGTTCGCGGACGGCGCGGCGCTGGTCGGCGGCGAGGGCCTTCGTGGGGGCGAGGTACAGGGCGGTGGTGCCGCGGCCGTTGGGGGCCTCTGAGCCGTCCAGGAGGGCGGAGAGGACGGGGGTGAGGTAGGCCAGGGACTTGCCGGAGGCGGTGCCGGTGGCGACGACCACGGAGTCCCCGTCCAGCGCGTGCTCGGCGGCGAGCGCCTGGTGGGCCCAGGGGTGCTCGATGCCGGCGGTCTGGACGGCGGATATGACCTCGGGGCGGATGCGGTCGGGCCAGACTGCATACCGGGCCTCACGTGGGGGCAAGTGCTCCGTATGAGTGACGCGCGATGCACGGCTCGGCCCCGTGGTGAGGCGGTCCAGGACCGTCCGCGGGGACGTGCGTGCCGGGGTGCCCGCAGTGGGTTCTCCGGGAGGGGAAATTTTGGCCATCGGCATCGAGTGTGTCACTGGCGGGATGGACAATGGTCCCAAGGCGTCGTGCGCGCCTGCCGGTAAGTGATTGAATGCCATCGCGGCTGGCGATCCGTCCTGGGGGCTCTGCCGAGGTGTCCCGAGGGATGACCGCTCGATAGCAAGGTGCTGGAGGATCCGTGGACCTGTCCCTGTCGACCCGTACCGTCGGCGATCGTACGGTCGTCGAGGTCGGTGGCGAAATCGATGTTTATACCGCGCCCAAGCTGCGCGAGCAGTTGGTCGAGCTGGTGAACGACGGCAGTTTTCATCTGGTCGTCGACATGGAGGGCGTGGACTTCCTCGACTCCACCGGGCTCGGCGTGCTGGTCGGCGGCCTGAAGCGTGTGCGTGCCCATGAGGGCTCGCTGCGCCTGGTCTGCAACCAGGAGCGCATTCTCAAGATCTTCCGGATCACCGGTCTGACCAAGGTGTTCCCGATCCACACCTCGGTCGAGGAAGCCGTCGCGGCCACCGACTGAGTGCCGGACCACTGACTGCCGGCCGATCGGCCGGC
>NZ_LIRJ01000525.1 GCF_001419745.1 Streptomyces silaceus | reverse complement strand
CGGCAAGTTCTCCCGCACCCGCCGCTCCCGGCAGATGCTCTTCGGGCTGATCAACCGCCCGGAGTTCGACCAGCAGCTCGTCGAGCACGCGCAGAAGGCGGGCGCCGAGCTGCGCACCGGCGTCACCGTCGCGCGCGTGGAGCAGCACGGCCCCGAGGTGCCCGACCGGCGCACGGTCGCCGTCGTCCTGCAGGGCGGCGAGACGGTCCTCGCCCGCGCCGTGGTCGGCGCCGACGGCAGCGCCAGCCGCATAGGAGCGCATGTCGGCGTGAAGCTCGACCAGGTCGACCTGGGCCTGGAGGCCGAGATCCCGGTGCCGGAGACGGTCGCCGAGGACTGGGCGGGCCGCGTCCTCATCGACTGGGGTCCCATGCCGGGCAGTTACGGCTGGGTGTTCCCCAAGGGCGACACCCTCACCGTCGGCGTGATCTCCGCGCGCGGCGAAGGCGCGGCCACCAAGCGGTACTTGGAGGACTTCATCGCCCGGCTCGGCCTCGCCGGCTTCGAGCCCAGCATCTCCTCGGGGCATCTGACGCGCTGCCGCAGCGACGACTCGCCGCTCTCGCGCGGCCGCGTCGTGGTGTGCGGCGACGCGGCGGGCCTGCTCGAACCGTGGACGCGCGAGGGCATCTCCTTCGCGCTGCGCTCCGGGCGTCTCGCGGGGGAGTGGGCGGTGCGCATCGGCGAGGCGCACGACGCGGTGGACGCCCGCCGCCAGGCGCTGAACTACGCCTTCGCCATCAAGGCGGGCCTCGGCGTCGAGATGAGCGTGGGGCGCCGCATGCTCCAGGTCTTCGAGCGCCGCCCCGGCGTCCTGCACGCGGCGATCACGGGCTTCCGCCCCGCGTGGAACGCCTTCGCGAAGATCACACGCGGCTCGACGACGCTGGGCGAGCTGGTGCGTACGCATCCGCTGGCGGGGCGTGCGCTGAACGCGCTGGATCGCTAGGAGGGCCGGAGCAGGGTCAGGGGCAGGGGCCCAAGGGGGCGGAGGGGTAAGTGAGGGCGGCTTGGGCTGCCCTCACCCCTTCCGGCCCTTCCTCGCGCTCTGCACCGTGATCCGGAAGACGGGGTGGTCCGGCGCGGACGCCAGGATCTCCGCGTCGGAGGACTTGGCGGTCACGCCCTGGAAGTACTCGTTGACCTGCCAGCCCCACCGCTCCAGATACCCGCGCATCACGGCCGGCTTCTCGTCGTCGGGCACCTCGACGGCGCTGAACTCCCGCACCTTGCGCCCCACCCGCAACTCCCCACCCCCGGCGACGCGCATATTGCGCACCCACTGAGAGTGCCCGCGCGCCGATACGAGGTACTGGCACTGGTCGGCCTCGTGCAGATACGGGTTGACGGGAATGCGCTGCATCTTGCCGCTCTTGCGGCCCCGCACGGAGAGCTCGGCGCTGCCCATGAGGCTGACGCCGTGCCGCGCCAGCCAGCCGACCACGCCGTTGAGACGGACGTTCAGCGGGCTGCCCTTGAGGTAGTAGGTGGATGACGACGACATGGTGTCCTCCAGGAGGGGGAGAGGGGTGGGAGAGCGCTGCTCTCGCTTGAGAGCAGTGTGCACGAGACGGGTGCTCCAAAGCAAGAGCAGTGCTCTCAAAAGTGGGCGCCGCTCTCCCTCGGGCGTCTCGCCCGCTCTCGGGGGCTGGGCGTCACCCCATGTGCACGGCGCACCGCTCTCGATACGAGGCCCACCGCTCTCGCCGCGAAGCTCTGCTCATCAAACAGAGCGCCGATCCGTCTATGGAGCATTGCTCTCGTCTGTGTGCACCGCTCCGCTCCCGTGGCACACTGGCCCGTATGAGCAGCACGAGCAGCAACACCAGCGCCACCAAGGGAGCGCGGGCGCGGGCCCGCGAAGAAGTGACCGCGGCGATCAAGGACGAGGCGCGCAGACAGCTGGCGGCCGAGGGTGCCGCCAAGCTCTCGCTGCGTGCCGTCGCCCGCGAGCTCGGGATGGTCTCCTCCGCGCTCTACCGCTACTTCCCCAGCCGTGACGACCTGCTGACCGCGCTCATCATCGACGCGTACGACTCCCTCGGCGCCGCCGCCGAAGCCGCGCACGCCGCCGTCGCCGACCGGGAGCCCGTGCGGCAGTGGACAGCGGTGTGTGAGGCGGTACGCGCGTGGGCGCTGGCGCATCCGCATGAGTACGCGCTCATCTATGGGTCGCCCGTTCCTGGTTACAGCGCGCCGGACACCACGGTCCGGGCCGCCGCGCGCGTGGGGCAGTTGCTCATCGACATCGTGCGTGACGCCCACCGGGGACGGGGGGTGGCCGTGACGCCCCTGCCCGCCGGGTTGCGTACGGAGGGGGAACGGCTCGCCGCCGATCTGGCGCCCGATCTGCCGCCTGCGGTCATCACCGCGATGGTCGCGGCGTGGGCTCAGCTGTTCGGGCTGGTGGGCTTCGAGGTGTTCGGGCAGTTCAACCGCGTCGTCGAGGACCGCGAGGCGTTCTTCTCGCGCGCGGTGACGCAACTCGCTCATGGAGTGGGACTGTTGCCGCAGGGGTGAGGCCCGGGGCTGCCGCGGTGCCTCCTCCGTCAGCCCCGCCCCCGTACTCCCTGGGGAGTACCCCTGATCACCCCGCCCGTCGGACGCCCGTGGCGGGCGGCGCGGTCTAGCGTGGCCGGCATGGACGAGCAGCGCGAACGCAGGGACGGCGGTGCGCCCTCCGTAGGGCCCATGCCGCCGATGTGGCGGCATGGGCCGCCGTGGTGGAACGCCGCGGCCGAGGAGGGCGCGGTCCGCAGGCTGCCCTGGCTCACCACCCTCGTACTCACCGTCTTCGTCCAGATCGGCTCCGGCTTCGCCGCGCACGGCCAGTCCGGCCGTGAGGGGCTGACTCCCTTCGGCCGGGTGCTGCTGTTCCTGGCGACCGCGGTCCTCCTGCTGCGCCACCGCCACCCCGTGGCCGTCGCGTATGCCACCGCCGGGGTGACGCTGATCTACATCGGTGCCGGATTCCCGTACGGACCGGTCTTCCTGGCCGTCGCCGTGAGCTGCTTCGCCGCTGTCGTCGCCGGGCACCGGCGCGCGGCCTGGGGAGCCGTCGGCGCGCTGTGGGCCGGGCACCTGCTGATCGCGCACTGGCTCTACGCGTGGCTGCCGCCCGGCGACGACGGCGCGCGTTCCTGGGGCGAGGAGGTCCCGGTCGCCGTCTGGGTCGTCGCGATCGTCGCCGTGTCCGAACTGGGGCGCGTACGCCGTGAACAGTGGGCGAAGGAGCGCGCCGAGCGCGCGCAGGCGGCCCGGCGGCGGGCCGACGAGGAGCGGCTGCGCATGGCGCGGGAACTGCACGACGTCCTCGCGCACAGCATCTCCGTCATCAACGTCCAGGCGGGCGTCGGCCTCGCCCTGCTCGACTCCGACCCCGAGCAGGCCCGCACCGCGCTGACCACCATCAAGGCCGCGAGCAAGGAGGCACTCGGGGAGGTGCGGCAGGTCCTGGACACGCTGCGGACCCCGGGCGACGCCCCCCGCGCCCC
>NZ_LIRJ01000524.1 GCF_001419745.1 Streptomyces silaceus | reverse complement strand
GGTCGGGGGTGAGCAGGTGGAGCAGGGGGCTCGCGTCGTCGGGCAGCGGCTCGGCGGACTCCCAGGCGCGGGCCAGGGCGCCCACCGAGCCGAGCTCGCCGAGCAGCACGCCGCCGACGAGCCGGTCGCCGCGGACGACGACCTTGCGGTACGTCCCGCGGGTGGCGTCCGCGAGCCGGACGACGTCGTCGTCGGGGCGCGGCTCGACCTCGCCGAAGGCGGCCAGGTCCAGGGCGTCGGGGCCGGGGCCCGTCAGGGTGAGGCGGGTCAGGGCGCGGGTGCCGGTGTAGGGGCGGGCGGCCCGGTCGCCGTCCGTGCCGGCCAGCGCGTCCGCGAGCGCGTCGGCCTGCTCCACGGCGGGGGTCGCGAGGCCGTAGACGCGGCCCGCGTGCTCGGCGCAGTCCCCGATCGCCCGCACGTGCGGATCGGACGTCCGCAGCAGGTCGTCCACGACGATCCCCTTGCGTACGTCCAGACCGGCGGCCAGCGCCAGGCCGGTGCGGGGGCGCACCCCGCAGGCCAGGACGGTCAGTTCGGTGTCCAGGGCGTAGCCGTCGGCGAACTCGACGCGGCGCACGGCACCGCCGTCGACGCCGACCCCGCGCACGCGGCACTCGGTGTGCACCTCGACGCCCAGGCCGGTCAGGTGACGGCGCACCAGCTCCGATGACTCCGGGTCGAGCTGGCGCTCCATCAGGCGCTCGGCCTGCTGGGCCAGGACCACCTGGGCGCCGCGCCGGGCGAGCGCGCGGGCCGCCGAGACCCCGAGGAGGCCGCCGCCGATGACGACGGTACGGGTGCCGGGCGACACGGCGGCGGACAGGGCGAGGCAGTCGTCCATGGTCCGGAAGGCGTGCACGCCGCGCGGGAGTTCCCGGGCGCCGGGCGCGAACAGGCCGCGCAGCGGCGGCAGGACGGGGTTCGAGCCGGTCGCGAGGACGAGGGTGCCGTACGGGACGACGGTGCCGTCCGCGCAGTGCACCCGCCGCTCCGCGCGGTCGACGCGGACCGCGCGGGTGCGGAGCGTGGTGCCCGGGTGGCCCGGCAGCGCGATGACGTCCGGTCCGTACCGGCCCGCGAGGACCTCGGCCAGCAGGACGCGGTTGTACGGGGCGTGCTCCTCCTCGCCGATCAGCACGGTGCCGGCGCCGAGGCGTTGGGCGACGCGGGTGCCTGCGAGGCCCGCGCCGATCACCACTACCGTCGATGTCATGCCCCGCAGCCTGCGGCCCGGGTGTTACCCGTCCGGGACCGCGTTGTTTCCCTCGGGGAACGGTGTTCTCAGCGGGGTGGGGGTG
>NZ_LIRJ01000523.1 GCF_001419745.1 Streptomyces silaceus | reverse complement strand
GCGCTGATGATGGTGGTGCTCACCTGGCGCCAGCGGTTCATCGCGCTGGGCGCCGCCGTCGGCATCGACGCCGTCTTCATCGGGGCGCGGTGGGCGCTGGACGTCGACGTGCCCGAGGACCACTTCTTCGGCAACGGCGCGCTGTGGGCGATGCTGGGCTGCGCGGTCTTCGCGCTGACGCGCCGCACCGGCGCGGAGCGTGTGCTGCTCCTGAAGGGCGTGGGCCTGGGCCTGCTCCTGGTGGCCGGCCGCAAGACCGGTGACACCTGGCTGCTCATCACGTCGAAGACCCGGCCGACCGTGCTCGACCCGTACGTGGCCATCGCCGACCACGCGCTGGGCAACCCGTCGTGGCTGGCGGGCCGGCTCCTCAGGGCGAGCGGCCCGGTCAGCACGCACGTGCTCGACCTGGTCTACGCCCAGCTCGCGGTGGCCGCCATCGCCGTCGCGCTCTACCAGCTGCGCAACGTGGCGGCCGAGCGGCGCTTCCCGCGCCACCACCTCGTCCGCACCTTCCTGGTCATCGGCCTCGTCGGCCCCGCCTTCTACATGATCTTCCCGGTGGTCGGGCCGATCTTCGCCTACGGTCCGGGCACCTCCGGCACCGGCGGCCTGGAGTGGGCGGTGGCCGACCTGTGGCCGCACACCCCGCTGACGATCAGCGCCCCGCACCCGGTGCCGTACGACGGGATCACCCCGCGCAACTGCATGCCCAGCCTGCACACGGCGTGGGCCACCGCGATCTTCATCCACTCCCGCAGGGGCCCGCGCCTGCTGCGCTACGCGGGCACGTTCTGGCTGACCGCCACCCTCTGCGCGACGCTGGGCTTCGGCTACCACTACGGCGTGGACCTCGTCGCCGGCGTGGTGTTCGCCCTCACCGTCGAGGCGGCGCTGCGGACCTTCGACCGCGGCTGGGACCGGTCGGGGCTGCGGCTGGTCGCGTACGGCACGGCGGTCTTCACCGTGCTGCTCGTGTCGTACCGCTACCTTCCGATGGAGATGGCCGACCACCCGTGGCTGGCCGGCCCGCTGGTCATCCTGTCCATGCTCTCCGTGATCCACGGCTACGTACGCACCACCCGGGCGTGGGAGCCCAAGACCGTACCGGCCCCACGCGCTTCGGAGTCATGACCTCCGCCTCCTCTCCCCCGTCTCCGTCACCGGCCTGTCGTGGCGCAGGTCGGCGAAGAGACGGGCCGACCTCGCGCGGTCCCACTTGAGGACGTTCCCCTTGGGGGTGGGAACGCCGAAGCCGGACACGGGCACGTTGAGCTGCTTGCCCTGTCCGCCCGCGACGCCCTGCACGGCGCGGAACATCTCACTGAGGTCGCGCAGGCTCATGTCCTCGTCGACGATGAGCGTGTCGAGCCCGGCCTGCGCGGCCGGGCCGATCTCCGTCGGGTCGAAGAGCGTGCCGGGCCGCGCGGCCTGCTGGGCGAGGGCCGACAGGAACTTCTGCTGGTTCCTCGACCGGCCCAGGTCGCCCTCCCTCTCCTGGTGGCGCTGGCGGACGAAGGCGAGGGCCTGGTCGCCGTCCAGGGTCTGGCAGCCCTTGCGCAGGTCGGCGCCCGACTTCTTGTCCTTGATGTCCCGGTCCAGACACATCCGTACGCCGCCGATGGCATCGACGATGTCCACGAACCCGGCGAAGCCGATCTCCGCGTAGTGGTCGATGCGCAGCCCGGTGTTCCGCTCGATGGTGTTCACCAGGAGCTCGGGGCCGCCGTAGGAGAAGGAGGCGTTGAGCTTGTCCCCCTCGGGCCGCTTGGTCTTGCCGGTCAGCGTGTCGAGGCGGCCGGGCACCGTGACCCAGGAGTCGCGCGGCAGGCTCACCATGCTGGTGCCGTGGGCGCCGGTGTGCAGCAGCATCATCGAGTCGGTACGCCGCCCGCCGCCCCCGCCGGCGTGCAGGTCCTTCACGTCGCCCTCGGAGAGGCCGTCGCGGCTGTCCGAACCGACGATCAGGTAGTTGGTGCCCTTGCCGGGCGGCGGCCGGTCCCCGTACGCGCCGAGGTCGACGTCACGGTTGAGCCGGGTCTCGGCCCAGCCGTAGGTGCCGCCCACCACGACGGCCACGGCGCCCACCACGACGAGCACCGCCCGCCGCAGCCTCCTGCGCGTCTTCGACCGCCGTGCGTGGGCGCGCCGGGGCCCGTAGCGCGAGCTGGGGCGGTCGGCGAAACGCTCGCGCTCGGCGGAGCCGGCCCGCTGGTCGAGCGGGTCTGTCATGTCAACTCCCTTGGTCACGTCCCCGGTCCGACTCGCGCGGCCGCGCCGCGGTTCCCCTCGTCGAGGGGCTCGCCGGGCGGTGCGTCGAGCAGATAGGGGTCGGCGGTCCCGGTGCGTTTCATGCTGTGCCACTTCAGGCGCGAGCCGAGCAGCGCCGTGGTCACGGAGTGGATGACCACCAGGTACATGAGCTGCCGGTAGACGAACTGCTGGAGCGGCAGCACCCACAGCACGCGCAGCCGCTCGCGGTCGAGCCGCAACGCGTACGCGGCGGTGACCAGCTGGACGGAGAGGAACCCGAACCAGACGAGGGCGGCCTCCACCGGGTCACGGAACACCGCCCCGAACAGGGCGAACATGTCCACGACCGGCGCGCAGAGCGGCAGCACGATCTGGAAGAGCGTGACGTAGAGCAGCACGCGCCGGCCGAAGCGCCCGGCGGGGCCGACCTCGACCGCCGCGTGCCGGTGCTTCCACATCGACTGGAGCGTGCCGTAGCACCAGCGGTAGCGCTGGCGCCACAGCTGCCGCACGCTGGTCGGCACCTCGGTCCAGGCGACCGCCGACTCCTCGTACACGACACGCCAGCCGGCCCGCCACAGCGCCATCGTGAGGTCGGTGTCCTCGGCGAGGGTCTCGTCGCTGACGCCGCCGATGCCCATCAGGGCGTCCCTGCGGAAGGCACCGATCGCCCCCGGCACCGTCGGCATGCACTCCAGGACCTCGAACATCCGGCGGTCGAGGTTGAAGCCGAGGACGTACTCCAGGTGCTGCCACTTGCCGAGCAGGCGGCGCCGGTTGCCGACCTTGGTGTTGCCGCTGACCGCGCCGACCGCCGGGTGGGCGAGCGGCTGGATCAGCCGGGCGAGCGCCTCGGGTTCGAAGATGGTGTCCGCGTCGACCATCACGACGATGTCGTACCGGGCGTGCGCCAGACCGGTGTTGAGGGCGCTGGGCTTGCCGCCGTTGGGCTGCCGGATGACGGTGACGCGCGGGTCGTCGATGTCCTCGGCGATGTCCGCGGTGGCGTCGGTCGAGCCGTCGTCGATCACGATGATCTGCAGCTGCTCGTGGGTGGAGGCCAGCAGCGAGTACACGGTGGAGGCGATGCCCGCCTCTTCGTTGTACGCGGGCACGAGCACCGTCACCGGGTCCCGCACCTCGCGCAGCCGGGGCGCGCCCGGCCGGTAGCGGTGCAGTCTGCGCACGTGGAGCCGGGCGAACAGCGCGAACAGGACCATCCGCAGGACGCCGAGCGTGCCCGCGAGGGTCAGCGTCCACACCATCACGGTGAGGAAGGCGCGCCCGAGCTTCTGCGACCAGATCAGGCCCTCCCCCTTGATCTCCTGGGCGACGGGGACCTTGTCGACGAAGGAGGGGCGGCCGAGGCCGCCGCTGACGGTGGTGAACCGCTTCACCCGGTGGTCCCGCAGCAGATCCTGCGCCTCGTGGTAGCCGAGGTCGGTCTGGCTGTGCTGCGACACCAGGCCGCGCCACGGCTTGCGGTCCTTGTGGTCCGAGGCGACCACGAGGTACCCCTGCTCGGCCGCGCGCCGCGCCGCGGGCCACTGGGGGCCGCAGAGCGTGTCGGCCGCCGTGGTATGCGGCAGCCGCAGCAGGGTCGTGTTGACGCCGGCCGCGCCCGCGAGGGCGCTCTGGGTGAGCGACAGTTCGAGGCGGGCGCGCAGCGAGGAGGCGACGCCGAGGTCGCCGCCGCTGTAGGTGTACGAGCCGATCTCGTGGCCCTCGTACAGGATCCGCCGCAGCAGCTTCGGGTGGCGGGCCGCGTCCTTGCCGTAGACGAAGAAGGTCGCCCGCGCGTGGTGCTTGCGCAGCAGGTCGAGCAGGCGGGGTGTCCACACCGGGTCGGGCCCGCCGTCGAAGGTGAGCGCGACGGTCCCCCGGGGCATGCCCGCGGTGGCGACCCCGTTCGGGCCGAACCGCAGCAGCGGCTTGCCGTCGTCGGCCTCGCGCGGGATCGGGCGGGTGCACGGCGGTTTGGTGCGCGCGGCGTCGATCTGGTGGGTCGTCCACCCCTCGAAGACGAGGGCGACGGCGACGACGAGGAGGACCAGCAGGAGGACGAGCCAGTGCCCGCGCGGTGGTCGGCGGACCGCGGAGCGCCGGCTCACTGCCGCGCGCCTCCGGCCGGCGGCGGGGCGGATCTGCCGGCGGGCGGGCGGCGATGCCTGTCGCGTTCCGTGCGCTGCTCACGTTCCGCGCGCTGCTCGTGTTCCGCGCGTTCCGCGCGCTCTGCGCGTCCTGTGCGCCCTGTGCGTTCCGCGTGTTCTGTGCGCTCCGCCCGCTTTTCGGCCGATGCCTGACGGGCCTCGGCACGGACCGATCCGCCGGAGCGGTGGCCGGGGCGCCGGGGCGAGGTGCTGCCGGTGTCGTCCGGCGCGGCGGGCCCCTTGACGCTCGGCGGTTGCGTGCCGACGGGCTGCAGGAGCCCGCTGCCCAGCACGCCGACGAAGAAGAGGTAGCCGAGGCAGACGCAGCCCACGACGAGCGCGATGCCCTGCAGGGCGCGCCTGCGCCAGCCCGACTCGTCGACGAAGACGGGCAACTGCGGCTCGTCCTCATGGGGACGCCGTGGCGCCGGGGCCTGGCGGTAGGCCGTCACCTGGTGCGGCCCCACCCCCTGGGCAGGGGGTATGGGCGACGATCGCCCGTCGTGCGGTGTGCTGGCTATGTGGGGGATGCCCTGCACTGCTGCTCCTGATCTGCGGCCGCGCGAGCGCGACTCTTTGTCTGTGGGGGGTTACGGGCCGGGGCCCGCGGTACTGCGGTCGTGCTGTCCTGCGGTCGCGCCGTGCTGCTCCACTCCCGGGTGGGGCCGGGAGAACACGGGGCAAATGCCCGGCAATGGGCGGCGAATGCCCCGCGAGGAGAGGCAAGTGCCCTGAAAAGAACCAAAAATCCAGAGCACGGCCCTCAGCCGTCACGCAGCCCCCGACCCTACTCGGGCCCCCGGGTGGCAGGGCAACAGGCCACCCGGGGGCCCGAGTAG
>NZ_LIRJ01000522.1 GCF_001419745.1 Streptomyces silaceus | reverse complement strand
CTGGTCGGCGCGGACGGCGCGTGGTCACGCGTCCGGCCGCTGCTCTCCGGCGCCGTGCCCGAGTACGTCGGCCGGTCCGTCGTCGAGACCTCCCTGCACGACGCCGACATCCGGTACCCGGCCACCGCCGGAGCGGTCGGCGCCGGGACCCTTGTGGCGCTCGACCCGGACGAGCACGGGAAGTGGTTCGTGGCACACCGGGAGAAGGGGGCTCTCCGCGGCTACTTCATGCTGACGCGGCCTCAGGAGTGGTTCGCCGACATCGATGTCACCGATGCGGCCGGTGCCGCCGCGCGGATCGCGGAGGAGTTCGAGGGCTGGGCGCCGGAGCTCACCGCCCTGATCACCGGCGGCGGGACGGCGCCGGTCCCGCGCCCTCTCCACGCTCTGCCGCCGGATCACCGGTGGGACCGGGTGCCGGGAGTGACGCTGCTCGGCGATGCCGCCCACCTCTCGACCCCCAATGGCGAGGGCGCCAATGTGGCCCTGCTGGACGGCGCCGAACTCGGCGAGGCCCTGGCCGCCCACCCCGGCGACATCGAGGCCGCCCTCACCGCATACGAGCAGGCCCTGTTCCCCCGCGGCGCCGCCGCCACCGCCGTGGCCGCCCACAACCCCACACCTCAGGAACTGATCAGCTTCTTCACCGGCCGCGAAGGTGCCGGAATCTGACGGAGGCCACGGGGGCGCTGACGCCCGGGTGTCAGCCCTCGGCCGGGACGTCCTCGTCCCGGCCGAGGGCCACCGTCGTGGTGATCCGCGTGGCGGCGGGAACGCGCGGCGCGGAGCCGAAGCCGAAGCGGACGGGCGGGTCGACCGGTGCGAGGGGGCCGAGGTCCTCGCCCTCGAAGGACGCCGACAGCGAGGCGACCGGCAGCAGGTCCCGCGCGCCGTACCACTCGCGGCGGCCCTGACCGGCGGTGCCCCGGGTGCGGACACCGGACAGCAGTACGCGGGCGGGGACATCGGTCAGCGCACTCCACGCCGGACGCCCGGCGAGCGCGCCGGGCACCGCCCGCAGCAGGAGTCCCAGGGGACCGCGTCGGCCCGTGGTGAAGCGCAGGTCGAGCGGCCCCGCCGCAACCGTCCACGTCGCGTCGGAGACATGCGCGTCGACCGGCAGGACGCGCACCGTGTCGAAGGTGTACGTACGGCGGATGAACTCCGCGGTCCGTTCCGTGGGGGCCAGCAACAGCCGTTCTCCGTCGGGCCGTTCGACCATGACGTCGCTGAAGGACCCGAAGGGGGAGCGTTGCCAGTGTCCGAGCACGACGCGCGTGCCGGAGGACGTGCCGAGGCCCACGATCCAGCCGTCGAAACGCAGCCGAGGGGGCCTGCTCCTGCGGGCGGGAAGCCCATTCGTACGTGCCACAAGGTCCGAGAATAGGCGGAGCCGGGACCACCGGCGATCAGGAACGCCTCGATCTGCGAGGCTGCCGCGGTGGCCGGACCCGTCCACCCAGAGTCCCCGGCGCCCGTGGCGCCGCCGAGTTCGGAGTTCCCGGCAGTGCTTTTCGACATCACCCGCAGCGAGCTCGTCGGCGTCTTCGGCGAGGCCCGTCTCGCGACCGTGCCCGCCACAGCCTTCCCGCCGACCGCCGCGGACACCGAGGGCGCCCGCCTCCTGGGGACCGTCGGCGTGCCCACCGGGACGCTCCTGCTGCGCCGCCCCGACGAGGACGACGGCAAGCTGCCCCTCGTCCAGGACGTCGTGTCCGTCGAGGACTTCGATGACGCCCCGGAAGGCGCGGGTGGCTGGCCCGTCATCGGCTGGCTGCTCGACTCCCACCTCGCCCTCGACCCGGTCTCCGGCACCGTGCACGCCTTCGACCCCGACGAGGAGACCGCGCAGGNNNCTTCGAGCGCCTGGAGGGCGAGGTCGACCGCATCCGCGAGGAGACGCGCGCCGTCGACCCGCTCCCGTTCCGGGACGAGGAGACCGTCTGGTCGACGGTCGGCGACGAGATCGCCGCGGGTCAACGCTTCACGGGCGACAGCCCGGGAGCCCGCACGCTCCACGGCTGATCAGCAGCCGGTGCCGGTGGGTTACTTCTCCCAGCCCACCGTCTCCGGCAGCGGGGTGTAGAAGATGGTCGCGCCCACGTTCGCCAGGCCCTTCTTGACGCTGTACGTCGAGGGGCCGCTGTACATCGGGAGCCGGGCGTAGTTCTGGAGGGCCTTCTGCTCGACCTTGTTCGCCGCCGCTGCCTGCTTGTCCAGGTCGGCGATGTCCGACGTGGCGCGGATCTCCTTGTCCAGCGCCGGGGACCCGGCCCCGGTGATGTTGGAGTCACGGTCCGAGCAGTACATCTCGCACAGGTAGCGGGCCCCGAAGGGGTCCATGGAGCGGTTGCCCGAGAGGAACAGGTCGAACTTCCGCTCGCTGAGGATGTTGGAGAAGTCGGCGTCATCGGCCTTCTTGATGACGAGACGTACGCCGACCGGCTTCAGCATCGCGGCGAGGGCGCCGGCGGTGGCCTTGCCCAGCGGGTCGTCGCCCAGCAGCGTGTAGCCGACCTCGAGCTTCTTGCCGCCCTTCTCCCGGATCCCGTCGCCGCCGGGCTTCCAGCCCGCCGCGTCGAGGTCCTTCTTCGCCTGGTCGGGCG
>NZ_LIRJ01000521.1 GCF_001419745.1 Streptomyces silaceus | reverse complement strand
CTCTCCCTCCCCCAACTCTTCCTCCCTGCACGCCCCTTGGCTCGGCACCTCCCGTGCCCAACACTGAGCCGATGACGCAGCGTGTGGAACTCGCCGCCGTGACCGACCGGTTGGCCATCGACGCCCTGATCACCGAGTACGCCGTGACCGTCGACGACGGCGACTGGAACGGCTACCGACAGCTCTTCGCCCCCGGCGGACGCGCCGACTACCGCTCGGCGGGCGGCATCGAGGGCGGAGCCGACGAGATCGCCGCGTGGCTGACGGAAACCCTGCGGCTGTTCCCGATGCGCCAGCATCTGATCGTCAACCGCAAGGTGGAGTTCGGGACGCGCGAGCAGGACGTCGGCGACACCGCGCGCGTCCAGGCCGACTACTTCAACCCGATGCGGTTCACCGCGACCGATCCCGCCGGACCGTCCACCGCCCCGGACTTCGTCTGCGGCGGGCGCTACGCCTTCTCCCTCCTGCGTACGCACAACGGCTGGCGGCTGCGCCACGTGGCCGTCGCCGAGAAGTGGCGCCAGGTGGCGGACGAGCGACAGAGAGAAACGTCCGGGGACGCTTAGATCCCGCGACCGGGCTCCCGCCACTAGATCCCGCGACCGGACTCCCGCCACCTGGACTCCCACCACCTCGGCAGACTCCCCCCCCATCCCGGCAGACTCCCGGCGCCCTCGCGGGACTCCCCGTGCCGTCGCGCCCCACGCCCACTGTCCTAGATCGTCACGGGCGCGCACACTGGAGGCACGACCGGGCGTCGGGGAGCGAGGGAGGCGCTGCATGGATCTGTTCGGCGACGACCGGAGGGGCCACCTCGGACGGCGCACCATACGGCAGCGCACCGAACGGATGCTCGACTCACGCTGGTGGCGCGGCGCCGCCGCCGTCATGGCCGGGGCGCTGCCCGCCCTGGCCTTCCCCGCCCCGTCGCTGTGGTGGTTCGCCTACGTCGCCCTGGTGCCCTGGATGCTGCTCGCCCGGTCGGCCCCGACCGGCCGGCGGGCCGCGCTCGACGGCTGGCTCGGCGGCGCCGGCTTCATGCTGGCCGTGCACCACTGGCTGCTGCCGAGCCTGCACGTGTTCACGGTCGTCATCGCCGCCCTGCTCGGCCTGCTCTGGGCGCCGTGGGGCTGGCTGGTGCGGCGGTTCCTCGGCGGCATGCCGCCGCCCGCGCGCGCGAACTCCACGCACGCCACACCCCCGCACACCACACCCGCGCGCGCCACGGCCGCGCTCGCCGTGCTGCCCTCCGCCTGGCTGATGGTCGAACTGGTCAGGTCCTGGGAGGGTTTGGGCGGCCCCTGGGGGCTGCTCGGCTCCAGCCAGTGGCAGGTGGAGCCCGCACTGCGGCTCGCGTCGGTGGGCGGGGTGTGGCTGGTCAGCGCGCTGGTCCTGGTCGTGAACACGGCGGCCGTCCTCCTCATCACAGGCGTGACGGCACACCGGGTCCGGGCGACGCGTACGGACGCCGTCGCGGGGGCCGGGCCGACCGCGCGTACCGACGTACCCCTCCCCTCCCAAGACGCCAC
>NZ_LIRJ01000520.1 GCF_001419745.1 Streptomyces silaceus | reverse complement strand
CCACGGTGCCGAGGGGCGATAAAGGAGGCCTCAAGCCCGGTGCATGCGGGCGCCGCGCCGGGGCCGGGGCACCGTTAAGGGGGCGTCCGCCACGGTGGGGTCAGTGAGGGGACGGCGTCGGGCGGAATGTGCGGCGGTACGCCGTGGGGGTCACCCCCAGGGCCACCTGAAGGTGCTGCCTCATCGACTGCGCCGTACCGAATCCCGCATCCCGCGCCACCTGATCGACGGAGAGATCCGTCGACTCCAGCAGATGCCGCGCCCGCTCCACCCGCTGCTGCGTCAGCCACTGCAGCGGACTGACCCCCACCTCCTCCCGGAACCGCCGCGTGAACGTACGGACCGACATGGCCTCCTGCTCCGCCATGTCCCGCAGCTGCAGCGGCTGGTCGAGCCGCCCGAGCGCCCACGCCCGCGCCGCCCGCGTGGTCGCCAACTGCGGCTCGGGCACGGGCCGTTGGATGTACTGGGCCTGGCCCCCGTCCCGGTGCGGCGGCACCACCGTGCGCCGCGCGACGTCGTTGGCGACCGCCGTCCCGTGGTCCCGGCGCACGACATGGAGGCACAGGTCGATCCCCGCGGCCACGCCCGCCGACGTGAGGACGTCCCCGTCGTCGATGAACAGCACGTCCGCGTCGACGTCGACCCGCGGAAAGAGCCGCTGGAAGTGCTCGGCCATCGACCAGTGCGTGGTCGCCGGACGTCCGTCGAGGAGCCCCGCGGCGGCCAGCACGTACCCGCCCGTGCAGATGGCGACGAGCCGCGTACCCGGCCGGATGCGGGCCAGCGCCGCCGCCAGCTCGTCGGTGAGCCTGCCCTCCTCGAACACCGGGCCCAGTTCGTACGACGCCGGGATCACGACCGTGTCCGCCTCGGCCAGCGCCTCCGGCCCGTGCTCGACCAGGACCGAGAAGTCGGCGTCCGTGCGCACCGGCCCCGGCGCCCGCACGGAGCAGGTCACGACCGAGTAGAGGTGCTCGCCCTCCGCGGTGCGCGCGCGGCCGAAGATCCTCTGGGGGATGCCCAGTTCGAAGGGGATCACCCCGTCCAGGGCGAGGACGACGATGCGGTGCTCGCGCGGGGCGGGCGAAGCGGGCGAGGAGGGCGTGTCGGCGTGGGAGGCCATGGCCCGATCCTAGCGAATGCTGTCCCTCGGGCCACTCGTTCGGACCGGACGGCTCTCGGATGCTGTAGGACGTGACCCAGACAACCGAGACGCCCGCGCGGACCTCCCCGCAGGACGGCCCCGAGCGCCGCACCCGTCGTATCCACCGCGCGTGGTTCGTCGCCGCCGTCACGTTCGTGACGATCATCGGCGCCGCCGCCTTCCGCTCCCTGCCCAGCCTGCTCATCGACCCGCTGCACGAGGAGTTCCACTGGTCGCGCGGCACCATCGGGCTCGCCGTCTCCATCAACCTCGCGCTGTACGGCCTGACCGCGCCGTTCGCCGCCGCCCTGATGGACCGCTTCGGCATCCGCAGGGTCGTCGCGGTCGCCCTGTTCGTGATCGCGTGCGGCTCCGGTCTGACCGTGTGGATGGACTCCGCCTGGCAGCTGCTGCTCTGCTGGGGCCTGCTCGTCGGGCTCGGCTCCGGCTCGATGGCCCTCGCCTTCGCCGCCACCGTCACCAACCGCTGGTTCACCGAGCGGCGCGGCCTGGTCACCGGCATCCTGACCGCGGCCTCCGCGTCGGGGCAGCTGATCTTCCTGCCGCTCCTGGCCTGGATCGTCGACACGTACAGGTGGCGGCCCGCCGCCGTCACGGTCGCCCTCGCGGCCCTGGTCGTCGTCCCCTTCGTCTGGCTGCTGCTGCGCGACCACCCCGCCGACATCGGCCTGAAGCCCTACGGCGCCAAGGAGTTCGTGCCCAAGCCCGCCCCGGTCACGGGCGCGGCGCGGCGCACGGTCGGCGCGCTCTTCACGGCCGCGCGGACCGGCCCGTTCTGGCTGCTCGCGGGGAGCTTCGCGATCTGCGGCGCCTCGACGAACGGGCTCATCCAGACCCACTTCGTGCCCGCCGCGCACGACCACGGCATGGCCCCCACGGCCGCCGCCTCGCTGCTCGCCGTCATCGGGGTCTTCGACATCGTCGGGACCATCGCGTCCGGCTGGCTCACGGACCGCTTCGACTCCCGGCGCCTGCTCGCCGTCTACTACGCGCTGCGCGGCGTCTCGCTCCTCTTCCTGCCGCTGCTGCTCGCCCCGAACGTCCACCCGCCGATGGTCTTCTTCATCGTCTTCTACGGCCTCGACTGGGTGGCCACCGTCCCGCCGACCCTGGCCCTGTGCCGCGAGCAGTACGGCGACGACAGTGCGATCGTCTTCGGCTGGGTCCTGGCCTCGCACCAGGTGGGCGCCGCCGTCGTCGCGTTCCTCGGCGGCGTGGTGCGCGACTCCTTCGGGTCGTACGACGTGATCTGGTACGCCTCCGGGGCGCTGTGCGCGGCGGCGGCGCTGATGGTGCTGGTCATCCGGCGGCGCACGGAGGCCGCCCCCGTGGCGCTCAGCGCGTGAAGCGGCCGAAGGCGCCCTTGTGGAAGAGGAGCGGCGCGGTCTCGCCGTCCGCCGTCCCGAGGGCGTCCACCCGGCCCACCACGATGAGGTGGTCGCCGCCGGTGTGCACGGCCTGGATCGTGCAGTCGATCCAGGCGGCCGCGCCCGCGAGCCGCGGGGAGCCGGACACCGGCGCCGCGTCGAACTCCACCCCGGCGAACTTGTCGGCACCGCTCACCGCGAAGCCCCGGCACAGCTCGCCCTGGTCGGCGCCCAGGACGTTCACGCAGAAGACGCCCGCGCGCGCGATCCGCGGCCACGTCGTCGACGTACGCGCCACCATGAAGGAGACCAGCGGCGGGTCCAGGGAGAGCGACGCGAAGGACTGGCACGCGAAGCCGGCCGGGCCGGTGGGTGCGGCGGGTCCGGTGGGTCCGGTGGGGGTGCGTTGTGTGCCGGTTTCGGGGTGATCGCGCTGTGTCGGCGGTGCCGTGATCACCGTCACGCCCGTCGCGAAGTTGCCCAGTACGCGGCGGAATTCGCCCGGATCGAGCGGTGCCCGCTCGTCGTCCCCGACCGCGCGCAACTGCGGGCGCGGCAGCGCCTCGACGGGGCCCGTGGTGGGCGCCCCGACCGACCTGAGGTATCGGACGGCGGTGGCCGCCATCCCTGCGTGTCCCATCACGCCATCCATTGAACCTGACGGGTCGTCAGATGGGAAGGGTGCGGCCGGACGGGAAGGGCGAGGTCGGACCACTCCTGACCCGCGCGTATCTTCACCCCCATGACGTGGGGGAATGCGCGCGGCAGTGCGCGGGGGACGTGGGGCGACGGCGGCGTACGGGCCGCCGCCGCGGTGAGCGCGGCGCAGTGGCCGGTGGCCGGCCTGGTGGCGTTCGTGCTGTCGCTCGACGACGACAGCTACGGCGCCGCGGGCGGTCCCGCCTTCGGCCTGGCCTGCGCCCTCGTCTTCGCGCCGCTCCTGCTGCCGGTCGTCGGACTGCTGCACTCCGCCGTGCTGACGCTTCCCGCGGTCTGGCTCGGCCGGGCGGGCGCCGGGTGGTGCGGGCGCGAGCGGGATGCGGGGGCC
>NZ_LIRJ01000052.1 GCF_001419745.1 Streptomyces silaceus | reverse complement strand
GAGCAGGAAGACTCCACCCCTGAGCCCGCGCCCGCGCCCGCTCCCGTCCCCGCCCCCGCAGCGGAGCCGAAGCCGACCGCGGAGCCGAAGCCGGCCCCCGAGCCGGAGCCCGTGCACGAGTCGGCGCCCGACGCCGACTCCGAGGCCGACTCCGCGTCCACGGGCCCCACATGGGAACGCGTCACCGACAAGGGCCTGCCGAAGCGGACCCCGAAGATCAGCGCGCCCACGGGGGGCGCCCCGGCGCCCCGGAGCGGGGCCGTGGACGCCGAGGCGCTCCGGCGCCGCCTGGGCGGGTTCCACCAGGGCGCGCAGAGCGGGCGCCGCGACGTGGAGGCCGAGCTCTCCGCGGGGACGGACCCGGCGAACCCGTCGGAACGTAACAAAAAGAACGCTGAAGACGCAGACGTAATGGGGGACTCAGTCGAGGAGGCAAGCAGTTGACTGCGCCCATGCGCACGCCCGGTTCTTCCGTCGAAACCGCCGCATCCGCCGAAGCCGCCGCACCCGTCGCATTCGGTCTGAGCAGCGAGGCCCGCAACCTGCACTGGCTGCTGACCAACCTCGTGGAGGAGGTGCCGGGCCTGCTCTCCGTCGCGGTGGTCTCCTCCGACGGGCTCCTGCTGCTCTCCTCCGACCCCGGGCGCAACGCCGAGCGGCCCGCGGCCAATCCGGCGGGCCCCAGGGGCTCCAGCGCGGACCTCGCCACCATCGTGTCCGGGCTCGCCTCCCTGACCATCGGCGCCGCCAAGCTGATGGACGGCGGAGCGGTCAAGCAGACCGTGGTGGCGATGGAGGAGGGCAGCCTCTTCGTCATGTCGATCAGCGACGGCTCGCTGCTCGGCGTGCACGCCACACCGGACTGCGACATGAGCGTCGTCGCGTACCACATGGCGCTCTTCGTCGGCCGCGCAGGACACGTCCTCACCCCCGAACTCCGCAGCGAGCTGCGCCAGTCGATGGAGAGCGCCCGATGAGCAGCAGCAGCCGTACGACGTCGAAGCTGCCGCAGCGGGGCGGGGACCGAAAACCCGCCCGCGTGCGTCCCTACTCGCTGACCGGCGGCCGGACCCGGTTCGGGCACGTGCTGCTCGTCGAGACCTTCGTGGCCGCGCTCGAAGCGCCCGAGGAGCGCCTCGAACTGCCCAAGGGGTCCCTCGCGAAGGTGATGCCCGAGATGCGGGCGATCGTCGAGATCTGCCGCCGCATGCGCACCGTGGCGGAGATCGCCGCGCTCCTGAAGATGCCGCTCGGCGTGGTCCGCGTACTGCTCAGCGACCTCGCCGACCAGGGAAAGATCCGCGTGTACGGAACGGGCCACGGCCCGGGACAGCCCGACCGCGCACTGCTGGAAAGGGTGCTGAGTGGACTCCGCCGTCTCTGAACTCCTCGACAACGAGGGTCAGTTGCAGGCCTGGCAGACGGACAGGTCACGCGCCCCGATCGCCACGAAGATCGTGGTGGCGGGCGGTTTCGGCGTCGGCAAGACGACGCTGGTGACCGCCGTCTCCGAGATCACGCCCCTCCAGACGGAGGCGCTGATGACGCAGGCGAGCGCCGACACCGACGACCTGAGCGGGACGCCGGACAAGACGACCACGACGGTCGCCATGGACTTCGGCCGCATCACGCTCGACGACGACCTGGTCCTGTACCTCTTCGGCACGCCGGGCCAGCAGCGCTTCTGGTTCATGTGGGACGACCTGGTGCGCGGCGCGATCGGCGCCGTCGTGCTCGCCGACACCCGCCGCCTGGCCGACTGCTTCCCCGCGCTCGACTACTTCGAGAGCTGCGGCCTGCCCTACGTCGTCGCCGTCAACCACTTCGACGGCAGCGAGGAGTTCGAGGCGGCCGATGTGCGCGAGGCGCTGACGGTGCCGCCGCACATACCCGTGCTGATCATGGACGCGCGGCAGCGGATCTCGGTCATCGAGTCCCTGCTCGCGCTGGTCGGCCACGCGCTCGACGTCACCCCCGAGTAGAAGGACCCCCATGCGCAAGATACTTGTCGTCGGAGCCGGCCAGTCCGGGCTCCAGATAGCCCTCGGACTCCAGGCGCAGGGGTACGAGGTCACCCTGATGTCGAACCGCACGGCGGACGAGATCCGGTCCGGCCGGGTCATGTCGACGCAGTGCATGTTCGACACGGCGCTCCAGAACGAGCGCGACATCCAGGCCAACTTCTGGGAGTCGCAGGCCCCCCGGATCGAGGGCGTCGGCGTCTCGGTCGCGGGGCCCGACGGCTCCCGCGTCATCGACTGGGTCGGCAAGCTCGACGGGTACGCCCAGTCCGTCGACCAGCGCGTGAAGATGGCGGGCTGGATGGAGACGTTCGCGCAGCGCGGCGGCCAGCTGGTCATCCACGGCGCGGCGGTCTCCGACCTCGACTACTTCTCGCGCACCTACGACCTCGTGCTCGTCTCGGCGGGCAAGGGCGAGCTGGTCTCGATGTTCGAGCGCGACGCCGCCCGCTCCCCGTTCGCGGAGCCGCAGCGCGCCCTCTCCGTGGCGTACGTCCACGGTCTCGGCCCGCGCCCCGAGCACCCCGAGTTCGACGCGGTCCGCTGCAACCTGGTGCCCGGCGTCGGCGAGCTGTTCGTCATGCCGACGCTCACCACTTCCGGCCGCGCCGACATCCTCTTCTGGGAGGGCGTCCCCGGCGGCCCCCTCGACGTCTTCCAGGGCATCAAGGACCCCAGCGAGCACCTGGCGCTGACCCTCGAACTCCTGGAGAAGTTCCTGCCCTGGGAGTACGCGCGCGCCACGAAGGTCGAACTGACCGACGCCGGCGGCACGCTGGCCGGGCGCTACGCCCCCACCGTGCGCAAGCCCATCGGCCGGCTGCCCGGCGGCGGCCTGGTCCTCGGCGTCGCCGACGTGGTCGTCGCCAACGACCCGATCACCGGCCAGGGCTCCAACTCGGCGTCCAAGTGCGCCGCTTCGTACATCTCCTCGATCGTCGAGCACGGCGACAAGCCGTTCGACGAGGCGTGGATGCAGTCCGCCTTCGACCGCTACTGGGACACCGCGCAGTGGGTCACCAAGTGGACGAACGCGATGCTGGGCGCCCCGCCGGAGCACGTCCTGAACATCCTGGGCGCGGCGGGCCAGTTGCAGCCGGTGGCGGACCGCTTCGCCAACGGCTTCAACGACCCCGCCGACTTCGAGAACTACTTCTACGACCCGGAGAAGGCCGCCGCCTACCTGGAATCGGTCGCCCCCGGCGCCTGATCGCCGCCGAACCCGAGGTCGCTGCCCGAGGTGGCGCCCTCGGGCAGCTTCGGCGGGACGTACCCCGGCACGGCCCGGCCCTTGGGGTCGGGCCGCACCGCGCCGAGGACCGGGTTCGCCGCGATCGGCGAGACCTTCACGCGGGAGCCGGGGCGCGGCGCCTGGACGACCTTGCCGTCGCCCAGGTACAGCGCCACGTGCGTGGCCTTGGGGAAGTAGACGACGAGGTCGCCGGGGCGCAGCTCGGAGAGCGGAATCCTGGGCAGCTCGGCCCACTGCTCCTGGCTGGTGCGGGGGATGGTCCGCCCGGCGTGCGCCCAGGCCTGCGAGGTGAGCCCCGAGCAGTCGAACGCGTCCGGGCCCTCCGCGCCCCACACGTACGGCCGCCCGATCTGCCGCACCGCGTAGTCGAGCGCCTCGCCGCCCTGCCGTGACGGGGCCCGGGTGCCGGGGGCGCCGCCGAGCGCGCCGGAGTCCATGAACTGCCGCTGCGCCTCGGCGGTGCCGGTCTCCTCGGCCTGCCGCAGCGCGACGAGCTGGTCGACGGTGAGCGAGGAGAGCAGCTCCTCGACGTCCCTGAGCTGTCCGTCGACCGTGTCCCGCTGCTTCTTCTGCCGTGCGGCGAGGGCGACTTGGGCGTCCAGTGCCTTCTTCGCCGCCCCGGCCAGCTGGTCGGCCTTCCTCTCGCCGCCGACCAGCCGCTTGACGGTGGCGGCGCGCCCGGCGGCCACGCGGCGGATCACATGGCCCTGGTCGGCGGCGTGCTGCGGATCGCGCGCGAGCAGCAGCCGTACGTAGGGGGAGAGCTCGGAGGTGCCCTGGTACTGCTGGCGGGCGAAGCGGCCGGCGTCGCCGCGGCTCCGGTGCACCGACGCGCGGGCCTTCGCGAGCCTGCGGCCCAGGTCCGCGGCCGTCGCGCGCTGCTTCTTCAGCTTCTCCCCGGTCGCGTTGTACGTCTCCGATGCCTCTTCGGCCGCCTGGTAGAGGCGCCGCAGGTCCGTCAGGAGTTCGCTGACGGAGCGTTCCCCCGTGCCGGTCCCGGGGACGGGCTCGGCCCTGACCGGGGGAGCGGCGCCGAGCAGCGAACCGACGACGGCCCCCGTGCACACCCACCGCAGCAGCGTTCCTGACACCTCGTCATCACCTCCGGTGCGGGGTGGGCCCTCCACCGCGCACCGCGAGCATCGGCCCGGCGGCCCGGGCCCGCCTCCGGGCGCTGGGCGGTTGGCGCAATGGGGTCACTCGTCCAGGGCGCGACGGGCGCGGTGAGTTGCGGCTGTGCTCTTGGGCGCTCTGGCGCGGGTTCGCCGTGGCCGCCCGCGCGGTTTCCCGCGCCCCTTACGGGGTGCTCTTGGACCACGGCCACTTCAGGCCGCCTCCCTTGTCGCCCTCGGCGTCGTACGCGTACTGCCACTTCGGGCTCAGCGACAGGCGCCTGCCGGGCTCCGCCGGGACGCGGCGGTAGACCAGGACCGTCGGGGGGCCGCCCGCGTCGTCGGGGACCGGGACGCGGTACACCTTCGGCGGGTGCCCGGTCGGGCCGAGCAGGACCGGGATCACGCGGCCGTCCAGGGGGCCGCCGACAAAGGGGGTGTCTTCGCTCTTCACGGCCCCAGTGTCACACCCGCACCGCCGCCGCCCCGCGCGTCACAGCAGATGGGCGGCGTCGCTCACCACGGGCAGCACCCGGCGCGCCAGGTCGCCGACGGGCCCGTCCGAGGTCTCCAGGGTCAGCGCCCACCGCACGACCTGCGCCGTCTGCTCGTCGCGCCCCGCCGTCGCCACGAGCACCGCCATGAACTGCTCCACGAGCATGTCCCGCAGCTCGTCCAGCGGCGGCTGCTTGTCCTCGTCGAGCCAGATCAGCGAGGCCGCCTCGACCGCCGTGATCCACATGCGCACGGTCATCCGGAGCCGGGGGCCCGGTTCCGGCACGTCCAGGTGGCTGAGGATGTGCTCGGCGGCGGCCCGGCGCACGCCGTCCACGATGGCCGTCGTCCGCGAGGTCTCCACCACGCTGCCGCCCTGGAGCAGCGCGCTGAACCCCGTGTCGTGCTCGTCGACGAAGGCCAGATAGCGGTCCAGCGCCCGCGCGAGCCGCCGGGTGAGCGGCCCGTCCGGCGGCTCGGCGAAGCACTGCTCCAGCTCGTCGGCGGCGGACCGCAGCGCGGCCTCGTACAACTGCTGCTTCCCGCCGGGGAAGTAGCGGTACACCAGGGGGCGCGAGACCCCGGCGGCCTCCGCGACGTCGTCGAGGTTGACCTCCTCGGGCGCGCGGTGCGCGAAGAGGGACAGCGCGGACTCCAGGAGCTGCCGCCGCCGCGCCTCGACGCTGAGGCGGCGGTACGCGGGCGTGGTGGCAGGCGAGGTCATGCCCGCAGCGTAACTCGGGGTGCGCCCCCTCAGGGGGGTGCGGAACCGCGCGATCAGCCACATACGGCCCGCGCCGCGGGGCTCAGGCCAGCAGCCCCGAAGACCGCCACAGCCGCCGCCCGACCCCCCGCATCACGCCGATGTCGTCCAGGAAGTCCGTCAGCCGCTTCGCCCCGGCCTGCATGACCTCCCTGCGGTGCCCGCTCGCCTTCACCTGGGCGACGGCCTCGCGGCGGTCGAGGCCGACGTTCGTGTAGACCTCGGGGTTCACGAAGGCGATGGAGAAGACGCGGGCGGCCTCGCCGCAGCTGAGGCGGGTGAGCTGGCGTTCCCAGGCGGGCGCCGTCACCATCTGGCGCCGCAACTCCTCGCGCGCGTAGCGGACATGGCGCGCCTCCTCGACCACATGGATGCGGGTGACGCCCCGCACGAGGGTCTGGACGCGCTCGTCCGGGAAGGTCAGCCGCTGCATCCAGTCGAGGATCTCCTCGCCGAGCAGCGTGCAGGCGAAGGAGCCGGGGGTGGTGGAGACGGTCTTCAGGACGCGCGCGAGATTGTGGTTGAGGCGCGTGACGGGGTACGTCGGCGCCCCGCCCTTCTGGATCATCCGCGCGAACATCATCGAGTGCCGGCACTCGTCGGCGATCTCGGTGAGCGCGTAGCGCACGTGCGCGCTGGTCACCGACTTGTCGTAGATGTGGCGGACCAGGAGCTGCATCAGGATGATCTCGAACCAGATGCCGAGCGAGGCGAGCGAGGCGGCCTCGTGGCGGGCGAGGTCGAGGCGCTGCTCCTGCGACATCCGCTTCCACATCGGGGTGTCGTAGAGGGAGACGAGCTCCGGCGGCCAGAACCACTTGCCCTCCTCGACGGGGGCGTCCCAGTCGAGCTCCTTGTCGGGGTCGAAGGAGTGCTTGGCGGACGATTCCAGGAGCCGCAGGGCCACCTGCTCCCGGTCCTTGAGCAGACCGAGCGCGTCCCGCAGGCCGTCGAGCGAAGTCTCTTCCGTCACGGTCGTCATGGCTGTCCCTGCCTTGTCGCGGGTTACCGGCGGTCATCACTTATGAGACTGCGTGTCAGCAAGGCCGTCAATCCCTTGCGCACGACTTGTTGACCCCTTGTCCAACGCCGTGTGAGCCTGCCGTCATGTCGACTCAGGAGCTCTACACCAGTCCACCCGGTGAGCCCAACTGGCAGGTTCCGTCGGCCAGTTCCGCCCGCTTCAGCTGGGAGTACGACGAAGGGCGCGACCGTCTCCTCGCCCTGTACCAGAAGGGCAAGGACAAGCAGTGGGACGGCGCCACGCGCATCGACTGGGACCTGGAGGTCGACCCGCTCGACCCCCTGGGCACCCCCGACGAGTCGCTCTCGCTGTACGGCACGCCCCACTGGGCGAAGATGACGGAGAAGGACAAGGGGGAGCTGCGCAAGCACTACGCGTCCTGGCAGTTCAGCCAGTTCCTCCACGGCGAGCAGGGCGCGATGGTGTGCGCCGCCCGCATCGTCGAGTCCGTCCCCGACCTGGACGCGAAGTTCTACTCCGCGACCCAGACCATGGACGAGGCGCGCCACGCCGAGATCTACGGCCGCTTCCTGCGCGACAAGATCGGGATGCTCTACCCGATCAACGACAACCTCCAGGCGCTGCTCGGCGACACGCTGCGCGACTCCCGCTGGGACATGCCCTACCTCGGCATGCAGGTCCTCATCGAGGGCCTCGCGCTCGCCGCCTTCGGCATGATCCGCGACACCACGGACAAGCCGCTGCCCCAGCAGATCCTCGCCTACATCATGCAGGACGAGGCCCGGCACGTGGCCTTCGGACGGATGGCGCTGCGCGACTACTACAAGCAGCTCTCGGACGCCGAGCTGCGCGAGCGCGAGGAATTCGTCATCGAGGGCTGCTACCTCATGCGCGACCGGCTGCGCGGCGTCGAGGTCCTGGAGAACTTCGGCATCCCGAAGGCGCAGGCCGAGGAGTACAGCGAGCAGTCCGAGTTCCTCGCCCTGTTCCGGCAGCTGCTGTTCTCCCGGATCGTGCCGTGCGTCAAGGACATCGGCCTGTGGGGCAAGCGCCTCCAGGAGGCCTACGTCGACATGGGCGTCTTCGAGATGGGCAACGCCAACCTCGACCAGCTCATGGCACAGGACGAGGAGATCGCCGAGAAGCTGGACGCGGAGCGCTTCGCGGCCGAGGAGCAGGAGCGCGTGGCCGAGGTCAGGGACGCGATCGCGTCCGGCGGGTCGGGCTGACGCCACCGGTCAACGGGCGCTGATCGCCGCCTCCATCACGGCCTTCGCGATCGGCGCCGCGCTGCCGCCCCCGCTGATGTCGCCGCGGTCCGCCGCCGCGTCCTCCACCACCACCGCCACGGCCACCGAGGGCTCCGGGTCGCCGTCGGCCTGCGCCCAGGAGATGAACCAGGCGTACGGCGTACCGGAGTTGTCGATGCCGTGCTGCGCGGTGCCCGTCTTGCCGCCGACCGTGACGCCGGGGATCGCGGCGTTCGTGCCGGTGCCCTCCTCGACGACGTCCGTCATCATCTCGCGCAGCTGCACCGCGGTGCCCGGATTCATCGCCTGGCGCAGCGACCTGGACCCGGTGGTGTCGACCACGTCGCCGTCCTCCGTCGTCGTCCGGTCCACCAGATAGGGGGACTTGACCGAGCCGCCGCCCGCGACGGCCGCCGAGACCATCGCCATCTGCAGCGGCGTCGCGCGCGTGTCGTACTGCCCGATCGCGGAGAGCGCGAGCTGCGCCTTGTCCATGGACGTGTCGAAGTTGCTGGCGGAGACGGACGAGGGGATCCGCAGGCCGGTGTTGTTGAAGCCGAAGTTCCCGGCCGTGTTCACCATGCCGGTCAGGCCCGTGTCGACGCCGAGCTTGGCGAAGAAGGTGTTGCACGACCACTCGAAGGCGTAGCGCAGGCTCGCGTTCGTGCAGCCGTCCACCTCGTTGGTCAGCTGCGTGGTGGTGCCGGGAAGCGTGTACGGGCTGGGCGACTTGGTCGGCGCGTCGAGGTCCGTCACCACGCCCTCGTCCAGCGCCGCGGCCGCCGTGACCACCTTGAACGTCGAACCGGGCGGGTAGGTCTGGCGGATCGCGCGGTTCAGCATCGGCTTGGCGGAGCTGCCGTTGAGCTCCGCCCAGGAGTCCGCCACCGACCGCCCGGTGCCGGAGAGCCGTTCCGGGTCGTACGAAGGGGTGCTGACCAGCGCGAGGATCTTCCCGGTGGACGGCTCGATGGCGGCGACCGCGCCCTTCTTGCCGCCGAGCCCCGCGTACGCGGCCTGCTGCACCGGCGCCTTGATGGTGGTCTCGACCTTGCCGCCGGGGTTCTGCGCGCGGGTGATGTCGTTCCACAGGGGGAGCGGGGCGAGCATCGGGTCGGTGCCGGAGAGGATGTCGTCCTCGGCGTTCTCCAGGAAGGTCGTGCCGTACACCTGCGAGGCGAAGCCCGTCACGGGCGCGTACAACGGCCCGTTCTTGTACGTGCGTTCGTAGCGGAGCTGCTCGCCGGTGTCCTTGGAGCCGGTGACCGCGCGGCCGTCGACCATGATGTCGCCGCGCGGCTGGTCGAAGCGGACGATGGCCTTGCGGCGGTTGGCCGGGTTGTCGTCGAGGGAGTCGGACTGGACGACCTGGACACGGGTGGCGTTGACCAGCAGGGCGATCAGCAGCAGCGCGCAGAACGCGGCGGCGTGCCGGATGTAGCGCGTCACGCGGGGCCCTCCTCGGCCGGTCCCGGCTGGCTGCGCGCCGAGTCGCTGACCCGGATGAGCAGCGCCACGATGATCCAGTTGGTGACGACGGACGAGCCGCCCTGCGCGAGGAACGGCATCGCCATGCCGGTCAGCGGGATCAGCCCCATGACGCCGCCCGCGATGACGAAGACCTGGAGCGCGACGATCGACGCGAGGCCGATGGCCAGGAGCCGCCCGAAGGGGTCGCGCAGGGCGAGCCCGGCGCGGTAGCCGCGCTCCACGAGCAGCGCGTAGAGCAGGAAGATCGCGCAGAGCCCGGCGAGCCCCAGCTCCTCGCCCGCCGTCGCCAGGATGAAGTCGGACTTCGCGGCGAAGCCGATGAGGATGGAGTGCCCGAGCCCGAGCCCGGTGCCGAGCATCCCGCCGGCCGCGAACGCGAAGAGGGACTGGGCGAGTTGGTTGGGTCCCTGCCCCGCGTCGATGGACGCGAAGGGGTGCAGCCAGTCCTCCACCCGGCTGTGCACGTGCGGCTCCAGCGAGCCGACCGCGTACGCGCCGAGCCCGGCGAGCAGCAGGCCGACCGCGATCCAGCCGATGCGGCCCGTGGCGACGTACAGCAGGATCACGAAGAGCCCGAAGAAGAGCAGCGAGGTGCCGAGGTCGCGCTCCAGGACGAGGACGCCGACGCTCAGCAGCCAGATCGCCACGAGCGGGCCGAGGACGCGCCCGGTGGGCAGTTGGAGGCGCTTGACGCGCCACAGGGTGCGGCCGGTGTACGCGAGGGCGGTGCGGTTGGCCGCGAGGTAGCTGGCGAAGAAGACCGCCAGCAGGATCTTCGCGAACTCGCCGGGCTGGATGGAGAAGCCGCCGATCCTGATCCAGATCCGGGCGCCGTTCACGGCGGGGAAGAAGATCGGCACGATCATCAGGACCAGCGCGGCGACGACGGAGAGGTACGCGTAGCGCTGGAGCACGCGGTGGTCGCGCAGGAAGAGGACGACCGCGATGAACAGGGCCACGCCGATGGTCGACCAGATCAGCTGGGTGGGCGCGGCCTCGTCGTGCGGGGTCTCCAGGTCGAGCCGGTAGATGAGCACCAGGCCCAGGCCGTTGAGGAGGACGGCGATGGGCAGCAGCAGCGGGTCGGCGTACGGGGCGCGGAAGCGGACGACGAGGTGCGCGACGAGCGCGAGCACGCCGAGCCCGGCGCCGTAGCCGGCGGCGCCGGGCGGGACGGTGCCGTTCTTGGCGAGGCCCACGTCGCAGTAGCCGTACACGGAGAGCAGCACGGCGACGACGAGCAGGGCGAGTTCGGTGCCACGGCGCCGGGGGACGCGGACCGCGGGGATCGCCGGGCGTGCGGGGCCCGCGGGGGGTGCGGGGCCCGCGCTTGTTCCGGTCATGCCGGGAACGTAGCAAGCGACCGGCCCTGAAGTCCGCTTATGTCGCCTATGTCGGTGCTCAGCACCAGCGCGGGGCCGCCCCGATGTTGGCGATGTAGTGCGCGGCGCCCCAGGCCCAGGTCCCGTCGGTGAGCAGGTACCAGAGGTTGTTGCCGCCCACGTGGTCGCCCGTGGTCTTGCAGTAGATGGTGACGACCTTGCCGTAGGGCTCGCTGCGGATCACCTTGCTGCCGCGGGTCGGTGCGTCGCGGAGCAGGAGTCCGCTCTTGGCGGTGACGCGGCCCTTGTAGACGGGCGGGTGGTTGTTGGCGTCGGCCAGGGCGGCGGCGGGGCCGCCGGCGGCGAGGGCGGTGAGGGCGCCGCCGGCGGCGAGTATGCCGAGCCGGGTGGCGGTGGTCCGCAGGGACATGGGGCCTCCTCGGGGAAGGGCGGTTCGAGCGGCTTCTGGCGGATGCTCAGAAGCCGCACCTCACACTAAAAGCGGCATAACGCACCCGCACCCGCACCCGGCGGAACCGTTCAGCCCGTCTCCCCGCCCTCCTCAGCCTCCTCGAAGGGCAGGGTCAACGTCGCCACGGCCCCGCCGTCCGCCGCGTTGGCGAACGTCAGCCGTGCCCCCAGAACGGCCGCCTGCCCCAGGGCGATGGTCAGCCCGAGACCGTGCCCCTTGGTCGTGCCCTCCGTACGGAACCGCTGCGGCCCGTGCTCCACGAGGTAGTCGGGATACCCGTCCCCGTGGTCCCGCACGGTGACCACGGGCCCGTCGACGGTCACGAGCACCGGCACCCGCCCGTGCTTGTGCGCGTTGGCGACGAGATTGCCGAGCACCCGCTCCAGGCGGCGCCGGTCCGTCTCCACGCACACGTCGCGCACGACGACCAGCTCCGTGCCCGCCCCGGAAGAACGCACGACGCGCTCCGCCAATGGAGCGAGGTGATGGGCGTCGAGGTCCACCCGCTCGCTCTTCGCGTCGAGCCGGGAGATCTCCAGGAGGTCCTCGGTCAGCGTGCGCAGCGCGGCGACCCGGTCGCGCACCAGCTCGGTCGGCCGGCCCGGCGGCAGCAGCTCGGCCGCCGCGTGCAGCCCGGTCAGCGGGGTGCGCAGCTCGTGCGCCACGTCCGCGGTGAAGCGCTGCTCGCTCAGGAGCTTGCCCTGGAGCGTCGAGGCCATGGTGTCCAGGGCGCCGGCGACCGCGGCGACCTCGTCCTGGTGCCGCGGCGTCCCCTGGGCGGACGGCCCCGAGTGCGGGTCGTCGACACGGGCGTCCAGGTCGCCCGCGCTGATCTTCCGCGCGACCTGCGCCGTCGCGTGCAGGCGCCGGGTCACGCGCGTCACGGCGAACGCCCCGACCAGCAGCGTCGCCCCGATCGCGAGCACCGAGGAGCCGAGGATCGCCCGGTCGAGCCCGTCGATCGTGCGGGCGCCCTGGGCGTAGTCGACCTGGACGGCGATGGCCCTGCCCCCGTCGGCGGGGCCCGCGGCCCACATCGTCGGCCGGGACTCGTGGGCCGCGACCATCGTGCCGCGCTGTCCGCTCGCCGCGAGGTCCCGCAGGCCCGACGGCAGGCCCGCCGGGTCGACGCCCGCGTCGGGGCCGAGCCGGTCGCCCGCCTCGTACCGCTCGGTGACCTCCTCCAGGCGGGACAGGGCGCGCTCGCGGGCCTGGCCCACGGTCTGGTTGGTCACCGAGACATGGACGAGCACGCCGAGCAGCGCGGCGAGCGCGCAGCACATGACGGTGATGAAGACGGCGGCCTTCCAGGTGAGCGTCGCCGTCCAGGCGGGAAGCCGCGGCCCGCGCGGCGTCCGGCGGCTCATCGCCCGCCGCCCGAGGAGGACGGGGACGGCGAGGGCCGGGGCGTCTTCGGACGCGGGGCGTTCGAGGAGCGGATGATCTCGTCGCTCGTCGGCAGCATCGCCTTCTGGTGCGCGTCCCACGACCAGACCGTGTGGTACTCGTACCCCGGCAGGCTGGAGACGGCCCGGATGATCAGGTCGCGTCCGGCCAGCTCGACGCCGAGCACGGCGTCGCTCATCTCCATGATCTGCGTCAGCTGCCGGTCCTCCTCGGCATAGACGCGGATGTCGAGGTTGTCGTCGGGCGTGGAGACGCCGACGATCAGGTCGTCCCTGCCGTCGCCGGTCAGGTCGCGGTAGTACGCCTGGAGGACCGGGCACGCGCCCTTCTTGCCGGAGTCGTCGCTCGCGCAGTCCTTGAGCCGCTCGACGGTCTCCTGGTACGCGGAGTCGGAGCGCTCGTACGTCCCCGGGTTCTCGTCGAAGTCCGCGCGCACGACGTCGACCGGGTCCACCTTGTGCAGATCACCGCCGGGCACCGCCACGCCCGTGACCTTCACGGCCTCTATGGCGCCGTAGTCCTCGGCGGGCGCGGACGGCGGCGGCCGGTCGGGCCACAGACGGGTCGGCCCCTCGGCGGTGGGCGTCGCCCCGGCGCTCCGCAGGCCGCCGGGATCGCCGCAGCCGCCGGCAAGCAGCGCGGCGAAGGCGACGAAAGCCGCGGCGAGCGCGAGGCGGCTGCGGTTCACTGCACTCCTGCCTGCCGCGGGGCGCGGCCTGTCGTTGCACCAGGCCTGTTGTCACGACACCAGGTCGGCGAAAAGGATGATGTTGTCCGAGCGGTGACCGCCCACGATCGGCCCGCCGCAGGTCAGCAGGCGCAATTCGGGTCGGCCGGTCGCCCCGTACACCTTATTGGTGGGGAAGTCCTTCTTGTCGACCTGCTGGATCTCGCGCACCTTGAACGTCGCCGTGCTGCCGTCCGCGCGCGGTACCTCGATGGTGTCACCGACCTTGATCTTCGCGACGTTCCTCATCAGCGCCGGGCCGTTCGCGGTGTCGTAGTGCGCGACGATCACGGCGGGTCCCTTCTCGCCGGGCGTCACCCCGCCGGTCCACCAGCCGGGCTCGTCGGCCTTGTCCGCCGGCGGCACCTGGAGCTCCTGGTCCGCGCCCACGCTCAGGTCGAGCATCGACCGGGCGTCGACGCCCGCCGAGGGGATGCGCAGACCGGTGGGCTTGGACGCCTTCAGCGGGGCGACGGCCTGCTTGGCCTGCGTGGTGGCGGCGTTGTGCACCTTGACGTCGGGGGCCGGGTCGCCCTTGCCGCCCTGGCCGCAGGCGATCAGGCCGACGCCGAGGGTGGCGAGGAGGGCCGCGGACGCGGCGATGCGGGTGGTGTGGCGGCGCCGCGCGGCGGGGGTCTCGGCGGGCTCGTAGTCGGTGGGGGTGCTCACGAGGACTCCTGGGAGAGAAG
>NZ_LIRJ01000519.1 GCF_001419745.1 Streptomyces silaceus | reverse complement strand
CGGTGGACACGCCCGCCCCGCCCCCCGCCGGGCCCGCGGAACCCTGGCTCGTCGCCTGGCGCGACTGGGCCACGACGACACTGCTCACCCGGTTCGCCGGAGCGGACGAAGCCCTGGCCGAGCTGGGCCCGAGCGGCGCGCTCGCCCAGCGGCCCGCCGGCGCCCCGGAGCTGGCACCGGACACCGCCCCGACGCCGGCGGACCCGGGAGACCCGGGCGCCGGGGGTGTCGCCGACCGCCCCGGCAGCCGTACCGACCCACCCACCGACACCCCGCCCGCCGACGCCCCCGGCACCCCCTGGCAGGCCTGGTCCGTCCGCATGGGCCAGCTCTCGCCGCTCGCCCTGCCCGGCCTCGACGGCCCCGTGCACGCCGCGGCCCGCGCCGCCCCGCTGGCCCTCGCCCGGGGAGCCACCCGCGCCGTGCTGCGCCGCGACTACCCGACCGCCGCGCGCATCGCGCGCTGGCTCGCCCTGCTCGGCGCCGAGGGCCTGCCGCTGCCCCTCGACCCGGTGCCGCTGGTCGACCACCTCCGGCTGTACGGCGGCGGCCCCCGGCTCGCCCTCGACGTCGCCATCGCCGGGCGACTACTGGGAGTGGAGAACGCATGACGGTGACGCGGACCGCGCACGAGGTGGGCTCGCGCGCCCTGACCTGGCTCCACACCCACCGTGAGCTCGGCGCCCTGCCCGCCGACACCACCGCCGAACTCGCCGATCCCGACAGCGTGTACAAACCGCTGGGGGAGAGCGCGCTCGCCGCCTCGCTCGTCCTGCGCGAGTCCGTGGCGGGCAGCGCCGAGCTGCGGGTGGCCCGCGAGCTGATGGGCTTCTGCTGGCGCCAGCTCGGCGACGGCGACATGCTCTACGAGCGGCTGCTGCGGTACTCGATGATGACCGACCCGCTGGAGACGTACGCCCCCTTCGCGCGCGGGGGACTGCGCCACGCGCGCCTGGAACAGCTGCTCGCCCACACCAGCGCGCTGCGCTCCGTGCGCGGCGCCGAGGTGCTGCCCAACCGGCGGCTCGCCGTCGCCAACGCGGCCCGCGTCGTGGGCCTCGACCGGGACGGCCGCGCCTACGACTGGGCCGCGCTCGGCGCCGCCACCTGGCTCGGCGCGACCCCCGAGCCCTGGCTCATCGACTGGATGACCGGCTACTGCGTCACCCACACGGTCTTCCACCTCACCGACTGGGGCGCCCGGCCCGCAGGTCTGCCCGCCGGCCTCGCCGACTACGTGAGTGCCTGGCTGCCCGTGTGGATCGACATCTGGGCCGAGGTCGAGCAGTGGGACCTGGTCGCCGAGCTGATGATCGTCGGCTGCTGCCTGCCGGAGCCGTACTGCGAGGCCGCCGACTGGGAACGCCTGGCACGGGCCCAGCACCCGGACGGACTGATGCCCCGCGACGGCGAACCGGTCCCGGGCGACCCCGAGCGGCGCTTCACCGACCACCACCACACCGCCGTGGTCGCCGCCATCGCCGGCACCCTCGCGGTCTCCCGCACCCTGGGCGGCCCGGAGCGGCGGCCTTGAGCGCACTCGGGAGCATCGGGAACAGCCGCGCCGTGCGCGGTACGACGACGGGCACGGCGGAAGCGCCCCCGTGGGCGGCCGACCTCCTCGCCGGACTGCGCGACGCGGCCCCCGGAGCGACCGCCGTGGCCGTCGCCGTCCGGCGCGGCCCCGTCCGCGTCCTGCTCGCCACCGGCGACACGGCACGGCACGGCGGCGCGCCCGCCGACCCCGACACCCGCTTCGAGATCGGCTCCCTGACCAAGACGTTCACCGCGCTGCTCCTCGCGGACATGGCCGCGCGCGGCGAGGTGGCCCACGACGACCCGATCGGCCGCTTCCTGCCCCGCGCCGCGATCCCGCACCTGGACGGCGACGCGATGACCCTGCTCCACCTCGCCACCCACACCTCGGGCCTGCCCCGGCTGCCGCCCGGCTTCCTGCACCGCGGCGCCCCCGCCTGGTTCAGCAACCCGTACGCCGACTTCTCCGCCGACGACTTCCGGGAAGCACTGGCCCGCGCCCGCCCCCGCGCC
>NZ_LIRJ01000518.1 GCF_001419745.1 Streptomyces silaceus | reverse complement strand
CGGCGACGGCGGGCGGCCCCGGCTCGTGGTCGTGGACCAGGAAGAGGCCGGCGGCGGTCGCGCGAGGGAGCAGGTCGGAGGTGAGGCGCCCCAGGAGCCGGGCCATGTCCACGCGCCCGTACGTCGGTTCCGCGCGGGGCCCCACGGCCGTGGACGCGTGCAGCAGCCCGTCGACCATCTCCTGCATGCGGTGGGCGTTGCGGTCGATGGTGTCCAGGTACGTGCGCTGGCTCGCGGAGAGCGGGCCGCCCGAGGGCGAGGCGAGCAGCCCGCAGAAGCTGAGGATCGTGGCGAGCGGGGTGCGCAGCTCGTGCGAGGCGCGCGCGGTGAACTCCGAGCGCTCGCGGGCCAGCTCGCCGAGGGTGCGGACGTGGCGCCGCAGGTCGTTCTCGCGGCGGCGCTGCTCGGTGATGTCCTCGGCCAGCCAGAGGGCGCCCACGCGCTCGCCGTCGACGTCGATCTGCCGGCGGCTGGTCAGCAGGATCCGGCCGTCGAGGAAGCGGATCTCGGCCTTGCGCGGGAACTCGCGGCGGTTGAGCCGGCGCAGTGCCGGGCTGCCCGGGGGCAGCTGCTCCGCGACGGCGGCGGCGAGCGCGTCGACCGGCGCGCCCGGCGAGGTGTCGACGTCGTGCAGCCGCGCCAGCTCGACGAGCTGCGGGTTGACGGCGATCACGCGCAGGTCCGCCCCGAGGAGCAGGGCGCCCTCGGGGATCGCCCGGAGCAGGGCGTCGGCGACCTGGGCGGTCAGGCGCAGGGTCTGGGGCACCGGGCCGCCCTAGCCGACCGGGGCGGCGGTGGCCTCGGCGGCCTGCGCCGGGACGGCGTGGTCGAGGGGGCAGGGGCCGGCCGGCGGGGGCGTGAACTCCAGGCCGAGCCGTTCCAGCTCCGCGGTGGCCAGCGCGTCCAGCGTCTCCGGGTCGCCGTGCCGCCAGCCCCAGGCGAGGCTGCCCGGCGTCGCGTCGGGGATCTCGGAGGCGGTGGCGGCGACCTCGTCGAGCGGCCGGAGCAGGGAGCGCAGGGCGAGCAGTTCGCGGCCGTCGGCGGTGCCTGCGAGGTCGCGGGCGGCGCCCGCCTGCCGGATCCACCGGACCCGGCGCGGCAGCCACAGCACGAGCAGCAGGCCGACGGGTACGACGAACAGGGCGACGGCGCCGACGGCGACGGCCGTCCGCACGGTCACCGGGTCCATCGCGTCGACGGCCGCGGCCACGCGCCGCAGCGCGGTGTCGGCGCGCCCGCCGACCAGGGGGAGCGGCGCCCGGTGCTCCTTGAGGGCGCGGGGGAGGGCGAGCAGACAGGTCAGCCGGTACGCGGTGACGGCTGCGGCGGCCCACAGCGCGGTCCACAGGAGGACCCCGGCGTCACCGGCGAGCTGATGGGTCCGCCTGGCGGGATTCTGGGCATACCACATGGTCCGATTTGACCCCTGGAGCGGACCGGGAGCGGTCAGCCGCGCCGTACGTACACCCGTTGTATGCAGGGAAACGCCGTTTCACCCAAGATCATCCGCAAAGTCCCGGAGTGCGGCACATCACCAGGACAAGGACGTAAGTCCGGCCAAACGGGCCGAAAGACCCTGGATGATGGAAGGCATGCGCAACGTGTCCGCCGCCCAGGCGATTCGCCAGGCGACGGCCGCGGCCGGCCGCCTCTCGGCGCGCTGGTCCGGCGCGCCACGGGCCCAGGACGCGCTCACGGCCCTGAGCGCCTTCGCGCTGATGAGCCTGGACGTCCCCGGTCTCGCCGAGGCGGACAACTCCCTGAACGGCCCGCTCGCCGCGCTGGCCCTCGCCGTCGGCGCGTCCTCGCTGCTGCTGCGCCGCCGGACGCCCTGGCTGGCGTACGGGGTCGCGCTCCTCTTCCTGGGCTGGCTGCACGAGCTGACGCTCGCGCAGTTCGCGCTCTACTCCCTGGGGCGGTACCGGGGCCGGGCGGCGGGCACGGTCGGTGTCGTCGGGTACGTCGCCTTCGCGTACGTGATGTTCAACCTGCCGGGCTGGCCGGTGCACCGCGGGGACACGCTCAGCGCGTTCCTGAGCCTGGTCGTGCCGATCGGCGTGCTCGCGGCGGGGGTCGGCGTCGCGGCGAACCGGCAGGACCTGGTCCGGGCGCTGGAGGCGCAGCGCGCGGAGACGGACACGCTGCACGCCGTCCAGCAGGAGCGGACCCGCATCGCGCGGGACGTGCACGACTTCGTGGGGCGTGAGCTGACGCTGCTGAGCGTGCGGTCGCAGGTGCTGGGGCGGCGGGCGGCGGGCGGGCCGTTCGCGGAGGGGTTCGAGGAGCTCTCGGAGGCGGCGCGCAGTGCGCACCGGATGCTGAACGAGATCATCGTGCAGCGGGGGGCGGACGGGGCGCCGACGCCGGGGCTCGACGCGCTTCCCGAGCTGGCGGAGCGCAGTGGGCGGGCGGGCAGTCCCGTGGAGCTCCTGGTCGACGACGCGGCGTACCGGCTCTCGCCGCTGCGGCAGGCGGCGGTCCACCGGGTGGTCCAGGAGTGCCTGACGAACGCGGCGAAGCATGCGCCGGGGGAGTCGGTGGAGGTCCGGGTCGCCCTGCGGGGCGACCGCCTGGAGATCGTCGTCCGCAACGCGCTGCCTTCGGCGGTGCCGCAGTCCGCGCCGGTGTCCGCGGGGACGGGGACGACGGGGATGGCGGAACGCATCCGCGCGGTGGGCGGCTCCTTCACGGCGGGTCCTCAGGACGGCCTGTACGAGGTGACCGCCCGCCTCCCGGCCGGCGAACTCTCCTGATCGGGCGTCCGCGCCTCGGGTCCGTCGGTGGTGCGGGGTCGTGGGCGTCTGCGCCTTGGCGGTGCTGCGCCTGTTGTCCGTCTGTGGGGCGGGGCCGCGGGGGTATGTGCGTACTCGCTATCCCTGCGTCACGCCTCAAGTCCAAAGACGCCAGAGCCCGCTCGGCGCTCCGTGCGCACATACCCCCACGTCCCCTCGGGCGCGCGTGCGACCGCG
>NZ_LIRJ01000517.1 GCF_001419745.1 Streptomyces silaceus | reverse complement strand
ACGGCGGCGGCGACGAGCAGCCACTCCCACGCCCCGGGCGACTCCCGCGCGCTCGTCGGCATCAGCGGTACGCCGGAGTACGCGCGTGCGGCGGAGGCCATGCCCACGCACCAGGACGCGGCGGCCCAGGCGCCCGGCGAGGCGTACCTGAACAGGGGGATCGACGGCGTGGCTGACATGCGTCGATCGTAGGCAAGGGGCGCGCGGCGGGAATCGGCCCACGGGTGTACAACCACGGGTGACAGCCGCCCGGTGAAGTGTCCGCGCCGGTCCGACGACCGGCGGGTGCGGCCCGCGACACCGTGGTCCCCGTGATCGAAGTCCATGAACTGACGAAGCGGTACGGCACCAGGACGGTGGTCGACGGCCTGAGCTTTCAGGTGCGTCCGGGCCTGGTGACCGGATTCCTCGGCCCCAACGGCGCGGGGAAGTCCACCACCCTGCGCATGATCCTCGGCCTGAACACCCCCACGAGCGGGTCCGTCACCGTCGACGGCCGGCCGTTCCGGGACCGGGCGCGCGGGCTGCGGCACGTCGGCGCGCTCCTCGACGCGGGCGACGTGCACGGCGGGCACACCGCGCGGGCCCATCTGTCCGTCCTCGCCCGCGGCAACCGCATCCCGCGCCCGCGCGTCGACGCGGTCCTCGCGGAGGTCGGCCTCGCGGACGCGGCACGGCGCCGCGTCGGGGGCTTCTCCCTCGGCATGCGGCAACGGCTCGGCATCGCCGCCGCCCTGCTGGGCGACCCTCCGGTGCTGCTCTTCGACGAACCCCTCAACGGCCTCGACCCGGAAGGCGTGCAGTGGGTCCGCGGACTCTTCCGGCGCCTGGCCGCCGAGGGCCGCACCGTCTTCGTCTCCAGTCACCTCATGTCCGAAATGGAGCACGCCGCCGACCAGTTGGTCGTCATCGGCCGCGGCGAACTCGTCGCCGCGGAGAGCCTCGCCGCGTTCGCGGCACGCTCGGGGGACGGGACCGTGACGGTCCGCACACCGGACGCGGCGGCCCTGGTACCGCTGCTGGGCGCCGAGGGCGCGACGGTCGCCGCCGACGGCGGCCGGCTGGTGGTGACGGGACTCGACGCACCCCGCATCGGCGCGCTCGCCCTGCGGCACGGGCTCCCGCTGCACGAACTGACCCCGCGCGCGGCCTCGTTGGAGGAGGCGTTCATGGCGCTGACGGCGGACCGCCTGGAGTATCCGGCGGCCCGGCACACGGAGGGAGAGACTCGATGACGACCTCGACGCACCCCACGGCCCCGGTGGCGCACCCTTCGGCCCGGAAGGCCCCCGGCAGCCTCCGCCCCCGCTTCCGCGACCTCGTCGCCGCCGAGTGGCTGAAGCTCTGGGCGCCGCGCTCGACCGGCTGGGCCCTGCTCATCGCCGGACTCGCGGTCCTCGCCTTCAACACCGGTACGGCGTACGACACCCACCGCTATTGGTCGGCGGAGAACGACGCACGGGACACGGCGCGGTTCGTGCGCGACGGCATCGCGCTGCAGGAGGCCTTCACGACGAACGCCGCCCTCGTCCTGATGCTGTCGGCCGGTGCCGTCGGCGCGCTCGCGCTGGTCTCGGAGCACCGGACCGGACTGATCCGTACGACGTTCGCGGCGGTCCCGGCCCGGCGCGCGCTGATGACCGCCAAGGTCCTGGTGACCGCCGCCGTCATGACCGCGTTCGGAGCGGCCGTCTCGGGCAGCTCCTTCTGGCTGACCCAGGCGATCCTGTCCGGCAAGGGAGTCGGCGTCCCGATCGGCCACCCCGGCGCCTGGCGTCTGGTCGTCGCCTCCGCTCTGCTCGCGCCGGTGTCCGCGCTGGCGGGGCTGGCCCTGGGCGTCGTCCTGCGGCACGGCGGCACCACGATGGTCGCCTCGTTCGTCGTGCTGCTCCTGGTGCCCATCGTGCTGAGCGAGGACCGCCACTGGACGGCCGTCCTCGGCCACGCGACGCCGTACAAGGCCTGGCTGCGCCTCGCCGACCCCGCCACCGTGCAGGGCGCCTATCCGTCGACGGCCGCGGGCGCCTGGCTGGTCCTCGCGGTCTGGCCGGTCGCCGCCGCGGTGGTCGCGGTGCTGACGGTGGACCGCCGTGACGTGTGAGGACGCGGGCGGGTGCGTACCTAGGGGCGAGTGCGCGCGAACGGGCGAGTGCGCGCGTACGTACGTCAGGCACCGGCGTCCTCGTGGGGCAGCGCCGCCGCGCGTACCACCACCGCGTACGCGCCGATCCCGAGCAGATCGGCGCCGGGGACGCGGGCGCCGCGTGAGGTGTGCAGCGCGTCGACGCGGCCCGAGGCGGGGTCGAAGGCCAGGTCGGCGACCGTTCCCACGGCGTCGCCCAGGTCGGTCAACAGGCGCTTGCCCAGCAGGTCCTGGTCCTTGCCCGAGTCCGCCGAGGCGAAGCGCGCCGCCGTGGCCGCCGCGACGACGACCGCGTCGGGCCCCAGCGCGTCCACGTCCGCCCAGGCGACCACGTCACCCCTGCCCTTGACCCCGTCCAGCCTCAGGGCCGTGACCCGGGCCTCCTCCGTGTCGACGACCAGTCCGGCGACCGTGCCCACGCGCGCGGCGTCGGACGAGCTGACGACCGGGCGTCCCACGGTGTCGCTGAGAAGCATCACGGCAGCCGCTCCTCACCCGGGACGTCGGGCCGGAGCGGGTCGCCCGGGTCACCGGCCGCTCCCGCCCCGGATACCTCGGGCCCACCCGCGCCTCCGACACCCCGTTTCCGCCGCACCGCCGCTCCCAGTTCGCCGAGGTCGTCCACGGCCCGTGCCACGTCCTCCGCCGGGATCATCAGGGTGCCGCCGGTCAGCGCGGGCCGGTCGGCCAGGGGCAGGAAGACCGTGCGCCCGCGGCGGCCCCGCGCCTTCGCGGGGGACATCTCGACGCCGACCACCCGCCCGTCCCGGCCCGTCTCGACCACCACGTCGACCACCGTGCCCACCCGCACGCCCCTGTCCGTCAGGACGCGCGCCCCGCGGACCAGACCGCCGGACGCCTCCTCCCAGGTCGCGACGGCGGACTTGTCCTCCAGCACCTCGGCGGAGGCGATCATCACGGCGTCCGCCCCGAGCGCGTGCACCCCCGCCCACGGCAGGCTCCTGCGCAGGGGACCGGACAGCAGCCCGCGTCCGGCGAGGGTGAATCCGGCGATCCGCCCGCCCGCCGCGTCGAGCACCACGTCCTTGACCTGCGCGACGTCCGCTCCGCCGAGCGTGACCACCGGGCGTTTGGTCAGGCCGGAGGCCCGTACGAGCGCACTCATCGCACCCTCCCGCCCCCCGGACGCCGGCCGC
>NZ_LIRJ01000516.1 GCF_001419745.1 Streptomyces silaceus | reverse complement strand
CGCGCTGGACGGGCGGTACGCCGAGAGCCTCGCCCGGGTGGGCGAGTCCTTCGAGAAGGCGCTCGACCCGCTGTCGCGGATGGTCGCCCCGCAGATGGCCTCCCTCCATCTGTGCATCGCCGCCTCCGCCCTGGCCCGGGTCGCCGACGGCGCCCGCGCGGACGAGGCGGCCCGGCTCCTCGGGGCCGCCGACCGCGAACTGCCCCCGGCGCACGTGGCGAGCACGATGGAGCGGGAGATCCGCGAGGAGGCGGAGCGGCGGGCGCGGGCCGCGCTCACGGACGAGGCGTACGAAGCGGCGTACGCGCAGGGCGGCGACCTCGCGCTCGACGAGGTCACCGCCCTGGTGCACCGCATGGCCCAAGAGGACCGCTGATCGGCTCCGTACGACCGGTGTGATCAGTTCTTCGTGCGGAACTTGTGGATGGCGATCGGCGCCATCACCAGCGTGAGCACGACCGACCAGCCGACCGTCACCCACAGGTCGTGCGCGACCGGGCCGCCGATCATCAGGCCGCGCGCGGCGTCGGCGAGCGAGGAGAGCGGGTTGTAGTCGGTGAAGCCCTGCAGCCAGCCGGGCATCGACTGCGTCGGCGCGAAGATCGACGAACCGAACTGCAGCGGCATCAGGACCAGGAAGCCCATCGCCTGCACGGACTGGGCGCTCTTCATCGCGACGCCGAGGACCAGGAAGATCCACATGATCGACGTGCCGAACAGCGCGGCGAGGCCCACGGAGGCGAACAGGCCGCCCCAGTTCGTGATGTCGAAGCCCACCAGGACACCGACGATCATCATGATCGTCGTCGCGATGAGCAGCCGCATCAGCTCCACCACGATCTTGGCGAAGAGGACCGAGCCCTGGCCGATCGGCAGGGTCCGGAAGCGGTCCATGATGCCGTTCTGGAAGTCCTGGTTGAAGCCGGTGCCGACGGCCATGGCGATGTTCATGCTCATCATCGCCATCATGCCGGGGACCACGTACTGCACGTACTGGTCCTGACCGCCGCCGAGCGCCTGGCCGATCGAGCCGCCGAAGACGTACACGAACAGCAGCGTGAAGACGATCGGCATCAGGATCGCGTCGAACATCGACTCCGGGTCCTGGCGGATCCACAGCAGATTGCGGCGGACCAGGGCGCCGGTGTGGCGCACGTGGGCGCGCAGACCGATGCGGGCGTCGGCCTCTCCCTTGGTCAGGGGAGGCGGTGTGAGAGTGGCGGCGCTCATACGGCGACCTCCTCGAGCTCGGGGCGGGCGTCCTGCGGAGCGCTTGCCTTCTGGCCGGTGATGGAGAGGAACACCTCGTCCAGGCTGGGCAGTTCGGTGGCGATCGAGCCGATCGTGATGCCGCGGGCGGTGATCGCGCCGACGACGGCGGTCAGCTGCTCGTCGCTGAGGATGGGGACCAGGACCGTGCCGGACTCGACGTCCGGGGTGGCGGTCGCGAGGCCGGTCAGGCCCAGGTCGTCCAGGGCGTTCGCCAGCGGGCGCAGCTCCAGCGGGTCGGCCGGGCGCACGCGCAGGGTGCGGCCGCCGACCTTCGCCTTCAGCTCGTCGATGCCGCCGTTGGCGATGACCTTGCCGCGGTCGATGACCGTCAGCTCGGAGGCCAGCTGCTCGGCCTCCTCCATGTACTGGGTGGTGAGCAGCACGGTCACGCCGTCGCCGACCATGCGCTGGACCTCGCTCCAGACCTCGTTGCGGGTGCGGGGGTCGAGGCCGGTCGTCGGCTCGTCCAGGTAGAGGACGGCCGGGCTGCCGATCATCGAGGCCGCGAGGTCGAGGCGGCGGCGCATGCCGCCGGAGTAGGTGCTGGCGGGGCGCTTGGCGGCCTCGGTGAGGGAGAAGCGCTCCAGCAGGCCGTCGGCCCGGGCCCTGGCCTCCTTGCGGGACAGGTCGAGGAGCCGGCCGATCATGTACAGGTTCTCGCGGCCGGACAGCTTCTCGTCCACCGACGCGTACTGGCCGGTGAGGCCTATCACGCGCCGGAGCTGACGGGGCTGGCGGATCGCGTCGTACCCGGCGACGAAGGCGGAGCCCGCGTCCGGGGTGACCAGCGTGGAGAGGCAGCGTACGAGGGTCGTCTTCCCGGCGCCGTTCGGCCCGAGCACGCCGAGGACCGTGCCCTCGCGCACGTCGAGGTCCACGCCGTCCAGTGCCTTGGTCTCGCCGTAGTGCTTGACCAGTCCCCTCACGGTGACGGCGCTTCCGGCGCCGCCGGGGGTCATGTCGATTCGCGTCATGCCCTCAAGCTCCCAGACCCCACCGACAAACCACCGACATCCCGCTGACAGCGAGAACCGGCCTTTGTCGGCGGGACACCGGCCCCCGCCCCGGGAAAGGGCGTGGGCAAGGGCGGGTGGGTGGGGAGAAGCCCGCGCAGCCGGCCCGCGCCGACCACACGGCGCGGGCCCGGGAGGAACCGACGGACGCCCCCGGCGAGAGAAGGGCAGCCCGCCGGTGGGGGAGTCCGACGGGCTGCCGTGGTGCCGTGATGGTCCGGTACCGCCTAGTGCACCGCGTGCTCCGCCGCGGGGAACGCGCCGCCCACCACGTCGTCCGCGAACGCCTTCGCCGCGTCGGACATGACGCCCCGCAGATCCGCGTACTGCTTGACGAAGCGCGGCATCTTGCCGCCGGTCAGGCCGAGCATGTCCGTCCAGACGAGGACCTGCGCGTCGCACTCGGCGCCCGCCCCGATCCCGACGGTCGGAATGTGCAGGGAGCGGGTGACCTCGGCGGCCAGCTCCGCCGGGACCAGCTCCAGGACGACCGCGAACGCGCCCGCGTCCTGCGCCGCCTTGGCGTCCCGGATCAGCCGGTGCGCCGCCTCCTCGCCGCGGCCCTGCACGCGATAGCCCATGGTGTTCACGGACTGCGGGGTCAGGCCCAGGTGGGACATGACGGGGATGCCGGACTGGACCAGCAGCTCCGTCTGGGGGAGGGAGCGCTCGCCGCCCTCCAGCTTCACGGCGCCCACGCCCGCCTCCTTGACCAGGCGGGTCGCCGAGCGCAGCGCCTGGACGGCGCCCTCCTGGTACGAGCCGAAGGGCAGGTCGGCGACGACCAGGGCGCGGCTCGTGCCGCGTACGACCGCCGCGGAGAGCATGGTGATCTCGTCGAGGGTGACGGGCACGGTCGTCTCGTACCCGAGGTGGCAATTGCCCGCCGAGTCGCCGACGAGCATGACGGGAATGCCCGCCTCGTCGAAGACGGACGCGGTCATCGCGTCGTAGGCGGTGAGCATGGGCCACTTCTCGCCGCGCTCCTTGGCGGCGGTGATGTCGCGCACGGTGATGCGCCGGGTGCCCTTGCCGCCGTACAGCGCCTTGCTGCTGTCGGGGCTCTTCGGGGCGTCGGTGCTCTTGTGGGCAGCCGAGAGCTGCGTCATCGCAACGGCTCCTTCTGTCATCTCGAGGCGCCCTGACGGCGTCCCCGGATCACCTCCATGGTGGCATCACGTGCCCCGCCGGGGCTAGTGCGTCTCCCGGTCACACCGCGTGCCCGGCCCACGGCGCCGGTCGCGCCCGCGCCCCATACCCGCCTCGCCCCGCCCCGTTGGTCCGCGTTGGGTCTGGGATCGGTAAAGCCTTTCCAATACGAGACGGTCTCGTATCGAAATCGATCTAGGCTGGACGGCATGTCCATATCTGCCGCACCCACCCCGCCCCGCATACCGGAGGCCGTCCACCGGCGCCGCTGGGCGATCCTCGGGGTGCTGATGCTCAGCCTGCTGATCGTGGTGCTCGACAACTCGATCCTGAACGTCGCCATCAAGACGATCTCCACGCCCGAACCGACCGGCCTCGGCGCCACCCAGAGCGAGCTGGAGTGGGCGATCAACTCCTACACGCTCGTCTTCGCCGGCCTGCTCTTCACCGCGGGCCTGCTCGGCGACCGGCTCGGCCGCAAGAAGATCCTGCTCGCGGGCCTCGTCGTCTTCGGCCTCGGCTCGGCGCTCGCCGCCCAGTCGGGATCGCCCGTCGAACTCATCGCGTTCCGCGCGGTGATGGGCCTCGGCGCGGCCTTCGTGATGCCCGCCACCCTCGCCGTCCTGATGAACGTCTTCGAGCGCGAGGAGCAGCCGAAGGCCATCGGCATCTGGGCCGGCGGCGTCGGCCTCGCCATCGCCATCGGTCCCATCACCGGCGGCGTGCTGCTCGACCACTTCTGGTGGGGCTCGGTCTTCCTCATCAACGTACCGATCGTGATCATCGCGGTCGCGCTGATGGTCTGGCTGGTGCCCGACTCCCGTGACCCCAAGCCGGGCCGGATCGACCTCTTCGGCGTCCTGCTCTCCGTCGTCGGTCTCGTCCTGCTCGTCTACGGCATCATCAAGGGCGGCCAGCTCGCCGACTTCACCGACGCGGCCGTGCTCGGCACCATCGCCGCCGGTCTCGCGGTCCTCGCCGCCTTCGTGCTGTACGAGAAGCGCAGCGACCACCCCTCCATCGACATCACGTACTTCAAGAACCGCGTCTTCTCCGCGGCGATCTGCGCCATCGCGCTCGTCTTCTTCGCGCTGATGGGCGTGACCTTCTTCTCGGTCTTCTACACCCAGAGCGTGCGCGGCTACACGCCGCTGGAGACCGGCCTGCTGATGCTGCCGCTGGCCGTGGCCCAGCTGATCTTCGCGCCGCGCGCCCGCCTCGTCGTCGACCGCTTCGGCGTGCGGGCCGTGTGCACCGGCGGACTGCTCCTGGTGATGGCCACCCTGGCGGCCTTCACGATCTTCGACACCGATACGCCGATCTGGCTCCTGGAGGTCATCTTCTTCCTCATGGGCACCGGCATGGCGCACATCATGACGCCCACCAGCGTCGTGATCATGCAGGCCCTGCCGCGCGAGAAGGCCGGCTCCGCCTCCGCGCTCAGCAACACCTTCCGCCAGGTCGGCGGCGCCCTCGGCATCGCGGTGCTCGGCTCCGTGCTGTCCACGGCCTACCGCAGCGGCGTCGAGGACGAGCTGACCGTCCTGCCCGAAGGCGTGCGGCACACCGCGGGCGAGTCCATCGAGGCGACCATCGGCGTCGCCGAGAAGCTCGGCCCCAAGGGCGAGCCCCTGGTGACCGCCGCCAACGACTCCTTCCTGCACGCCATGCACGTCACCGCGCTGTGGGGCTCGGGCGTCGCGCTGATCGGCGCGGCGGTCGTCTTCCTGTTCCTGCCGGGACGTCCGCCCAAGGAGCAGAGCCCCGAGGGCCAGAGCCCCGAGACGGTGGGTGCCGCAGGGCGCTGAGCAGGCACTTCAGAGCGCTGAGGGAGAATCGGCCCGGCAGTCCGCGCGGAGAGAGGGAGACGACGTGAGCCACGAGGGCGTGCGTACCGACGACGGCGTCGGGATCGCGACCGGTGCGTCGACCGCGAGGGGCGGCCGGGGCAGACCCCGCAGCGAGGCCGTCGAGCAGGCGATCATCGAGGGCGTGGTGCGCCTCCTGGAGGAAGGCGTTCCGCTCGCCGAGCTGTCCATCGAGCGGATCGCCCGCACGGCGGGCGTCGGCAAGGCCACCATCTACCGCCGCTGGGACGGCAAGGAGGCCCTCTTCGTCGACGTCCTGCGCGTCTTCGAGGAGACCGACGCGGAACTGCCCGGCACCTCCATGCGCGACGACCTCGTCTGCCTCCTGGAGGGGCTGCGCCGGCGCGGTCTGAACATGCGCGCCTCGGCCCTGCTGCACAACGTCTTCGCGCAGATGAAGGCCCTGCCCAAGCTCTGGGAGGCATACCACTGCACCGTCGTCGAGCCCCGCCGCCGCACCACGTACGAGGTGCTGCGGCGGGGCGTCGCCAACGGCGAACTGCGCGCCGACGTCGACATCGAGACCGCCAACGACCTCTTCGTCGGGCCCATGCTGCTGCGCACGGTCATGCGGCCCGACGCCCCGCTCGACGACGATCTCGCGGCCCGCATCGTCGACACCGTGCTGGCCGGCCTGAAGCCGCCCGTCGACTGAGACCGGCGGGCCCGCGGCTCGGCGTTCGCGCTGGTCGCACGGGTGCGGTGGCCCGAAGCGGCCGCGCCGCGCCGGGTTGTGCGCATTTCGTCACAGAGGACGTTCACGGGCTCCGATCAGGAACCCCTCGCGCCGCACCGTTCGTCCCTGTGCCTGTACGGCCGTCGCGGACGGCGAAGACGCACCCGATCATCGCCTAGGGTTTCCCGAGGGCGGGACAGACGGTGTGCACGGCAGGCAGTGAGGCGACGACAGCATGGCGCAGGCGTATATGACGGAGACGGGCAGCGGCGGCTCGGGGCCCGAGCGCCCGGGGTCCCGGTTCCGGCGCCTGTTCCAGGGCTGGCGGGGCGATCCGGGTATCTGGCGGCGCGGCCTGGTCACGGCGGGCATCGCGCTCTTCATCGCGCTGGTGATGATCTTCCACGCGCAGATCCCGAACAACATCGGCAACCTCGGCAGCCTGACCGAGACGTTCCTGCCCTGGCTCGGCGTCTTCCTGCCGGTGCTGCTCGTCGTCGCCGTGCTGCGCAAGTCCGCGAGCGCGCTGATCGCCCTGCTCCTGCCGGTGATCGTCTGGATCAATTCGTTCGGCGGCCTGATCACCGACAAGTCGGGCACCGGCGGCGATCTGACCGTGGCCACGCACAACGTCAACGCGGACAACCCCGACCCGACCGGCACCGCCCGGGACGTCGCCTCGTCCGGCGCCGACGTGATCGCCCTGGAGGAGCTCACTTCCGATGCCGTGCCCACGTACGAGAAGGCCCTCGCCGGCCAGTACAAGTACCACTCGGTGCAGGGCACCGTCGGCCTGTGGAGCAAGTACCCGCTGAGCGACACCAAGCCCGTCGACATCAAGCTGGGCTGGATCCGCGCGATGCGCACGACGGTCGCCACGCCCAACGGCGAGGTCGCCGTCTACGTCGCGCACCTGCCGTCGGTGCGCGTGAAGCTCGACGCGGGCTTCACCGCCAACCAGCGCGACAACAGCGCCGACGCGCTCGGCGAGGCCATCGCCGACGAGAAGATCGGCAAGATCGTCCTCCTCGGCGACCTCAACGGCACGATGAACGACCGCGCCCTGAACGGCGTCACCTCCCAGCTGCGCTCCACGCAGGGCGCGGCGGGCAACGGCTTCGGCTTCAGCTGGCCCGCGTCGTTCCCGATGGCCCGCATCGACCAGATCATGGTCAAGGGCGTCGAGCCGGTCTCCTCCTGGACGCTGCCGGAGACGGGCAGCGACCATCTGCCGATCGCCGCGCGGGTCGACCTCTCCTCGTAGGCCGCCGTCGTCAGGGCTTTGTCGTGAGGGCCTCGTCGTGAGGCCCCCGCCGCCCCGTAAGGCGCCCGTCGTCCGCCTGTGACCTCGGGTCCTCCATCCCACGGAATACTCGGTCCGCCCGGCCTTGTTCGGCACGTAGAATTGCGGGTTCCGCTTCTCGCCGTTCCAGGCCGCCGCTGCCGCCGGCCGTCCGGCCCCCGCCGCCGCTCGCCCCCTTTCCGTGGAAGGTACTTCTCCATGCCCCTGGCCCTGGTTGCCCTCGCCGTGGGCGCCTTCGGCATCGGTACGACCGAGTTCGTGATGATGGGCCTGCTGCCCAACGTCGCCGACGACCTGCACATATCCATCCCCACCGCCGGACACCTGGTGTCCGCGTACGCGCTCGGTGTCGTCATCGGCGCCCCGCTGCTCGCCGCCGTCACCGCACGGCTGCCGCGCCGCCGCGTCCTCATCGGCCTGATGGCCCTGTTCGTCGCCGGCAACGCGCTCTCGGCGGCCGCCCCCGACCACCACTGGCTGCTCGCCGCCCGCTTCCTCAGCGGGCTGCCGCACGGCGCCTTCTTCGGCGTCGGCGCCGTCGTCGCCACCGGGCTCGTCGCGCCCGAGCGCAAGGCCCGCTCGGTCTCCCTGATGTTCCTCGGCCTGACCGTCGCCAACATCGTGGGCGTCCCGGTCGGCACCGCGATGGGCCAGCAGCTCGGCTGGCGCGCCACCTTCCTCGGCGTCAGCGCCATCGGCCTCGCCGCGATCGCCGCGCTCGCCCTCCTCGTCCCGGCCGACCACGGCCACGGCGACGCGGTCGGACTGCGCGGCGAACTGCGCGCGCTGCGCAGCGTCCCGGTGTGGCTGGCGCTCGGCACCACCGTCGCGGGCTTCGGCGCGCTGTTCTCGGCCTACAGCTACATCACGCCGATGCTGACGGACGCGGCGGGCTACGCCGAGTCCAGCGTCACGCTGCTCCTCGCGCTGTTCGGCGTCGGGGCGACCGCGGGCAACCTCCTGGGCGGGCGGCTCGCGGACCACTCCCTGCGGCGCACGCTCTTCGGCGGGCTCGCCGCCCTCGCGCTCGTCCTCGTGCTCTTCCCGCTGCTCATGGGCGCCGCGTGGAGCGCCGCGCTCGCGGTGGTGCTGCTCGGCACGGCGGCGTTCGTGACCGGGTCCCCGCTGCAGCTGATGGTCATGGAGAAGGCCTCGGCGGCCCCCTCGCTCGCCTCGTCCGCGAACCAGGCGGCGTTCAACCTCGCCAACGCGGGCGGCGCGTGGATCGGCGGCCTCGCCCTGGCGGCCGGCTTCGGCGTGACGTCGCCGGCGGTGGCGGGCGCGGGCCTCGCGGTGCTCGGCCTGCTGGTGGCGGCGCTGGCGTACGCGGTGGACGTGCGCCGGGCCCCGACGGCGTCCCCCGGGCGCCTGATCGCCTCCGGCGTCGCCCCGGACCGGGAGCCGTCGCACCACTGAGGCGAGGGCTCGACGGAAGGGAAAAGCCCCGCCCGGCGCGCTGGTCGGAGCGCTCCGAGCGGGGCTTTTCCCTGCCTCGGCCAGGCGGGCCGGCACACCTCAGCCGGAGGCGGACTCCCGCCAGCGGTTGGTGATCGGCAGGCGCCGGTCCTTGCCGAAGCCCTTCGCGGAGATCTTCGTGCCCGGCGGGTACTGCCGGCGCTTGTACTCCGCCGTATCCACCATCCGCAGCGTCTTCGTGACCAGCTCCCGCTCGAAGCCGGCCGCCACGATCGCGTCCGCGCCCTGGTCCCGGTCGACGTAGAGCTCCAGGATCCCGTCCAGGACGGGGTAGTCCGGCAGCGAGTCCGTGTCGACCTGGTCGGGCCGCAGCTCCGCGCTCGGCGGCTTGCTGATGGAGTTCTCCGGGATCGGCGGCGTCTGCCCCCGCTCCTGCGCCGCGCGGTTGCGCCACTTCGCGAGCCGGAAGATCGACGTCTTGTAGACGTCCTTGATCGGGCCGTACGCGCCGACGGAGTCGCCGTACAGCGTGGAGTACCCCACCGCCAGCTCGGACTTGTTGCCCGGCGTGAGGACGATGTGCCCCTCCTGGTTGGAGATCGCCATCAGCATCGTGCCGCGCAGCCGCGACTGGAGGTTCTCCTCGGCGAGACCCGTGAGCCCGAGCGAACCCATGTACGCGTCGAACATCGGGGCGATCGGCACCGTACGGAAGTTGAGCCCCGTGCGCCGCGCCAGCTCCTCCGCGTCGCCGATGGAGTGGTCGGAGGAGTAGCGGGACGGCATGGCCACCCCGTACACGTTCTGCGCGCCGAGCGCGTCGCAGGCGATGGCGGCGGTGATCGCCGAGTCGATGCCGCCGGAGAGCCCGATCAGGACGCTGCTGAAGCCGTTCTTCGCGGCGTACGCGCGCAGGCCCACGACCAGCGCCGAGTACACCTCCTCGTCGTCGTCGAGCCGCTCCGCGTACCCGCCGGTGAGCTCCGGCTCGTACGCGGGCAGGGGCTCCGCGGAGACCGTGAAGTGCTCGATGCGCAGGCCGTCGTCCACGGTGCCGGACGGCGGCACCGGCGCGGCGGCCGGCAGCTCCAGGTCGAGCACGACGCAGCCCTCGGCGAACTGCGGGGCGCGCGCGATGACTTCGCCGTCCTTGTCGACGACGATCGAGTCGCCGTCGAAGACCAGCTCGTCCTGTCCGCCGATCATCGCGAGGTAGGCGGTGGTGCAGCCGGCCTCCTGGGCGCGCTTGCGCACGAGGTCCAGGCGCTGGTCGTCCTTGTTCTGCTCGTACGGCGAGGCGTTGATGGAGAGCAGCAGGCCCGCCCCCGCGCTGCGGGTCGCCGGGACCCGGCCGCCGTCCTGCCAGAGGTCCTCGCAGATGGCGAGCGCGACGTCCACGCCGTGCACCCGCACGACCGGCAGGGTCTCGCCCGGCACGAAGTAGCGGAACTCGTCGAAGACGCCGTAGTTGGGCAGGTGGTGCTTGGAGAAGGTCAGGACGGCCTCGCCGCGGTGCAGCACGGCACCGGCGTTGCGCGGGGCGCCCGCGGGCTGGCCGAACTTCGGCTTGGCCTCCTCGGTGCGGTCGAGATAGCCGACGACGACCGGCAGCTCGCCGAAGCCCTCGTCCTGCAGCCGGACGGCGAGCGCGCGCAGCGCGGCCCGCGAGGCGTGGACGAAGGACGACCGCAGGGCGAGGTCCTCGACGGGATACCCGGTCAGCGCCATCTCGGGGAACGCGACGAGATGCGCCCCCTGCTCGGCGGAGTGCCGGGTCCAGCGGACGATCGCCTCGGCGTTCCCGGCGAGATCGCCGACGGTCGAGTCGATCTGATTCAGGGCGAGGCGTAGTTGAGGCACGCGGCCCAGTGTAATCGTCAAAGCGACGCGATGCCCTCCCGAAGGGGTGTGGGGCGCCCCACGTGGGGCGCCCCGTGGGGCCCGGGCCGCGTGCGCCGACGGCCCGGACCGGGGGCTACCTGCGGTAGCCGAGGATCGTCATCATGCCCGCCTCCGCGTGGTAGACGTTGTGACAGTGGATCATCCACAGGCCCGGGTTGTCCGCCTCGAAGTCCACCGTCAGCGTGCCGTTCGGCAGGATGATCGCGGTGTCCTTGCGGGGGCCGCCCGCCACGTTCGCCAGGGCGAAGGTGTGGCCGTGGAGGTGGAGGGGATGCCACATCGACGTCGAGTTGGTGAACGTCAGCCGGACCCGCTCGCCCGCGCGGACGGGGTGGCGCCGGTCGGGGGAGTAGGGCTTCTTGTCGAACGCCCAGTCGTACATGGCCATGCCGCCCGTCAGCCGGATCCCGAGCGTGCGGTCCGGCCTGCCCGTGGGCAGCGCCACCGAGTCGTCCGCCGTGAGCTTGTCCGCCGTCAGGAGACGGCCCTTCAGTTCCTTGGGGCGGGTGGCCGCGGTCGGCGCCGATCCGCCGCCCGTGCGCAGCACCGCGAGCGCCGACGCCTTCTTGCCCTCGGCCAGCGCCGTCAGCGGGAAGACGCCGTCCTTGGCGGTGACCAGCACGTCGTACCGCTCGCCCATGCCCAGGAGCAGGGCGTCCGTCCTCGCGTGCGCCACGGGGAAGCCGTCCGTGTGCGTCACCGTCATCTCGTGGCCGCCGAGCGCCACGCGGAAGGCGGTGTCGCCCCCGGCGTTGATGATGCGCAGGCGGATGCGGTCGCCGGGGCGGGCGCGGAACTGCGAGGGCTCCTTCGCCGTCCGGCCGTTGACCAGGTAGTGCGGGTAGGCCACGTCGCCCGCGTCGCCGCCGAGCAGGTCGCTCTTCGCGCCCATCATCATCCGGGAGGGGCCCGAGGGCTTCGGCGACGGCCCGGTCCGCGCCGCCGTGTGGGACATGTTCGCCATGTCGTGTCCGCCGCCGTGGTCCATGCCGCCCGAACCGCCGTGGTCCATGCCGCCGGAGCCGCCGTCGCCGTTCCCGCCCATGTCGTCGCCCATGTCGTGCCCGGCCATGCCCTTGCTCAGCTCCGCGAGGACGCCGTCCGGGGTCGAGCCGTCGACGCCGTCGACCCAGTCGTCGAGGACGACCACCCACTCCTTGTCGTACTTCAGGGGCTCCCTGGGGTCCTCGACGATCAGCGGCGCGTACAGCCCCCGGTCCTGCTGGGTGCCGGAGTGGGGGTGGAACCAGTACGTCCCCGGGTGCGGGACCGCGAAGCGGTAGGTGAAGTCCGCGCCGGGCCTGATGTTCTTCTGGGTGAGGCCGGGGACGCCGTCCATGTCGTTGCGCAGGGCGATGCCGTGCCAGTGGAGGGAGGTGGACTGCGGGAGGTGGTTGGCGAGGGTGAGGGACAGGGTGTCGCCCGCGGTGACGCGGACTTCCTTGCCGGGGAGCCGGTCGCCGTACGCCCACGTCTTCACCGTGGGGCCGCCGAGGTCGAGCCTCGTCTCCATCGCCATCAGCTTCACTTCGCGGACCCGGCCGCCCCGGGCGCGCTTCTTCTCGGCGGCCGCGACCTCCTTGCCCGCCGGGTCCACATAGTCCCCGGTGCCGGACGCGCCGCCCGCGCCGTGGCCGCCGTGCCCGCCGGAGTCCGAGGAGCACGCCGCCAGGACGCCCGTCCCGGCGACGGCGGCAGCGGCGCCGAGCAGGGCGCGGCGCGAGGGGGTGGACAGAGATTGTTGACGCATGACTGGGTGACACCTCGTCTGGTGGTGCGTGCAGAAGGGCGCATCTGCTGCTTCTGGTACACCGCTCGACGCCCGCGGGTTCCCAAAGGAACCGCACGAGTTCGGCGGGCAGCGCGGAGCAGCGGTGCGCGGACCTATATGCGCAGCACCGACAGACGGGAGAGCAGGGCTCTGGGCGGCGGCGGTTGGGGCCGCTGGACCAGCAGGAGCCGCTGAAGCGCGGGCGCGCGGACGAGCGTCCCGCCCGGCCGGAGCAGCCCGGCACGTACGAGCAGCGCGAGCGTGAAGGCGCCGAGCACCGCCAGGCACACGGACAGCGGATCCGTCGCCATGCCGCCGTGCGGCTCGGAGGAGGGGGCGGGGGCGGGCGC
>NZ_LIRJ01000515.1 GCF_001419745.1 Streptomyces silaceus | reverse complement strand
GCGGGAGGGGACGGGTCAGGCGCGGACGACCTGCGGCCCCAGGAGCGAGTAGCGGTGCGCCTCGGACGCGGGCAGCCGGCCGCTCGTGACGATCGTGTCCAGGTCGCCGATCCCCGCGAACCGGCAGAAGCTCGTCGCCCCGAACTTGGTGTGCACGCCCAGGAACACGGTGCGCCGCGACGCCCTCATGGCCTGCGCCTTCACCTCGCTCACCGCGGGGTCGGGGGTCGTCAGGCCGTGCTCGCGCGAGATGCCGTTGGCGCCGATGTAGGCCAGGTCGATGACGAACCCGGCCAGCATGCGGGTCGTCCAGTGGTCGACGGTGGCGAGCGTGCCGGGGCGGACCCGGCCGCCGAGCAGCAGCACGGTGACGTTCTCCGCCTCGGCGAGGGCGCCCGCGGTGGCCAGCGAGGCGGTGACCACGGTCAGCGCGCGGCCCCCGGTGGCCTCGGGCAGTGCCTCCGCGACCAGCTGGGGCGTGAACCCCTCGTCGACGAAGACGGTCTCGGCGTCGCCGAGCAGTTCGGCCGCGGCGGCCGCGATGCGCCGCTTCTCGGGGACGTGCATGGTCGTGCGGAAGGCGAGCGTGGTCTCGAAGCCCGCGCTCTCCACGGGGTAGGCGCCGCCGTGGGTGCGGCGGACCAGGCCGTGGTCCTCCAGGGCGCGCAGGTCGCGGCGGACGGTCTCCTTGGCGACGCCGAGCTGGGCGGCGAGCACCGTCACGTCGACGGACCCGGAGTGCCGGGCCGCGTCGACGATCCGCCGCTGACGTTCCTCCGCGGTCACCGGTGCCACCTCTTCCCCTGGGTCCTGTGGTGCCCGTTCGGGCCCTGTGGGGAAGTTCTACCGCCCGGCCCGGGGTGTGACCAGGCTCGCAACGGGCACGATGCTGCCCGGATGTGCCCGCTTGGCCGGGCGGCTGCCTGTACGGCAGGGCGCGGGCGTGCCCGTTTCGGGGGAGCGGGGTGCCCGTTCGGCGCCCGATCGGGCGGGGCGGGCGGAGGGGTTCACTCCGGCCACTTCGGCCGATTCACGGTCAGGACGGGTCAGGACGACCACGGCGGCTCCAGTGCGGCCGCGCCGGCCTCAGCACGGCCGCGCCGGCCTCAGTACGGCCACGCCGGAGGGTTCGTGTAGAAGTGGCCGCCCAGGTGCGCGTGGTCGGGGTTGGCCGGATCCAGCTCGCCCTGTTCGGCGATCAGCTTCTCCGCGTACTGCTCGGAGTCGTCCTGCGGCTCGTACCCGAGGGCGCGTGCCGACGACAGGTCCCACCACAGACGGGTGTTGGCGGACGAGCCATAGACGGTCGTGTGCCCCACGTCGGGCGCGGTGAGCGCCGCGTGGAAGAGGCGCGCGCCGTCGCCGGGGCTCATCCAGACGGACAGCATCCGCACGCTCGACGGCTCCATGAAGCACGACCCGATGCGGACCGAGACGGTCTCGATCCCGTGCTTGTCCCAGTAGAGCTGGGCGAGGTCCTCGCCGAAGGACTTGGAGAGGCCGTAGAACGTGTCGGGGCGGCGCGGGGTGTCGACGGGGATCAGCGGGTCGTCGCCCTCGGGGCGCGGCGTGAAGCCCACCGCGTGGTTGGAGGAGGCGAGGACGACGCGCCGCACGCCCTCCTCGCGGGCCGCCTCGTAGAGGTTGTACGTCCCCTCGATGTTGGCCCTGAGGATCTTGTCGAAGGTCGACTCCAGGGAGATGCCCGCGAGATGGAGGACGGCGTCGACCCCGCGCACGGCCGCGCGCAGCGCCTCCTTGTCGGCGAGGTCGGCCGTGACGGCGTCCGGTTCGCCGGGGATGGGCCGCACGTCGAACAGGCGCAGGTCGTGGCCGTAGGCCGGCAGGAGCCCGCGCATCAGGGTGCCGAGGCCGCCGGCGGCGCCG
>NZ_LIRJ01000514.1 GCF_001419745.1 Streptomyces silaceus | reverse complement strand
CGTCTCCTCCGCGCTCCCCCTGGACCAGGCCGCCAAGACCCTCCCCGCCGGCGCCCCCGAGTCCCTCGCCGCCGGGCAGAACGCGCTGACCGGTGGTCTGGACGCCGTCGGCAAGTCCGGCAAGCCCGGCAAGCCCGGCGACCCGGTCTCCGGCCTGCTCGGCGGCCTGCCCGTCGGCGGCGCGACCGGCGCCCTCCCCGGTGGCCTGCCGCTCGGCTGACCCCTCTCGTCCGTACGCCGATGGGGCGCCCCTCTTCGCGAGGGGCGCCCCATCGTGTTTGCTCGCGCGACCGGTCGTCACCCGGTCTCCGCGGTCACCAGGCCTGGCGGGCCTTGCTCTCCGAGGGCAGCAGGACCCACAGCGCGATGTAGAGCAGGAACTGCGGGCCGGGCAGCAGACAGGAGAGCACGAAGATCACGCGCATCGTCGTCGCGGAGGTGCCGAAGCGCTTGGCCAGGGCTGCGCACACTCCGCCGATCATCCGGCCGTGGGTGGGGCGGGCAAGGGCGGTCATGTGGGGCTCCTTCGCGAACCGTCGAGGTGAGGCCGCTTCGTCGGCCTCGATGACTCAAAGGTACGGTCGCGAACCGGGGCAAAGCATCGATCTACGGTGCGATACCGACCCTGGGAATCGTCGGGGTCGACCCCTGAGAGGTGTCCTCCCGCAGGAGGGCCGCGCGGCCCGTCACGTCCTCATGACGGCGGAGCCTGGCCCGCGCGGCGGGCACGATCGCGACGTGCGCGAGGGCCACGCCGAGCGTGTTCAGGAGCAGCGAGTCGATGTCGACGACCTGTCCGGGGACGCCGGTCTGCAGCAGCTCGATGCCGAGCGAGAGCAGCGCCCCGGCGGCGACCGTACGCACCAGGGAACCCCACGGCGAGACGACGAGCCGCCCGCCGGCCAGGGGCAGCAGCACACCCAGCGGGGCGAGCAGCAGCACGCTCTCGCCGATCCGGCGGGCCGCCTGCAGGCCGCCGAGCGCCAGATCCGCCTTGATCCCGGCGAGCGGCTGCAGGTTCGCGGCGCTCACCCAGGGCACGTCCAGCGGACGCAGCGTGATCCACCCGACGAGCAGGAGATGCGCGACGAGGAGGAATCCTCCCGTCGCGCGGAAGCGGATGGCGGCAACACGGCCGCCCGAGCCTTGACGCACGCCCCCCAAGACGTCACAGGCGGCGCGATCGGTTCCGCGTGGCCACGGCGGTTACGTGCCGGTGACGCGCCAGTTACTTGAGGGATTCCGCGGGCGGCGCCACCGTCCCGGGCCGTGACCTGACCTCCGCGGTGCACGCGTACTCCCGCAGCGGATCGTCCCCGGGACCGCCCATGATCACCGAGTGGTCGTCCGAGGAGGCCGCGCTGTCGGCGAGCGTGCACACGATCTGCGCGAGCGCGAACGCCGACAGGTCCTCCGGCCGCGTACTGAAGCGCAGCGCGTCGGACGGGTCGCCCTCGCGCGGGCCGGTGACGGTGGTGCCGCCGCGCACGTCCGTGGCGAAGCCCGCCTCCTTCTCCTGCACGGACGGGGGCGTGGCCAGCTCGTCGAGGAGCGCCTGGGCGATGCGGACCCGGTCGGTGGTCGCCTTGTCCGTGCTGATCTGCACGTTCCGGTCGACGGTCACCAGCTGGGCCGCGCACACCAGGAACACCTGCACGGGCACGCCCCGCCCGGACTGCGCGGCGATGGAGGAGCCCGACATCACGCACGGCACCCGCGACGGCGCGGGGCCGTAGTCCGTCGGCACCTCCGTCGACCTGATCCCGCACCCGGCGAGCACGGCGGCGAGCCCGACGGCGGCGGCCGCGGCGCGGATCCGTCGTCCGGTCATGCCTGGCCCCCTTCCGCGCCCTCGTCCCCGGCGCCGCCGGCGCCGTCGTCGTTGCCGACGTCGCGCGGCAGCCACAGCGTGAACACCGCGCCGCCCTTCGGCGAGTTGGCCGCGGTGATCTCGCCGCCGTGGATGTGCGCGTTCTCCAGCGCGATGGACAGGCCGAGGCCGCTGCCCTCGGACCGCGGCCGGGACGCGCTGGCCTTGTAGAACCGGTCGAAGACGTGCGGCAGCACGTCGTCGGGGATGCCGGGGCCGTGGTCGCGCACCGAGATGACCAGCTTCGCGTCCTCCAGGCGCACCGACACCTCCACCGGGGAGCCGCCGTGCTTGAGCGCGTTGCCGATGAGGTTGGCGAGGATGACGTCGAGGCGGCGCGGGTCGAGACGGACCGTGATGCCGCGCTCGGCGTCCAGCTCGACCGCGTCCAGCCAGGCGCGCGCGTCGATGCACGCGGTGATCTGGTCGGCGATGTCCACGTCGTCCAGGACCAGACGCGCGGTGCCCGCGTCGAAGCGGGTGACCTCCATGAGGTTCTCCACGAGGTCGTTCAGGCGGCGGGTCTCGCTCACCACGAGGCGTACGGCGGGCTCGATCATCGGGTCGACCGAACCGGTCTCCGCGTCGAGCTCCTCCTCGAGGACCTCGGTGACGGCGGTGATCGCGGTGAGCGGGGTGCGCAGCTCGTGCGACATGTCGGCGACGAAGCGCCGGGACGCCTCCTCGCGGGCGCTCATGTCCGCGACCTTCTTCTCCAGGTTCTCGGCCGTCCTGTTGAACGTCCGCGAGAGATCGGCGAGTTCATCGGTGCCGGACACCCGCAGCCGGGTGTCCAGCTTGCCCTCGCCGAGCCGCCGCGCGGCAACTCCCAGCCGGTGCACCGGTTTCAGCACGGTCGTGGCGGCGGCCTGCGCGAGCAGCGCGGAGCCGATCAGCGCGAGCCCCGTCGCGATGGCCAGGGACCAGCCGAGCGAGCTGAGGTCCTTCGCCTCCGGTTCCAGGGACTTGAGCATGTAGCCGGTGGGGCCACCGCCGATCACCGTGGCGCCGCCCACCAGGTAGGGGGTGCCGTGGTCGACGGTCCGCTGCCAGTACAGGTGGTACGGGCTCTTGTTGCCCGAGCTGATCGGCTGCTTCTTGTTCACGGCCTTCTGCAGCGAGACCGGCACCTTGGCCAGCGTGAACGCGTCCAGGTCGGAGTAACCGACCATCTGGCCGCCGCCCTTCTTCTCGGCGACCAGGAGCACGCTGTAGCGCTGGCTGCTGTTCGCCATCTGCGCCGCGGCCGCCTGGAGTTCCTCCTGCGAGGGGTTGGGCGGCAGCGCGCCCGCGCGGCTCTGCATCTGCTGGCGGAAGTCCTTGAGCGCCGCGTCCTGCGCACGCGTCAGCACGGCCTCGCGGTTGAGCCAGTACGCGATGCCGGAGGCGGAGACGGCGGCGGTGAGCGCCACGAGCCCGAACACCACGACGAGGCGCAGCCTGAGGCTCGTGAAGCGCAGCCCCGCCAGTATGGCCTTGCGCGCCGCGGCCCAGCCGCGGAGCTTGTCCTGCGGTTTGGTCACTGAGGCGTGTCCAGCCGATAACCGACGCCGCGCACCGTACGGATCAGGGTCGGCGAGGACGGCACGTCCTCGACCTTGGCGCGCAGCCGCTGCACGCACGCGTCGACCAGCCGGGAGTCGCCGAGGTAGTCGTGCTCCCACACCAGACGCAGCAACTGCTGCCGCGACAGGGCCTGTCCGGGCCTGCGGCTCAGCTCCAGGAGCAGCCGCAGTTCGGTCGGCGTGAGCTGCAGGTCCTCGCCGTTCTTCGTCACGGTCATCGCGGCGCGGTCGATGACGAGCGAACCGAAGGTCGCCGCGTCGTTCGCCTCGCGCTCGCCGCGCCGCAGCACGGCCCGGATCCGGGCGTCCAGGACCCGCCCCTGCACGGGTTTGACCACATAGTCGTCGGCGCCGGACTCCAGTCCGACCACCACGTCGATGTCGTCGCTGCGCGCGGTCAGCAGGATGATCGGCAACTGGTCGGTGCGCCGGATGCGACGGCACACCTCGAACCCGTCGATGCCCGGCAGCATCACATCCAGCACGATCAGGTCCGGCCGCTGCTCGCTGAGCAGCTTCAGGCCGTCCTCGCCGGTGGCAGCAGTGGCCACCCGGTGCCCCTGGCGCGTCAGTGAAAGCTCCAG
>NZ_LIRJ01000513.1 GCF_001419745.1 Streptomyces silaceus | reverse complement strand
CGGCCGTCGCCGAAGGGATTCGTGCCGGTCGCGGCATGGCAGAGGACGGCGGCGAGGCCGAACACGTCGGACGCGGCGACCACGTGGCGCGGGCCGAGGAGGTGCTCGGGCGTCAGGAAGCCCGGGGAGCCGGTCGTCGACAGTGCCGCCGCTCCGGCCCTCGCTCCGGTCCGCGTCCCGGTTCTCGCGTCGGCCGGCGCCGCGCTCGTGGCCACGTCGTCGGCCGCGGGGTCGCGCGCGATGCCGAAGCCGGTGACCTTCGGGCCGTCCGCGCCGAGCAGGACGTTCGCGGGGCTCAGGTCGCGGTGCAGGATCCCGGCGCGGTGGATGTCGCGCAGCGCCTCGGCCAGTTCGAGGCCGAGGCGCAGCACGGCGGCCCGCGGCAGCGGTCCGCCGATGCGCACCGCGCGTTCCAGGGTGGGTCCGGAGACGTACTCGGTGGCGAGCCAGGGGTGTACGGCGACCGGGTCGGCGGCGAACAGCCGCGCGACGCACCGGCCGCGCGCGGGAAGCGCGGAGACGACCTCGCGGCCGAACCGCTCCCGGAACGCGGGCTCGTGGCCGAGATCGGTCCGTATGACCCTGATCGCGACCAGCACCGGCGCCGCGTCGGGCGCGTCTTCGGCCGGGGCACCCGGGTGGTCCGCCGACGGCTCCGCGCCCTGCGCGACAGCGCGCGGATCCGCCGCGAGGAAGACCTCGTCCATGCCGTCCGTCCCGAGCCGGGCGAGGACTTGGTAAGGGCCTATGCCGCGCGGCGAGTCGTCGCGCAGCGCTCCGAGCAGCAGGCGGACGCCGGATGACTCGTCTCTGCTCGCATGCCCGTCCGTCATATTCCGCTCCCCCTCTGCCGTCGGCCGTCCACAAGGACGGCTTCCAGCGCAACAAGCCGACGAACAGGGACAGTTGGGCCCCCGCGCACCACGGGCGGCTCCCGGACGCCCTCCCTGAACTTTACTCAGTGATGAGGTTCGGCAACCGTATGAAGTCAGCCCCTGTCGGCGTCACCGGAGGGGCGGCACGGGCCGCACACGCCGCTGAGTTCGAGGGTGTGCGCGAGGTCCGCGAAGCCGGTGGTCTCGCCCAGCCGCTCGGCCCACGCCTCGACGTCCCCCGCGTCCACCGCCTGACTGTGGCCGCAGCGGCGGCAGATGAGGTAGTGGCGGTGCTCCTCGGTGGGGCGCCGCAGGTAGAGCCGCTCGCCGGTCTCGTCGCGCACGACGTCGACGAGGCCCGCGCGGTCGAGGTCGCGCAGCGCGCGGTAGACGGTGGTGAGGCCGACCGCGGCCCCTGCCTCGACGAGGAGCGCGTGCAGCTCCTGCGCGGAGACGAACTCACCGCACCGGCGCAGGGTTTCGAGCACGGCGCCGCGCTGCCGGGTCCTGCGGACGCCCGCCCCGGCCGTCACGGCACGTCCGCCGGGCACGCGGCGTTGCCGAAGCTCAGCGTGCGGTAGACCGTCACGCCGCCCGCCAGCCCGGTGCAGGCCTGCGCCGCCGCCGTCACGCGCCGCGTGTACGCGGGGTCCGTGGCGTCGATCAGCACGCCCAGGGTCGTACCGCTGTGGCCGACGGCCACGCCGAGCCCGCCGACCTCGCGGCAGATCTCCCGCATCGGGTCCAACAGGGCCTTGTGGCGCAGGCGTTGGTTCATCAGGGCGCTGCGGGTCGCGATCCGGCCGACCTCGGCGAGGTCCTGGCGGCGCACGGCGGCGGTGAGACGCCCGAGGAGGTCGGCGTAGGTACCCCGGTCGGCCGGCGTGAACGGTTTGGGGAGGCGGTTGAAGTCCACGGTGTCGACCGAGCCGCCCTCGTCGACGCCGACCACGGCCATGGCGGGCAGCGAGCCGAGGACGGCGCGCAGCCGCACGCTGCGGTGATGGAAGGCGACGATCGCGGGGTAGAGCACGCCGTCGGTGGGCTCGATGCGGGACAGGAACCGCTCGATGCGGGTGGGCGGCATGGGGACGCCGAGGGCCTGCCCGACCGCCCGCGCGGTGGCGACCAGGTCGGCGGAGGAGCTGGCGAGCCCCTTGCCCTCGGGGATCACGCTGCTGACGGTGAGCACGCCGCCCCGGACGGGCCGCGCGCCCGGCGGCGCCGACGCGGCGATCATCCGGGCGAGCCGGAGCGCCTTGGTCTTGCGGTGCGGGCGGACCTCGATGTCGCCGGACGCGGAGCCCGGACGGAAGGTCGCCATGGTCCAGCGGGCGACCGGCAGGGTCACGAGGAAGTCCCCGTCCGCCTCGGGCAGTTGGCCCTGGAGCAGTTCACCGAAGGTGCCGAACGCCGTGCCCACTCCGGTGCGCACAGGCCCTTGGCGGGGCAGTCGGGCCCCGACCGCGGCCTCCTGGTACAGCTTCACGCGACTCCTCCCCGCGTCGTCGAACGCGCATGTCCTGGCGCCGTCGAACGCGCATGTCTCGGCGTCCTCGAACGCTCACGTGCCGGCGTCCTCGAACGCTCACGCCTCGGCGTCGTCGGACACCCATGTCTCCGAGCCGTCCGGGCGCATCCGCCGCCCGTCGTCACTCCTCGTCCAGCAGTGTGCCGACCCTACACGGTCTTGACAATCATTTTCATCTGGTGTGATGCTCTCGGCGTCCCGGGGAGCGGCACTCTCCCCCCGGCGCCTCCTGCCCTCACCACGTTCCTACGGGGGATCTCCGTCATGTACGAACACATCGCCGAAGCGGTGAAGAAGCCCGACCTCATATCCCTCGCCCCGGATCTGGCCTGCCTCCGGTTCGAGACGATGAAGATCTACTCCGCCCTCGGCGCCGTACGGCACCTGCTCGATTCCGGCGCGGTCCGGCCGGGCGACACGCTCGTCGACAGCTCCAGCGGCATCTACGCCCAGGCCCTCGCGCTCGCCTGCCACCGCTACGGCATGAAATGCCACATCGTGGGCTCCACCACCGTGGACCGCTCGACCCGGGTGCAGCTGGAGATACTCGGCGCCACGCTGGAGCAGGTCGCCCCCTCCACGAACCTGCGCCTCGACCAGGAGCTGAGGGTCCGCCGCATCGCCGAGATCCTGGCGGACAACCCTTCCTACCACTGGATGCGGCAGTATCACGACGGCATCCACTACTACGGCTACCGCGAGGTGGCCGAGGCGATGGACGCGGACCTGCCCGCCGGTCCCCTGGCGCTGGTCGGCGGCGTCGGCTCGGGCGCGTCGACCGGGGCACTCGCCACGTATCTGCGCGAGGCGGGCCGGGACGTGTCGCTGGTGGGCGTGCAGCCCTTCGGCAGCGTCACCTTCGGCTCCGAGCGCGTCGCCGACCCGGACATGATCATCGCCGGAATCGGCAGCGCCATCGCCTTCCGGAACGTCCGGCACGAACTGTACGACCGGATCCACTGGGTCAACTTCGACAGCGCCGTGTCCGGCGCGGTCTCCCTGCTGCGCACCAGCGGGATCTTCGCCGGGCTCTCGGCGGGCGCCGCCCATCTGGCCGCGCTGTGGGAGCGGAGCCGGGACACGACGCGTACGTACGTCTTCATCGCCGCCGACACCGGGCACCGCTATGTCGACAGCGCCTACGCCCGGCACGAACAGGCCCCCGACATCGACACGTTGAAGCCCCACGAGATCGCCTCGCTCGACGAGCTGCGGCACCCCTGGTCCACCGCCCGCTGGCCCGCCGCCACCCCCTGACCC
>NZ_LIRJ01000512.1 GCF_001419745.1 Streptomyces silaceus | reverse complement strand
AGCCCCCCGATCACCCCCACCCCCTCCTCGATCAGCGTCGGCGTGCTCGCCGCGTAGCCGAGGACCAGGCCCGGCGGGTACGGGAGTTGGGTGTGCCAGGACAGGGGGTGGACCTTGACCCCGTGGGCCAGGGCCGCCGTGGCGAGGGCCGTGTCGGGGCCGTCGTACGAGGACGCGTCGAGGGTGAGGGTCAGGTGCAGGCCCGCCGCGGCGCCGTGCACCACCGCGCCCGGCAGCTCCGTGCGGATCGCCTCGATCATCGCGTCCCTGCGCCTGCGGTGGTGCTTGCGGATGAGCCTGAGGTGGCGTTCCAGGTCACCGGATTCCATGAGGTGGGCGAGGACCAGCTGAGGCAGCGCCGCGTTGCCGAGGTCGACGAGGCGTTTGGCGTCCACCAGCGCGTCCCGGTAGGCGGGCGGGGCGAGCAGCCAGCCCAGGCGCAGGGCCGGCGCGAGGAGCTTGGAGACGCTGCCCGCGTAGCAGACGTGGCCGGGGAGCAGCGCGCGCAGGGCCGGGACGGCGGGCCGGTCGTACCGGTGCTCGGCGTCGTAGTCGTCCTCGATGACGAGCCCGCCGTCGCGGGCCCAGTCCATCAGCTCGCGCCGCCGCTCGCCGCCGAGGACGACCCCGGTGGGGAACTGGTGGGCGGGCGTGAGCAGCACGGCGGGCGCCCCCGTGGCGCGCAGCGCGTCGACGCGGACGCCCTGGGCGTCGACCGGGACGGGCGGGGTGCCGAGCGGCCGCAGGTGCTGGCGCACGCCGAGCGAGCCGGGTTCCTCGACGGCCACCTCGGAGATCCCCGCCGCCCGCAGCACGTCGACGAGCAGCCGCAGCGCCTGGGCCGTGCCGTTGACGATCAGGACGTCGTCCGGGTCGGCCGGGATCCCGCGGTTGCGGGAGAGCCAGCGGGCCACGGCGCCGCGCAGCGCCGGGGTGCCGCGCGGGTCGCCGTACCCGAAGTCCGAGGGCGTGAGCCCGGCGAGCACCGCGCGCTCCGCCCGCAGCCAGGCCGCGCGCGGGAAGGCGGCGAGGTCGGGCAGGCCGGGTGACAGGTCGATGCGGGCGGGCGCGGCACGGACGGCGTCGAACGTGCCGAGGCCGGTGGGCGAGGCGAAGCTGAAGGGGGCGGCGGAGCGTGCGTAACCATCAACACCCTTGCCTCGCACGGGCGTCGACCCGACGTGCGGCACGGCCACGACGACCGTGCCGCCCCGGCCGCGCCCCGCGACGTGCCCGTCCTCGGTGAGCCGCCGGTAGGCCTCGGTGACGACGCCGCGGGAGACGCGCAGTTCACCGGCGAGGGTGCGGGTGGCGGGGAGCCGGTCGCCGGCGGCGAGGCGGCCGTCCGCGATGGCGCGCCTGATCCGCCGCGCCAGCCAGTCGGCGAGCCCGCCCCTGGGCGCGTCACGGGGGTCGAGCTGCAGGAAGTCGGAGGCACCGGCGCCACCCGGCGAGCCACCGGCACCGTCCGACACTCCGGCCGCACCAGCCGTTATGGACCGGTCGAGAGGAGATCCATTGGACCTGTTCATGGATCCATTGTGGCGACAGGGTCGGGGCATGGAATTTCTGCTCACCTCCCTCGTCGTCTGCGTGACGCCGGGCACCGGCGTCCTGTTCACGATCGCGGCGGGCCTGTCCCGCGGCGCCCGCGCCGCGGTGGTCGCGGCCGTCGGCTGCACCCTGGGCGTCGTCCCGCACATGGTCGCCGCGATCACCGGACTCGCCGCGCTGCTGCACACCAGCGCGGTCGCCTTCCAGGTCCTCAAGTACCTGGGCGTGGCCTACCTGCTGTACATGGCGTGGAGCACGCTGCGCGACACGAGCGAGCCGACCGCCGAGCGGGAGAGCGAGCCGCGCTCGGCGGGCCGCACGATCCTGACCGGCGTACTGATCAACATCCTCAACCCGAAGCTGACGCTGTTCTTCTTCGCGTTCCTGCCGCAGTTCGTGAGCGCCGACGAGCCGTACGCGCTGCTGCGCATGACGGAGCTGAGCGCGTACTTCATGCTGATCACGTTCGTGGTCTTCGTGGCGTACGGGCGCTTCGCCGCGGCGATGCGCGACCACGTCATCGCCCGTCCGCGCGTGGTGACCTGGCTGCGGCGCACCTTCGCGGCGGCGTTCGCGGCACTGGGCGCGCGGCTCGCGTTCCTGTGACAGGTCCCCGAACGGCCGCCCCGACGCGAAGGGTTCCCGCCCCGGCCACTCCGCCGTACCGTTGACTCAGTCAAAGCTGACCCGGAGTGATCCGCATGACGAAGCCGGCCCGTGCGCCCTCGCCGCCGACCAGCGCGCCCGTCCACGAGATGCGCGCCTTCAACCGCTTCTACACGAACCTCATCGGCGCGCTGGACTACAGCCGCCATCTGTACGTCCCGTACACCCTGACCGAGTCCCGCGTCCTGTACGAACTCGCCCGCGCGCCGCACACGGACGCCGCCGACCTGCGGGCGGAACTCTCGCTCGACGCGGGGTACCTGAGCCGTCTGCTGGCCAAGTTCGAGCGGGACGGGCTGGTCGAGCGGGCGCCGTCCGTGCCCGATCCGCGCCGTCAGCGGATCACGCTCACCGCGCGCGGGCGCGACGCCGCCGACCTGCTCGACGAGCGGTCGCGGGAGGCGGTCGGCTCGCTGCTCGCCGACGTGCCCGCCGCCGACCGGACCCGGCTCACGGCGGCCCTGCGCACGGTGCGGGAGATCCTCACCCCCACGCCGGGCCGCACCCGCCGCCGCGACGCCGTCGTCCTCAGGGAGCCCCGCGCGGGCGACCTCGGCTGGATCGTGGAGCGCAACGCCGCCGTGTACGCGGCCGAGTTCGGCTGGAACACCGACTACGAGGGGCTGGTCGCCCGGATCGTCGCCGACTTCGCCCAGGACCACGACCCGCACCTGGAGCGGGTGTGGATCGCCGAGCTCGACGGGCGGCCCGTGGGGTGTGTGATGTGCGTGCGGGACGAGGCGCCGGGGACCGCGCGGCTGCGCCTCCTGCTCGTGGAACCGGACGCGCGGGGCCTCGGCATCGGCGACCGACTGGTCGGCGCCTGCGTGGACTTCGCGCGCGGCGTCGGCTACCGCGAACTGACCCTGTGGACCAACGACGTCCTCGAAGCGGCCCGCGGCATCTACCGCCGCCAGGGCTTCGTCCTCGTCGCCGAGAAACCCCACCGATCCTTCGGCGCCGACCTCGTGGGACAGGACTGGCGGCTTCCGCTGCACGAGCGGCCCGCGTGAGGCGTGGCGCGGACGCGGGGTTGACCATCCGCGCGCGGCGCCTACTGTCGTGGCCATGAGATTCGCCTTCTCCACGCTCGGCGTGCCCGGTCTGCCCCTCCCCGACGTGCTGGCGCTCGCCACCGCCCACGGTTACCACGGTGTCGAACTCCGCGCGCATCCCGAGGAACCGGTGCACCCGGGGCTCGGGCTCGTCGAACGGGCCGACGTGGCCGCCGAGTTCAAGGCGGCCGGCGTCGAGATCATCGGTATCGCCGGGTACGCGCGCGTGGCGGAGCCCGGCGACGACGAGCCCGTCCTCGACGAGATCCGCTCCCTCGTCGCCCTCGCGCGCGATCTGGGCGCGCCCTTCGTCCGGGTCTTTCCGGGCGGGGGTACGGAGCAGAGTGCGGAGGAGGCCGATGCGACGGCCGCGCGGCGGCTGGGTACGGCCGCGCGGTATGCCGCCGACGCCGGCGTCCGCATTCTCCTGGAGACCCATGACTCGCACCGGACCGGTGCGGACGCCATCCGTGTCCTCGGTGCGGTGGGGCACCGGCAGGTCGGGGCGTTGTGGGACCTCATGCACACGTGGCTCGGGGGCGAGACTCCGGCGGAGAGCTTTGCCGCGCTGTCTCCCTACCTCGGGTATGTCCAGGTCAAGGACATCGCCTCGGCGTCCGACACGACGCCGTTGGCGCTGGGGGACGGGGTTCTTCCGCTCGGGGAGTGTGTGGGGCTGCTGGCGGAGGCGGGGTGGGAC
>NZ_LIRJ01000511.1 GCF_001419745.1 Streptomyces silaceus | reverse complement strand
GGGGCGCGGCGGGCGTCGGCGTGGCGGGCGGCGTAGCCGTCCCGGCCCGGGTCCGGGGCCGCCGTCCCGCCGGGGTCCCGGGCCGGTGACCGCGGGGCCGACGCCTCCGGTCTCCCGTCCTTGCCGCCCGGCGTGCCGTCACCCGGTTTGCCGTCCGCGTCGACCGCGACGGCCTTGCACCCCGCGGTGAGGAGCAGCACCGCCACGGCCCCCACCGCTATCGCGCCCTTGCCCATATCCGACCCCCGTGCGACCGTCCCGCGACGGTCCTGGACGACACTCCTGGAAGTGTTTCCCGGTTTGCCGCGGGTGACGCGTCCCGGAGGCGGGCGCAAGCTGGATCCATGACACACGAGTCGGAGTCCGGCCTGCCCATCGAGCCCGTGTACGGCCCCGAGGCCCTGGCGGACTGGGACCCCGGGCAGCGCCTCGGCGCCCCCGGCGCGTACCCGTACACGCGCGGCGTCTATCCGGCCATGTACACCGCCCGCCCCTGGACGATGCGCCAGTACGCGGGCTTCGGCACCGCCGCCGAGTCCAACGCCCGCTACCGCCGGCTGATCGAGCACGGCACGACCGGGCTCTCCGTCGCCTTCGACCTGCCGACCCAGATGGGCCACGACTCCGACGCCCCGATCGCGCACGGCGAGGTCGGCAAGGTGGGCGTGGCCGTCGACTCGGTCGAGGACATGCGGGTGCTGTTCGACGGCATTCCGCTGGACAAGGTCTCGACGTCGATGACGATCAACGCGCCCGCCGCGCTGCTGCTCCTCATGTACCAGCTGGTGGCGGAGGAGCAGGGGGTCGACGCGGCGCGGCTGACCGGGACGGTCCAGAACGACGTGCTCAAGGAGTACATCGCGCGCGGCACGTACATCTTCCCGCCCGGGCCGTCGCTGCGGCTGACCGCGGACATCTTCCGGTATTGCGGCACCGAGATGCCCCGCTGGAACACCATCTCCATCTCCGGTTACCACATGGCCGAGGCGGGCGCCTCGCCCGCGCAGGAGATCGCCTTCACGCTCGCCGACGGCATCGAGTACGTGCGCACGGCGGTCGCGGCGGGCATGGACGTGGACGACTTCGCGCCGCGGCTCTCCTTCTTCTTCGTGGCGCGTACGACGATCCTGGAGGAGGTCGCCAAGTTCCGTGCCGCCAGGCGGATCTGGGCCCGTGTCATGCGGGAGGAGTTCGGCGCGAGGAACCCCAGGTCGCAGATGCTGCGGTTCCACACGCAGACGGCCGGCGTCCAGCTGACCGCCCAGCAGCCCGAGGTGAACCTCGTCCGGGTCGCCGTCCAGGGGCTCGGCGCGGTCCTCGGCGGCACGCAGTCCCTGCACACCAACTCCTTCGACGAGGCCATCGCGCTGCCCACCGACAAGTCGGCCCGCCTGGCGCTGCGCACCCAGCAGGTCCTCGCGTACGAGACGGACGTGACGGCGACGGTGGACCCCTTCGCCGGGTCGTACGTCATGGAGAGCATGACGGACGACGTGGAGGCGGCTGCGCTCGAACTCATGGGCAGGGTCGAGGAGTTGGGCGGCGCGGTGCGCGCCATCGAGCAGGGCTTCCAGAAGGGCGAGATCGAGCGCAACGCCTACCGCATCGCGCGCGAGACGGACGACGGCGAACGCGTCGTGGTCGGCGTCAACCGCTTCCGCCTCGACGAGGAGGAGCCGTACGAGCCGCTGCGGGTCGACCCGGCGATCGAGGACCGCCAGGCGGCCCGTCTGGCCCGGCTCCGCGCGGACCGCGACGGCCGCGCGGTGGGCGCCGCGCTCACCGCGCTCAGGAAGGCGGCGCGGGGCGAGGCCAATGTCCTCCACCCGATGAAGGAGTCCCTCCGGGCGCGGGCCACGGTGGGGGAGGTGTGCGGGG
>NZ_LIRJ01000510.1 GCF_001419745.1 Streptomyces silaceus | reverse complement strand
CAGAGGCGGGCAAACAACCGATGAACGCTCAGTTCACGACGGCTGCTCAGCTCTCGGGGAGAGCGGCGTACTCCGCGAGCACCTGCGCCCGCGCGAGCGTGTGGAACCGGAGGTTGAAGCCCACGACCGCGGGAGAGGCGTCCGAGTCCGGACCCAGCTTCTCCTGGTCCACCGCGTACACGGTGAACACATAGCGGTGCGCGNNGCACCGCGCCCTCGGGCAGCCCCTCGAACGTGCCGCTGCCCGCACCCGCCGGCAGCTCGGTGACCGAGACCGGGATGTCGAAGACGGTCCAGTGCCAGAACCCGCTGCCCGTGGGGGCGTCCGGGTCGAAGCACGTCACGGCGAAGCTCTTGGTCTGGGGCGGGAAGCCCTCCCACCGCAGCTGCGGCGAGGTGTTCCCGGCCGCGTAGACCTGAGCGTCCTTCAGCACCGCACCCGGCTCGAAGTCCTCGCTGGCGACCGTGAACGACGGCACGGGCGGGTGGAAGTCATGGGGAAGCGGCGGCCTCTTGAGCTCGGTCACGTCGGCACCTCCTGGTTGATTGGTCCTCGTTGATCCTGTCCGAGCCTAGAACCAGTTGCGCTTGCTGCCGACCTGGGACAGCCACTCGTTGAGGTACGCCGCCCAGTCCGTGCCCTGGAAGTCGTTCAGACCCACCTGGAACGACCGGAAGGAGTCGCTGCCCTCGCTGAACAGACCCGGCTTCTTGTCCATCTCCAGGACGACGTCCATCTCGCGGTCGTCCGCGACGAAGCTCAACTCGACCTGGTTGAGACCGCGGTACTGCTGCGGCGGGTAGAACTCGATCTCCTGGTAGAACGGCAGCTTCTGCCGCGTGCCCCGGATGTGGCCGCGCTCCATGTCCGCGCTCTTGAAGCGGAAGCCCAGCTGGATGAAGGCGTCGAGGATGGCCTGCTGCGCCGGCAGCGGGTGCACGTTGATCGGGTCGAGGTCACCCGAGTCCACGGCGCGCGCGATCTCCAGCTCGGTGGTCACACCGATGTTCATGCCGCGCAGCTGCTGACCGTCGATGCTCGTGACCGGAGTCTCCCAGGGGATCTCCAGACCGAACGGCACCGCGTGCACCTGCCCGGCCTGCAGCGTGAACGCGCCACCGAGCCGCACCTTGGTGAACTCGATGTCCTGCTTGGTCTCCTGGTCGCCGCTCTCCACCTCGACACGGGCCTGGAGGCCGACGGAGAGCCCCTCGATNNTCAGCACGGTCTCGACCGAGGCGCCGCCGGCGCCCAGACTCGCGAGCAGCTTCTTGAACCCCATGACTCTCCATCCCCAGGCCGCCGCCTGTGGTTCGACTCGACTTGAATCCTTGATCGGTACAAACGCGAGGGGACCGTGCGCGGTTCCGTGTCTTCACCCTGGCAACCGGACGGCCCGAGGACCACCCGTGCGCACGGACCGGGTGTTCGGAGCGGGTGCACTACGCTCGGACGCCATGATCGCGGCCCCTGACCGTACGCCCCTCACCCGTGACTTCTTCGACCGCCCCGTCCTGGAGGTCGCGCCGGACCTCCTGGGCCGCATCCTCGTACGGGACTCGGAGGCCGGTCCGATCGAGCTGCGCCTGACGGAGGTGGAGGCGTACGCGGGGGAGGCCGATCCCGGCTCGCACGCGTATCGCGGCCGGACCGC
>NZ_LIRJ01000051.1 GCF_001419745.1 Streptomyces silaceus | reverse complement strand
CGTGGGGCGGTGCGGTCGCGGGCCGGTTCGTGGGGTGCTGCGGGGTCATCGCGGGACCGGACGGGCATCGTGCTCCGGCCTACCGGCGACCAGGTCGACCACCGCGTCGACCGACACCTCGTCCGGATGCCGTCCGTCGACGACGACCTCGTCGAAGATCCTCTGAACGACCAGGCGTTTGGCCTGGTGCACGCGGTCTTGGGGGACACCGGCGTCGGCCAGGAGCCGGGAGAACGACGAGGTGGTGCCCGACCCCTCGTGCACGCCGAGCTTGGGGCGGACGACGACCTCGTGCGGCAGGACGTCGCCCAGGGCGGCGCGCAGCACCCACTTGTCGCGCCCGTGGCGGCGCTTCAGCCCGGCCTCCAGGGACACCAGCACGTCGAGGACGTCGCGGTCCCAGTAGGGGTGCGTCGACCAGTGGCCGGCCACCGAGGAGAGCGTCGGCGTCATCTCGTTGAGGCCGTCGAAGGTGTCCATGTCGTGGCAGACGGCCGTGTCCAGCCGCGGCAGCCGGTTCTCGCGGTGCATGCCGCCGAGGGGGATGTCCGCACCGTAGCCGGTGAGGATGCGCCGGCCGGTGTCGCCGCCTTCTCCCGTGCCGCCCAGCCGCAGGTACAGCGCGGTCAGCGGCAGCAGGTACTCGACGACGTCCGGGTCCAGGCATTCGGCCGCCCAGACCGCGCGTGGCAGTCCGCGCAGCAGGTCGGCGGTCGGCACGGTGATCTCCCGGTGTACGGAGCCGATGTGCCGGGCGACGACGCGTGCCTGCGGGAACTCGTCCGCCTCATCGGTGCCCATCGAGACCGTGTCGATCGGCCCGGCCGACCGGCCGGCGGCCAGCGCCGCGACCGCGGAGGAGTCGATGCCGCCCGAGAGCACCACCAGGGGTGTGCCCGCGCCCGTGCGGGTGCGGACCGCACGCTCCAATGTGCGGCGGACGGTGTCGATCGCCTCGTCCTCCGGCAGGATCCGGCGGGCCAGCGGTGGCGTCCACGTGCGGTGGGCGGCGCACTTCCCGGTGGACACCTCGATGTCGAGGACCGTGCCGGCCGGTACCTGGTGGGTGCCGGGTCGGCGGCGCAGCGGGCGTCCCGGGGGGACGGGCCGCCCCCGAGGGGCGGCCCGCAACGCCTTCGCCTCCGTCGCCGCCAGCACCTGTCCAGGGGCGACGGAGACGTACAGGGGCACCGAGCCGGCGTGATCCGTGGCGAGTACGGCGCGCCCGCGGTCCGTGAGCAGCGCGGCGAACCGGCCGTTGAGGAGCCGGAAGGCATGGACGCCGTACACGTCGAAGAGGGCGACGACGAGCGCGGCGTCGCTGCCCGGCAGCACGCGGCCGGGCAGCAGCCCGATCAGGTCGTCCTGGTTGTACAGCTCTCCGGCGAGGACCAGCGTCCTGCCCCGGTCGCGCGCGTATGCCTCGTCCGGCGCCCCGGAGTGCACAAGGGCGGTGTGCAGACTCCGGTCGGCCGTCCGCTCGTGCCACCGTGCCAGGGAGCCGCGTGCCGCGAAGACCGGTTCGAGCGGCCGGGCGTCGTCCTGGCGGACCTCGGCCAGGAAACCGATGGCGGCGGGCAGGGTCGCCTCCATGGCTCAGATGGTCAGGGCGGCGAAACCGCCGGCCTGGAAGTCGTAGCTCACCGGTACCTCGATCAGGAACGGCCGTCCCAGACCGGCGCCCTTGCGCAGTGCGGCGAGCAGCTCCTCGCGGCTGGTGGCCCGGGTGGCCTCCACACCGTTGGCGCGGGCCAGGGCCGTGAAGTCGACGCCGGTGAACTTCACCGCCGGGTCGTGGGAACGGTGGTGGCCGATGTTCTGGTACAGCTCGATCAGACCGTTGGCGTCGTTGTTGACGACGACGGTGACGATGGGCAGGTTGAGCCGGGCGATGGTCTCCAGGTCGGCGCTGTTGGAGTGGAAGCCGCCGTCACCGGCGATGAGGAACGTCGGCTGTCCGGGCCGGGCCAGCTGGGCGCCGATCGCCGCCGGGATGCCGTAACCGAAGCTGGAGCAGCCCGCGGAGGTGAGGAAGCCGAAGGGCTGGTCGGCACGGGCGAAGAGCACGCCGTAGTGGCGGAAGAAGCCGATGTCGGAAACGATGGTGCCCTCGCCCGCCTCGGCGGTCTCCGCCATGACGGTGTTCATGGAGTCCATCACCTGGTGCACGCGCAGGCCGTCGTCGTAGTGACGGGGGTCGGCCAGGAACTCCGCGATCCGCTCGCGCAGCGGCGAGATGTCGTGCGGGGTCTTCGCGGCGAGGCCCGCGGTGTGCCGGTCCAGGTGCTCCACGAAGGCCCGTACGTCGGTGACGACGTCGAGGTCCGGCCGGTACACACGCGGCACGGGGTTGGCCGTGGGCGACACCCTGACGGTGGTCTTGTCCGCGCCGCGCCGCCACATCGAGGGGCGCAGGTCCTCGGCGTAGTCGTAGCCCAGGGTGAGGATGAGGTCCGCGGGGCCGAAGAGGGTCTCCAGGGCGGGGAAGGACAGGATGCCGTCCATGTAGCCGGTGACCGCGCCGTAGTTCAGCTCGTGCCCGTGGGGCAGCACGCCCTTGGCGATGTACGTGGTGATGACCGGGATCCTCAGCCGCTCGGCGAGGGCGCGCAGGGCGGGCACGGCCCCGGAGCGGATCGCGGCGGCGCCGACGACCAGGACGGGGTGCCGCGCCGATCCGACCAGCTCGGCCGCCTTCGACGCGGCCTCCTGCCAGCCGTCCTCGACCGCGCCGACCGGCTTGGCCGGGATCCGGGCCTCGGGCCGCGGCCGTGAGGCGTCGACCTCGCTGCCGAGCAGGTCGACGGGCAGGGAGATGAAGCTGGGCCCCACCGGTTCGGTCATCGCCGCGCTCATCGCCGAGTCCACCAGGTCGCCTATGTCGTCGGGCCGTTCGAGCTCCACCGCGTACTTGGTCATCGGGCGCATGACCGACACCGAGTCGAGGCACTGGTGCGTGTCGTTGGGGAAGATGTCGTGCGACTCGGACTGGGCGGCGAGCGCGATGACCGGTGACCGGTCGAGGACGGAGGTGGCGACCCCCGTGGCCAGGTTGGTCATGCCGGGGCCGAGCGTGGCCCAGCACGCCTGCGGGCGGCCGCTGATACGGGCCAGCACGTCGGCCGCGACGCCGGCGGTGAACTCGTGCCGGGTCAGCACGAAGTCGATGCCGTCCGCCTCGTCGAAGAGGATCGACGCGGCCTCGCGGCCGACCACCCCGAACACGGTGCGCACGCCGTGGTCGTGGAGCCGTCGCAACAGGGCGTGGGCGGTGGTCGGGCCGGTGCTGGGGCCGGTGGAGACTCGGGACATGGCAGTTCCTCTGCGTCAGAACGGATGATGGCTGCGCCTGGGGTGCTTCCGGCATACGGACTGTGCGGAGCCGAGGAGGTTCTTCGGCGACCACTGGCCACTGTGCCGACCCCGCCTTGCAGGGGAGTGGGCGCTCCTCTTGCACGGTCCCTGTGGACGGCTGAGGCGTCGCCGGTACGCGCCCTCCCATTCCGTCCGGTGGCCATGCGGGCATCGATCGGGCGGCCACGGCCCGTGTTCCGGGCACGGAGACGTCCGTACCTGTCGGCCTGATGGCCAGACCTGGAGCACCAGAGCTTTGGGCACGGGCAACTGGAGCACCGCATTCAGGCAAGGGCAGGCACAAGACGTCCCGATCCGGGCAAGAAGGGCACCAGCCCATCGGGGGAAGGTGGGTGCACCACAGGCCCTCCGCGCGCCACGCAGAAAGGAACGGATGACGCAGTGAAACCGACGAGCCAGGAGTCCCGAGCCGATGTGCGTGAACCGACCGGACCGCCGCCGATCGGCGCGTTGGGTGCTCTGTCCGTGAGCGTCGACAGCCGCCCTCTGGAGCTGGGACCGCCACGCCAGCGAGCAGTCCTCGCCCTGCTCCTGATCGGCGCGGGCAGCGTGGTGTCGGTCGATTCGATCATCACGCGGATCTGGGGCGACACACCACCGGCAACGGCCAACGCGACCTTGCAGTCCTACGTCTCCCGCCTGCGCAAGCTCCTCGCCGCCTGCGAGCTCCCCGACGGGTCGAGGCCCCGACTCCTCTACCAGCAGCCGGGTTACGCGTTGGTCATCGACCCCGACCACGTGGACGTCCATCGCTGCGAGAGGGCCGTGCGGGTCGGAGGCCGACTGGCGCGGACCGGCAGCGTCGAGGAGGCGCACGCCGTGCTGAGCTCGGCCCTGGGCACCTGGGTCGGTACGCCGTACGAGGAGCTGAGCGCGTACGACTTCGCCGTGCAGGAGGCCGGGCGGCTCGAACAGCTTCGGCTGAGCGCGGTGGAGTCGTGGGCGCAGTGCGCGCTCCGGCTGGGACGCGAGGAGGACGTGCTGCACCCGCTGGCCCTGGAGGCCCGACGCAACCCCCTGCGTGAACGGCTCATCGGGCTCTACATGCACGTCCAGTACCGGCTCGGCCGACAGGCCGACGCCCTGCGGACGTACGAGGACACGCGGCGCGCCCTCGCCGACGAGATCGGTGCGGACCCGGGCAAGGCGCTGGCGGCGCTGCACGCGGCGATCCTGCGGCAGGACTGTTCCCTGGACCGTGTGCCCGAGGTTCCCGTGCGGGACGCGCGAACCGGCTTCCAGGGCGACGCCGTGCCACGCAGCGCAGGTCCGCTCCCCCCGGGAGCCGCCGCCGAATCCGGCCGCATCACCATTCCTCAGCCCCGGACGCGCACCGGTCACTGGGGAGACACGGTGGTACAGCGGCGGGGACAGGGGACCGATCAGCCGGTGTTCGTCGGGCGTGACGACGAGCTGAGGGCCCTGCTGGACTGCGCCGTCGGCGCGTTCCACACGTCGGGGCGGGTGGCGTTCGTCGTCGGTGAGGCCGGAATCGGGAAGACGCGGCTCGTGTCCGAGCTCGGCCAGACGATCCCGGACAGCGTGCAGGCCGTCTGGAGCTCCTGCTCGGAGAGCGAGGACAAGCCGGACTACTGGCCGTGGACGACGCTGCTGCGCCGGCTGAGCGCGCTCTGGCCCGAAAGGGTGCGTCGATTACCCGACTGGGTCCGGCACGGCCTCGCCCACCTTCTTCCCGAGATGTGCTCGGACATCTGCGATCCGGCGGACCACCAGCCGAGTGCGCGATCGGTGACGGCCCCGCTGTCCAAGGACGACCGGTTCACGCTGCACGACGCGGTGTGCCAGGCACTTCTGCGGACCGTCCGGGAGCCGACGGTCCTGGTCGTGGAGGACGTGGACCGTGCGGACGCGCCGTCGTTGGCCCTGCTGCGGCTGTTCGTGGAGCAGCTGCGCGGTGTCCCGGTCCTCTTGGTGGTCACCACGCGCACGTTCCAACTGGCCCACGACGCCGAGCTGCGACGGGCCGCGGCCGTGATCCTCCAGTCGTTGGACGCGCGGCGGATCCTGCTCAGCCCGCTGGACCTCGCGGCCACCGAGTCGCTCGCGAAGAAGACACTGGGCGACCGTCCGGAGCCACGCCTGGTGGAGAGGCTGCACCGGCGAACCGCCGGCAACCCCTACTTCCTCGGCTACTTGCTGCATGCGCGGACGCAGGCGCCCGGCGCGGACCTGGACGCCGCGATCCCTCACGAACTGGCCGGCGTCGTGCTGCAACGCCTGTCGGGGCTGCCGCCCGGGGTACGCCGTGTCCTCGAACTCTGCGCGGTCACGGAGGACGGCTGCGAGCAGCGCGCGCTGGAGGCGACGCTGCGGCACGAGGGCATCTCCACGGACACGCTTCTCATGGCTCTGCACGGAGGCCTGCTGGAGCCCGACCCGTCCGGGGCCGAACGGCTGCGCTTCGTTCATCCGCTGGTCCGCGAGGCGGTCCGCCATGACCTGGAGAACCCGTGTCCGGCGCTGCCGGCCGCGGGCGGCGCGACGGCGCTGTCCGCGGGCTAGAAGCCCAATGAAGATGTTGCGAGAAGACCGTTCGGCAGCCTGGCTGGGCGGTCTCTTCTTCCTGTTCAGGGGGTTGCTGGCGCCAGAGTCCAGGTTCCCTTGCGGTGGTCGAGTCCGAGGTTGATCAGGCGGCGGAGGTTGAGGGCGGCGGCCCGGTGGTGGATCCAGCGTTCGCCGTTGATCCAGCCGCGGCAGGGCAGGCGGCGGTTGCCGCGGGCCACGAGCCAGGCGATGACCCGCTCGACCACGGGACGCCAACGCCGGTAGTCGGCCTGCCAGTCGGGATCCGATGTGGCCTGGCTGCGGGCGGCCTGCTGCAGGTCATGGTGGGGGCGCCAGGTGACGACCCGGCCGCCTTTCGCTGTGGTGCAGCGGGATTTGAGCGGGCAGGAGGTGCATTGCTTCGCGGTGAACCAGGCTTTGCGCTGGCGGTGACTGCCACCGGGCGCCAGCAGAATGGTGGTATGACCTCCTGGGCAGGTCACCGTGCCGTTGGTGGCATCGACGTGGAAGTCGTCGAGGGTGAAGCCGCCCGGGACGGCGGGCTTGAGAGCCGGGGGTTTGATCAGCAGGCGGTGTCCGGCCGCGGTGAGGGTCGCCCGCAGGTCGGCGCTGGAGTATGCGGCATCGGCCAGCACCTGAAGGACACCGGTCTCCTCGGCGAGCAACTCGCGGGCGACAGCGGCCTCGTGCCAGGCGGCCCCGGCGGCGGGCCGCAGCGCGATCGCGGTGATCAGCCCGGTTTCCGGCTCAACGGCGAGGTGGGCCTTGAACCCGTCGTGGTAGCGGGAGTGGGTCTTATGGGCGTGCCGGGCCTCCGGGTCGACAGTGGAGATCATGCGGTCGGGCGCGGTGCGTCGCGCGATGCGCCAGCGCCCGTCGGTGCCGTCCGAGCCGTCGGCGGGCTCGACGTCCTGTCCGGCCACCAGGGTCAGGATGCCCACCGCGTCGGCCGCCTTCAGACCCAGGTTCTGCTCCGGCAGATGCCCCAGCAGCCGCAGAGCGTCCGTGACGAGCGCGTCCACGAGTCGGGTGCGGGCCGCCTCGTCGTTCCAGGCGATACGGGGTTTGCCCGGGTCGGTGTAGTCATGAGCCCGGCAGTGCCCGGCGGCCACCGCCTCGGCGCCGGGGACATCACGGATCACCCGCCGGATCGCGGCGATCAACTGGGTGACGGTGTCCTGTGTGGCCACCGCATCCTCCAGCACCGCCGAGTCCAGCGCCCGCCGGTGTTTACCCTTCAGGGCGCCGGTGGCGGCCACCACCTCACGCACCTTCTCGAAGATCCGGTCCGGCTGCATGGAGCAGGCCAGCCGGCGCCGGAAGTACGCCAGCAGCGACGGGTCGAATGCCGGATCGTTCAGGCCCAGTCCGCACGCGGCCTTCCACCGCAGATCGCACCGCAGGTGCTGGACGGTCTCGAAGTCCGACAGGCCGTGCAGCACCTGCAGCACGATCGCGCAGGCCAGCTCGTTTGGTGGCACCGACGGGCGCCCGTCCGCAGACGGGTACATGTCCGCGAACATCGCCTCGGGAAACAGCGCGTCGCGGTGCTCGGCCAGGAACGCGAACACGCTCCCGGCAGGAATCAACTCCCGGCACACGGACCACACATCAGGCCCGACCGGCTCCTCGGGCGGCCGCCCCATCATGCCTACCAGCCTGGCCCCGAACCCCATGATCGAGGGCCAGAACAGCCCAACATTTTCACGGGACTTCTAGGGCCTGTCCGACGGCCAGCGTGCGCACTATGGCGCAAGCGTCCCGGGATGCGGGGGTGCGCGCCGACTACTTCGAGCACTCAGCAGCCAGCCTGGAGAAGCAGCTCGCCGAGGGGCTGACCGCCTACACCGCACCCGAGGTGGTGCAGCGCCTCAGGACTTCCCACTGATCACAACTCCGGCGATGAAACCGTCGAGCAGGCCGGGCTGGTACTGCCTCCGTACGGGGGTTTACCCCAGGCACCGCCTGAGGGGGGCCATCGGTTCGTCCGGGCGAAAGCCGGATGGGTCGGTCCTCTCTTCCGCTGATGGGATGGACGCCGTGGGGAATGACCATGAGCGTGTCCGCGAGACGCCGACGTGGCCTGCTCGTCCCGACCGGCCTTGCCGCCGTTCTCGTCGCCTCGTCGGGCGGGCCGGCGTCGGCCGACACCGATGCCCAGGCGGGGCCGGCGGTGACGAGGCCACGGCCGGCCGGTCCCCTCCAGCAGGCGGTGAACGCGATGCACGACACCGGGACCGTCGGGGTGCTCGCCGAGGTGAGGTCACCAGGCATACGTCACCCGGCGCGCGCCGGGACGGCCCAGCTCGGCACCGGGCGGCCGGTGCCGTGGGACGGCAGGTTCCGCATCGGATCCCCGGTGTTGTGGGCGACATCCCCGCGTTGAACAGTGCCGCCGGCTACCGGGCCGAACGGTTGCGCACCTACACCCCCGAGGAGCTGGTGGCGCTGGCGATGCGGCACCCGGCCCCCAACGACCCGGGCGTCTGGTCGTACTCCAACACCAACTACATTCTCGCCGGGATGATCATCAAGAAGGTCACCGGCCACAGCTGGGCAGATGAGGTGAACGCCCGGATCATCGGACGGCTGGGGCTGACGAGGACCAGTACGCCTGGCACCTCCGCGTCCATCCCGGGTGCGCACGCCCCCGGCTACAGCGCGTTCGGTACCGGCACCACGCTCGACGTCACGGAATTCAACGCGAGTGCGGTCGACGCCTCAGGATCGATCATCAGCAGTGCGGACGACCTGAGCCGGTTCTACACCGCGCTGTTCGACGGCCGTCTGCTGGATCCGGCGGAGCTCGACGAGATGACGACCGCCGTGCCGGCGCCGCAACTGGACGCGGAATACGGGCTCGGCCTTGCCAAGTTCCCGCTGCCCTGCGGCGGCAGCTACTTCACGCACGTGGGCAGCGTCTCCGGCTACCGCGCCCAGGTCAGTGTCACACCGGACGCGACCCGTACCGCCGTAGTGCTGGCCACCGGCGACGGAGACAAGCACACCCAGGAGGCCATGAGCGGGCTCATGGACCAGGAGCTGTGCCGCAGCAAGGTTCAGCGGTGATCGCGCGGCTTGCGGCACCGGTATGCCGCAAGCCGGGCCACCGCACTGCACTGATCACGGACCCGTCATGACGTCACCCCGAACCGCGAAGAGCAGTGGGCCCGGGGCGGCGGGACGAAGGGCCGCACCAGGTCGAGCCGTCCCTCGTTCAAGGGAGTTCCAGCGGACGGCGCAGTGGGCGGCAACCGGGGTGTGTCACGGTGGCCGGGCAGGCGCCGGGATGGCCGGCACCTGCGATTCGAGAAGGGATCTCCGGTCCGATGTACGCCTCTTCTCCCAAAGGTTTCCTTGTTCACCACGGCCGAGCCGGCATCAAGGACGCACGCCCCGACTTCGCCGTGATCGCCTCCGAGGTGCCCGCGGCCACCAGCGCGGTGTTCACCCGCTCCCGCTTCGCGGGCCCGAGCGTCCAGATCAGCCGGGAAGCGGTCGCGGACCGGATCGCACGGGGCGTCGTCGTCCTGTCGGGCAACGCCAACGTCGCCACCGGGGCGGAGGGCCGCCAGGACGCCGAAGAAATCCGCCGTCAGGTGGCCGAAACGATCGGAGCCGACTCCAACGACGTGCTGATCGCCTCGACCGGGTTGATCGGCCACCGCTATCCCATGCCCCTCCTGCGCCGCCATGTCGCCTCGCTTCGCTGGCCGTTCTGTGGCGCCGATTTCGACGCGGCGGCGACCGCCATCATGACGACCGACACCCACCCCAAGATCCGCCGCGCCCGCTGCGGTGACGCGACACTCGTCGGCATCGCCAAGGGGGTGGGCATGATGGAGCCCGACATGGCGACGCTGCTGACGTTCTTCTGCACCGACGCCGAGGTGGGGCCGGTCGTGCTCGACGCCATCTTCCGCCGCGTCATGGACCGCACGTTCAACGCGCTGAGCATCGACACCGACACGTCCACCAGCGACACGGCGGCCGTGTTCGCCAACGGCCTCGCGGGCCCCGTGGACCTGATGGAGTTCGAACGGACTCTGGGAGCCGTCGCACTGGACCTGGTCAAGGACATCGCCCGGGACGGTGAGGGTGCCACCAAGCTCATCGAGGTACGGGTCACCGGGGCGAGGGATGTCGCACAGGCCAAGCGCGTGGCCAAGGCCGTGGTCAACTCTCCGCTGGTGAAGACCGCCGTGCACGGAGCGGATCCGAACTGGGGGCGGGTCGCCATGGCGGTCGGGAAGTGCCGGGACGACCTCGACATCGTTCCCGAGCGCGTCACGATCGGCTTCGGGGGCCAGGAGGTGTACCCGGCAACCCCGGGCCCCGAGGAACTGGAGCGGGTCGCCGAACACCTCAAGCAGCCAGAGGTCGGCCTCCGCGTCGATCTCGGCGTCCACCCGCACTCCAACGCCGAGTTCACGGCCTATGGCTGCGACCTCACCGAGGGATATGTGCGCCTCAACGCCGACTACTCGACCTGACTCCACGGGCCCGGTGACGTCATGAGGAACGCCTCCGATTCCGTGGTCTCTCCGGACACGGGACACACGCTGGATTTCCGTACGGTACTGGGTCGTTGTCCCACGGGAGTCGCCCTGGTGACCGCGCCCGCACGGCGTTCCGGGACGGACCCGCTCGGGATGATCGTCGGCACTTTCACCTCGGTGTCCCTGGACCCGCCCCTGGTGGGTTTCCTGCCCGCACGCACGTCGACGACATGGCCTCTCATCCGGGCCGCGGGCCGATTCTGTGTCAGCGTGCTGAGTGCCGGGCAGAGAGGCGTGTGCGAGGCGTTCGCCGCGAAGTCGCCCGGCCGCTGGGACGTGCCCTACCGGTGGTCGCCCTCGGGCTGCCCTCTGCTGACCGACGCCGTCGCCTGGGTCGACTGCGCCCTGCACGGTCAGTGCGAAGCGGGCGACCACTGGTTCGTCACGGGCTCGGTACGAGCGATGGGCACGGGAGAGCAGGGGCCGCCGCTGGTCTTCCTGGGCGGCGGCTACGGAACGTACGCGCCGCGAGCCGTCCAGAGCCTGCCGTGACAGGCGCCTGCGAGGCCCTTCTGACCCGGGGCGGCCGCGCGCTGGATGGCCGGACTCCGTAGCGGACGTCGCCCGGCGCCAAGAGACTTCGCCGTCGTTGCCGCCTTCCCCGACGAACTCGCAGCCGCAGCTTGACCCGTTGGCATCGTGAGGTGTGTTCTCAGGGGGGATCCGCCGCCGCGTCGTGCAGCTTCTTCAATAGTTGGCCGGTGTCCGGATGGCCCAACTCGGCGAGAATGGCCGCGGCCTGTCCCCAACTGGCGTGTGCCGAAGCGTGGTTGCCCTGTTCGTGCAGTGTGTCGCCGATGTGGCCGAGCGTGTCTGCCTCAAGGGTGCGGTCGCCGATCTCCCGGAAGAGGACGAGGGCCTGGCGGTAGCAGGACAGGGCGTGGGTGTACTGCCTGAGATGGTGATGGGCATACCCGAGGCTGTCCCAGGCGGCGGCCTCGCCATTGATGTCTCCGGTCGTCTGGTGCAGGGCGACGGCCGTGGTGCACTGCGTCAGGGCCTCCTGGTGCCCGCCACGCAGGATGTGGGTCCAGCCGATCTCGTTGAGTACGCAGGCCTGCCTGCTGACGTTGTCCGTCGCACGGTAGTGGGCGAGAGCCTGGGCGTAGTGGTCCAGGGCATCCTGGTGGCAGACGCGGCTGTTGGCCAGGAAGGCGAGGCTCCGCAGCGTGCGGGCCTGGCCGTCGCGGTGGCCGAGGGCGGTGAACAGATCCAGGGCGCGGCCGAGGTGGGACTCCGCCTCCGCGTCCGCGCTGACGCGGTGCAGGGCGAAGCCCAGCGTGCGATGGATGTGGGCCTGCCCGAGCCGATCGTCGCGGCGCTTGGCGGCAGCCAGGGCGGCGCGCTGCACGGCGATCTGTTCCTCCCTGAGGCCTCGACGGTCCAGGAAGAGCTCCAGAGCGAGCGCCAACTGCCAGGCGTGGGTGGCGAATCCGGCGGTTGCGGCGCGCTCGACCAGGGAGAGCAGTCCCGGGAGTTCGACGGTGAGCCATGCGGCGGCGGAATCCCGTCCGATGAGGTGCTCGGGTGCGCTGCCGGCGTGGCGCGAGGGCGGCGCCTCACGTTCTACGCGGTGCGGGAAGAGCAGGTCGACCGCGGTCTGTGCGGTACGCAGGGCGTGGTCGAGGAGTCGCCCGAGCGCCTCTCGGCACCCTTGCTCGCTCTCCTCTTCGTGGCGGAGTTCGTCCGCGTAGGCGCGCAGCAGATCGTGGCTGGTGTAGCGGCCCGGGGCGTGCTCGATCAGGAGGTGGGCGCGGACCAGGGAGGTCAGTGCCGTGCGGGCCTCGCCCGACGTCAGGCCGGCCAAACTCGTTGCGGCGGATCGGGAGGCGTCGGGGCCGGGATGGAGTGCCAGGAGGCGGAACAGCCGCGCGGCCACGGGGGTGAGTGCCCGGTGGGACCAGGAGAACACGGCTCGGACGTCGGCCTCGTCGCCGGAGAACGCGTCCAGGCTGCCGTGGCCCTCGCGCAACTCGGCGGCGATCGATGCCAGCGGGAGGACGGGGCCTGCTGTGGCGCGCGCCGCCACGATGGCGAGGGCCAGGGGTAATCGGCCGCACAGGGCGATGATGGCCTCGGCGGCAGCCGGTTCGGCGGCGAGCCGCCGCGCCCCGATGCGCTGGGACAGGACGTCGCGTGCTTCGGCGTCACTGAGCGGGCCCAGGGTGAGCGACTGGGCGCCGTCGGCGGCGATCAGGCCTTGGAGTCGACTGCGGCTGGTGACGATGACGAGAGAGCCGGGTGAACCAGGCAGCAAGGGCCGTACCTGCGCGGAGTCGCGAGCGTTGTCGAGCAGAACCAGCACGCGGCGATCGGCCAACAGGCTCCGGAAGAAAGCGGATTGGGCGTCGGGTCCTGCGGGCATGTCGCGCGGATGCACGCCCAAGCCATAGAGGAAGGAGCGCAGGACATCGCCAGGATCCACGGCTGCTCCAGCAGGATCGAAGCCCCGCAGGTTCGCGTAGAGCTGGCCGTCTGGAAAGTGGTGGGCGACGCGGTGGGCCCAGTGCACGGCCAAGGCCGTTTTGCCGACGCCCGCCATTCCCTCGATCGTGGTGATCGCCGTGGCGCGGGAAGGGGCGCCGGGGGAGCCGAGTCGGAGTAACAGAGCTATGACGCGGGCGAGTTCGCCGCGTCGGCCGGCGAACACCGGTAGGTCGGCGGGGAGCTGGGCGGGACGGGCCGGCGGGGTGCGGGTTCCGGACGGTGCTGCGGGCTGCGGGTCACGGCGGGCGCCTGCCGCGTCGCCGGCGTCCGGCCCCGGGGGCGTACCGCATCGTCGTCCGTCGGAGGCGTCCTGGTCGAGCACGCGCTGCTGTGCGTCCGTCAGCTCGCGCCCGGGAGCGATACCCAACTCGTCGGCCAGTCGGTCCCGTACGGCGTGGTACGTCGCGAGCGCCTCGGCCTGGCGCCCGGCGGCCGCGAGGACGAGCACCAGGCGAGCTTGGAGCGGCTCGTCCAGAGGATGGGTGGCGGCGGCCCGACGCAGCGGGGCGAGGACACGCTCCGGTGCACCGGAGGCCAGGGCGTCGACGGCGGCGTGGCGTACGGCGTTGACGCACTCCTCGTCCACGGCGGTGAACACCGGGTGTGCCCGGATGTCCGCGGGGACACCGTCGGCGACCGGCCCGCGCCACAGCGCGAGCGCCTCGTCGTACAGGTCGGTCGCGGTCTTCGGCGAGCCCTCGCTCGCCGCCTGCCCGGCCCGCGCCGCCAAGCGGCGGAAGACCAGCAGGTCCAGACCGTCGGCGTGGGTGTCGAGGCGGTAGCCTCCGGAGCACCGCACCACCGCCCCGGCTGCCCTGTCTCCAGCCTTCGGTGTCTCTTGGCCCAGCAGGCGCCGCAGCGAGCCCACGTGATGGCGCACGACGTTCGTCGCGCTCTTGGGCGGACCCTGCGGCCACAGTACGTCGACCATGTCGCTCAGGCTCACCGGCGTACCCGCCCGTACCAACAAGAGGGCCAGCAGCGCCCGTTGCTTGGGCGGACCCAGAGCGAGCTCTGTGTCACCACACCATGCCCTGACCGGTCCGAGCACCGTGAACCGCATAGCCAAGACTGTAGTCGGCCCCGCGGTGACCGCCCGGTCACAGCGGCGGCGGTCGAGTCCGCCGCGAAGCTTTTTCGACACCTTTTCGACACGCCACCTCGTCTACGCTCGCGGCCACGCGGCGGCCGGAATGACACGTGTGCCCGGCAGTCAGTTGAACCGGCTGGTCGCACGCCCCGTACAGGTGTGATGCGTGGGGGCAGGAGACGGTCGGCCCGACTGATGGGACAGGGGCCCGGCTGAAGTCGACACGGGGGAGGGCGACGCATGACAGACATGGTCATAGGCCGCGCGGCCGTTGCGGAGGGCGATGAACGGCGCCGCCGCATCGTGACGAGCGCGCGCCGAGCAGGATCCGTTGACGTGACCGCGATCGCCGCTGACCTGGGGGTTTCCAAGGAGACGGTGCGACGCGACCTGAGCGTGCTGGAGCGGCGCGGCTTGGTGCGTCGTACGCACGGGGGCGCGTACCCGGTGGAGAGCAGGGGTTTCGAGACGACGCTGGAGTTCCGCACGGGGATGCACGTCGCGGAGAAGGCGCGGATCGCGGCGGCCGCCGTGGAACTCCTCGGGGATGCCGAGACGGTCTTCATCGACGAGGGCTACACCCCGCAGCTGATCGCACAGGCGCTGCCCGACGACCGGCCGCTCACCGTGATCACCGCGTCGCTCGCCACGGCCCAAGGCCTCGCGGCCAGACCGAAGATCACGGTCCTGCTCCTCGGCGGCCGGGTCCGCGGCGGCACGATGGCCACCGTCGACCACTGGGCGGCCCAGATGCTGTCCGAGTTCGTCATCGACTTGGCCTACGTGGGCGCCAACGGAATCTCCCGCGAACACGGCCTCACCACTCCCGACCCGACGGTCAGCGCGATCAAGCAGCAGGCCATGCGCGTCTCGCGCCGACGCGTGTTCTCCGGGGTGTACTCCAAGTTCGGCGCGGTGAGCTTCTGCCGCTTCGCCGACGCGCGTTCCTTCGAGGCGATCGTCACCGACACCCGGCTGTCCCCGACCGAGGCCCGACGCTACGCGCTGCTTGGACCGGAGGTGTTGCGGGTGTGAGGGCGGCTTGAGGTCCTCAGTCGCGAAATGGGCTGGCGCGTCCGTGTGACACGGGCTCGGTAGGTCATGAGACGTGGTGAACTCGGGCCGAGTGCGTGTGGTCCAGGGGCTTCCCCACGCCAACCGGTGTGGAAAGCCCCTGGACTCATCTCAGTGGGGTGTTACGAGCGAAGGGTCACCAGGACGATGCCGGCGGCGGCCGCGCCGAGTGCCACGGCGGCGATGCCGTGGGAGAGCCGGTGCGTGCGCAGTACGGGCAGGAGCCGGTCGGCCGCGTACCTGCCGGGGCCCGCCAGCGTCAGGCTCGCGGCTGCGATGAGCAGCAACAGCTCGTACTCGATGCCGGTGGGGCCGAAGAAGCCGTTGCCCCACTTCACCGCGATGACGTTGAGCATGACGCCGACGATGCCTGCTCCGGCGAGCGGGGTGAGCAGGCCGACGACGAGGCCGAGGCCGCACAGGGTCTCGGTGAGAGCGGCGACCACCGCCATGGCTTTCGCGGCGGTGTAGCCGCTGCTCTCGAAGAAGCCCGCGGTGCCGTCGAGGCCGCCCCCGCCGAACCAGCCGAACAGCTTCTGGCTTCCGTGGGCGGCCATCGTCAGACCGACCGCCCAGCGCAGGATCAGCAGACCGAGGTCAGCGCCGGACTGGGTGGACGTGGCGGGAGAAGCAGCGTCGCCGGGCGGGGTGGTGCGCGCGTCGGTGAATACGGACATGAGTGTCTCTCCTGTACTTGAGCGTGGCGGCTGCGGGTGAAGGCGCAGCACAGAGGCACCGACCGGCTCAGTTTGGGCTGGTCGGCCGTGGACGGGGGGAGAGAGCCCGTCTACGTTCTGCTGATCTGGATTCTGTGCAGGTCGACCGCGGTGGTGCCCGGGGGCGACGCGAGGGCAAGAGCCGGGATGTCGTCCTGTGGGCCGGCGGAGGCGGGTGTCGGCTTGGGGACGTGCGGCCCCGGCTGGTCGGGGCTCAGAGCGCGTGCGCCGAACGGCGCTCCCGGCTGGCCTTCGCTGCAGCCGGGCTCCTCGGCGCGCGCATCTGCGCGAGAGGGGAAGGCGACGGCGATGGCGGCGCGTTCGGCCGTCGGTCCGGCGGTGCGGGAGTCTGCCGCGCCGTTGATGCCGAACAGCGGGACGAGGCACACCAAGATGAGGGCGAGCAGAGCCGCACGGACGGTGCCGTACCGGGATCGCATCTGCCGCGTCGTCATGTTCCGACTGATGGTAAGCGGCGCACTCAATGGGCGCAGGAGAAGATGGAGACACCCGCGATGCGTGTCGCTCCACACCGAACTCGACAAGTGCCCGGGTCGGCGGCCTTGCGAACAGAAGCGGGCGGCGGGCACCTGCCGGTGATCCCGCCACCGCCCGCCCGCATCAACCAGCAGATGAGCCGAAGAAAGAGAAAGCGCCCTAGGCAGTCTCATTTCGGCGAAGGCAGGCCAATATGTAGATGGCATGAAACCTTGCCATGACCTTGGACTGTGGTCTGCCGGATCTGGATCATGAGATCCGTGACGAGAACGACGACGGGGCCCGATCCAGCAGCAGTTGTGCGGGACTACTACGAGCAGTCAGCGGAACGTGAGGCCGATCGGCTGGACAGGCCCACCGACGGGGCCATCGAACGGGAGCTGCACGCGCGGGCACTTGAGGAGCATCTGCCTCCTGCGCCCGCGCGGATTCTGGACAACGGTGGGGGCCCAGGCACGTGGACGCTGTGGCTCGCCCGCCGTGGCTACCGGGTGACGCTCACCGATCTGTCACCTGCGTTGCTGGACGTTGCCCGCGACCGTGTCGGACGGGCTTCCCGGCAGGATGCCGTGAATGTGGAGGCCGTCGCGGAAGCGGACGCGCGGGATCTGAGTGCCTTTCCCGACGCTTCTTTTGATGCCCAATTGTGCCTGGGGCCCTTCTACCACCTGACCTCCAGCACCGACCGACGTCAGGCCATACGGGAAGCTCATCGAGTCCTGCGACCAGGAGGGCTGCTCATAACAACCGTGATGCCGCGCTATATGCGCTTGGTTTCCACCGTACTCGAGCGCGGGTCCGCCGCCTTCACCACCGGCGCGGTCGATCTCATTCTGGACGAAGGCCGTTACGACGACGCGCGGCCCGGACGCTTCACCGGCGGATATCTCACCCGCCCGGACCATGTCACGTCCTTCTTCGAGGACCACGGTTTCCGTGTGCGGCGCCTGCTCGCATCGCAAGGCATCCTGTCCTGGGCGCAGCCGGAAGTCGCTGCGCTTGCGCAACGGGACCCCGACGCCTACCAGCGACTGCTCGACATCGCCTATCGGACTGCCGACGACCCGTCCATTCACGGTATGAGCGGCCATCTGCTCGTCATCGCCGAACGACCGGCGGTTCAAGCCGGGGAGACGCCGGCCACCGGGCGGGCCTGAGGAAGTGCCGGCCGCGTGCAGTCCGGTCACAGAGATCGCGACCCGCTCGTCCGGGCCCCCGCCCGGCTCGGCGGTCGGTCGTTCTCGGCCGTGTCCTTCGTGCCGCCTTGTCGATTCGGGCGGCTGCGCCGACGGCTCGCCGGCCGGACCGTGCGGCGGCTGCCCGTGTCGGCCACGGCTCCCTTCGGATCCCGTCCGACTGGCCCACCGTCTGAGTACAGGCTTTCCTGAATTCACGATGCGATGTACTGTCGCGACGTGCTGACTGTTGCCTCCGACATCGAGGTGCTGGCCCGCTTCGGCCGGGCGCTCGCCGAACCGATCCGCTGTCGCGTTCTGCTCGCGCTGCGCCGGGCGCCGGCGTATCCCGCCGACCTTGCCGACACGCTCGGCGTCTCCCGGACCCGGCTGTCCAACCACCTGGCCTGCCTGCGCGACTGCGGTCTCGTGGTCACCGTGCCTGACGGGCGCCGCACCCGCTACGAGCTCGCCGACGAACGCCTCGGCCACGCCCTGGACCACCTGCTCGCCGCCGTGGTCGCCATCGAGTCCGACCAGACCTGCCCGGACGCCGCCGCCAAGGACTGCTGCCGATGACCGCGACATCCCTCGGGCGGTCCCCGGCCCGCCGCGACGTTCTCGCTCGCCGCATACGGCTGCTGGTCGCCGCGACCATCGCCTACAACGTCATCGAGGCCGTCGTCGCCATCACCGCGGGCACCATGGCGTCCTCGACGGCGCTGATCGGCTTCGGGCTGGACTCCGTTATCGAGGTGTCCTCCGCCGCCGCGGTCGCCTGGCAGTTCTCCGCCCGCGACCACGCGGTGCGCGACGCCAGGGAGAAGACGACCCTGCGGATCATCGCCGTCTCCTTCTTTGCGCTGGCCGCATACGTCGCCTTCGACGCCGTCCGGGCCCTTGCGGGCACCGGTGAGGCCGAGCGCTCGGTCCCCGGCATCGTCATCGCCGCCCTCTCACTGGGGATCATGCCGTTCCTCTCCGCCGCTCAGCGCAAGGCCGGCCGCGAACTCGGCTCCGCCTCCGCGGTCGCCGACTCCAAGCAGACCCTGCTGTGCACGTACCTCTCCGCCGTTCTCCTGGTTGGCCTGGTCCTCAACGCCACCCTCGGCTGGTCCTGGGCCGACCCGATCGCCGCTCTCGTCATCGCCGCCATCGCGGTCAAGGAAGGCCGCGACGCCTGGCAGGGCAAAGGCTGCTGCGCACCCGCCGCCCACACCTCGGCTGCCGTCGGTCCGGAGAGCGCCGAGGCAGACGCGTGCGGCTGCGAGCCGGGCTGCGCCTGCTGCTCGTAGAGTCCGCGCCTTCCCGCCCGCGCCATCGCCATGAGATGCCCGGTCCGGGCATGCGCCTGAGTCGCGCGGGCGTTCCGTGGCCGCGCGGGGCGAACAGGATGACCGCCATACCGGCGAGGCAGACCAGTGCGCCGATGACGTCGAAGCGGTCGGGGCGGTAGCCGTCGGCGACCATGCCCCAAGTGATCGCCCCGGCGACGTAGACGCCGTACGCAGCGAGGATTCCGGCCTGCCGTCGGACTGGAGGGTGGCCAGCACCCCGTACAGACCGAGAGCGATGACGCCGCCGCCGATCCAGATCCAGCCCCTTGTGCTCGCTGATGCCCTGTCGGACCAGCCAGGCGCCCCCGGTCTCGCACTGTGCGGCGACGACGGACAGGGCGATGGAGCGCGCGACGAGCAGAACGGGAACTGCGCGGTCCGCCCGGTCGCGACCCCCTCGTGTCCTCGACCGGGCGGACCCGCAGGCGGGGCGACCGTCATGTGACCTGGTGTCGCTACAGCTCCGGCCCCCGCTTCAGAGCTTCGCGTCATTCCGGCGGTGATGGTCACTCGCCCTCCAATGTCACGTCACGGACGGTCGTCGCCCGCCCCCGTGGTGATCATTCTGCGACGGGTTCCGGCCGCATCCACCTAGCGTTGACGGCCCTCATACGCGCATACGTACGCCCTTGACGATCGTTTGACGCGCTCTCCGGACAGGCCGTCAGAGAGCCGCAAATTCCCTCACTTCCCGCCGGACCGCGCATGCTCGGCGTGGTTGCATGGCGCCCGGCCGCCGGAGAGGCCGCGGACGTCAGTGGCCTGACACGGCCGCCCTCGACAACCGCTTCCGGCCTTCCTCCGCGAACGTAGTCGTACGGCGCCTCTCCGGACGGCCGAGCCCGCCCGCCGATCCGGCGGCCACCCCACTCCCCGATCCGTTCGCGCCGAAGGTCTCCATGCAACCCGCCGTTTCTCCGCAGGCCTCACCCACCCGTCCTCGCCCCACACCGCCGGTCGAGCCCCGACGCTGGTTGCCCAGCGCCCTGTTCGATCCGCAACAGCTGGTGCGGTCGTTCCCGGACGCGCTGCGCAAGCTGCATCCGCGGGCGCTGGTCCGCAACCCCGTCCTGTTCGTGGTGTCGGTGGGCGCGGCTCTGACCACGCTCTCCGCGGCGTTCGACCCCACCGTCTTCAGCTGGGTGATCAGCCTCTGGCTCTGGCTGACGGTGATCTTCGCCAATCTCGCGGAGGCCGTCGCGGAGGGCCGCGGCAAGGCGCAGGCGAAGGCGCTGCGCAAGGCGCGTACGGACACGGTCGCGATGCGGCTGCGGCACTGGAGCTACGGCACGAACATGCGCACCGCCGAGACGGAGGCGGTCGCCGCGTCCGAACTCGGGCCGCTGGACGTGGTCGTGGTCGAGGCGGGCGAGATGATCCCGGCCGACGGCGATGTCATCGACGGAGTCGCGGCGGTCGACGAGTCGGCCGTGACCGGCGAGTCCGCCCCGGTGATCCGGGAGGCCGGCGGCGATCGCAGTGGCGTCACCGGTGGTACGACCGTGCTGTCCGACCGCGTTGTGGTGCGGGTCAGCGCCCGTCCCGGGCACTCCTTCCTGGACCGGATGATCGCCCTGGTCGAGGGAGCGTCCCGGCAGAAGACCCCCAATGAGATCGCGCTGAACATCCTGCTGGCGGCCCTGACGATCGTCTTCATCCTGGTGGTGGTGACGCTCCAGCCGATGGCCGCGTACGCGTCGGCGCCCCAGACGACGACCGTACTCGTGGCGCTCCTCGTCACCCTGATCCCGACCACGATCGGCGCGCTGCTCTCCGCGATCGGCATCGCGGGCATGGACCGCCTGGTGCAGCGCAACGTACTGGCCATGTCCGGAAGGGCCGTTGAGGCCGCCGGCGACGTCGGCACCCTGCTGCTCGACAAGACCGGAACCATCACCCTCGGCAACCGTGAGGCCGCCGCGTTCGTACCGATGCCGGGCGTCGAGGAGCTGCACCTGGCGGACGCGGCGCAGTTGTCCTCCCTGGCGGACGAGACACCTGAAGGCCGCTCGGTGGCCGTCCTGGCGAAACAGAGATTCGGTCTGCGCGAGCCGATGGACGGCGAACTGGAACACGCGACGTACGTGCCCTTCAGCGCGCAGACCCGAATGAGTGGCGTGGACCTGCGGTGGGGCAACGGCGCCGGTTGCGCCATCCGCAAGGGCGCGGCGCGCCAGGTGATGGACTGGGTGTCGCTGCGCGGCGGTGCCGTGCCGTCCCAGGCCAGGCAGTGCACCGATGCCATCGCCGCATCCGGCGGTACGCCACTGCTCGTGGCCGTGCACGACGGGAACGGTCCGCGGGTTCTCGGGGCCATTCACCTCAAGGACGTCGTCAAGGACGGCATCCGCGAGCGATTCGCCCAGCTGCGCCGCATGGGCATCAGGACGGTCATGGTGACCGGCGACAATCCGGTCACGGCTCACGCCATCGCCCAGGAGGCCGGTGTGGACGACTACTTGGCGGAGGCCAAGCCGGAGGACAAGCTCGAACTGATCAAGCGGGAACAGGCGGGCGGAAAGCTCGTCGCCATGACCGGTGACGGCACGAACGACGCCCCGGCGCTCGCCCAGGCGGACGTCGGTGTCGCGATGAACACGGGTACGTCGGCCGCCAAAGAGGCCGGCAACATGGTCGACCTCGACTCGAACCCGACCAAGCTCATCGAGATCGTCGAGATCGGCAAACAACTCCTCATCACCCGGGGCGCGCTGACCACCTTCTCCATCACGAACGACGTCGCGAAGTACTTCGCCATCATCCCGGCCATGTTTGCGGGCGCGTACCCGGGCCTGAAGCACCTCAACATCATGGGCCTGAGCAGCCCCACGTCCGCCATCACCTCGGCGATCATCTTCAACGCGCTGATCATCATCGCCCTGATTCCGCTGGCCCTGCGCGGCGTCCGCTACACCCCGGCTTCGGCCCACGAGCTTCTGCGCCGCAACCTGGCCGTGTACGGGTTCGGCGGCCTGGTCCTCCCGTTCGCCGGTATCAAGCTGATAGACCTGGCCGTGTCGGCGGTCCCCGGCCTCGGCTGACGGGCAGTCACCCATCAGGGCGCCGTATGGAAACACGGGGCGTCATTGCCCGGCTTGGCCGCACCCGCTTCCATGGACGTCGTGAACAGCGCGTGGAACCTGCTCGACCGGCCGCCCCATACGGGCCTCCGTCGCGCTCCCCGCTGTCCGCGAACGTCCGCACCACGCTGACCTGTTCGCCGATCTCACCGTGGGCGCCGTGATCCATGCGGCGCCCCGTTCCCATCTCTGTCTCCGTACATCCCGCCCTGTAGGCGCGGCGTACTCAAACCCTTGGACCTTCCATGCCCGAAAAATCCCTGTTCGGCCACACCGTTCTCGTGACCGGTGCCACCTCCGGCATCGGCCACGAGACCGCCCGGTTGCTCGCGGAGCGTGGTGCGACGGTGTTGTTGCACGGCCGTACCGCGGAGGACGTGAGCGCGGCAGCCGACCGTCTGGTCGCGACGTCGGCCGACATCCGGGCAGCCCAACTATGCGGTCTGGCGGCGGACTTCGCCCATCTCGACGAGGTCGAGACCCTGGCCCACAAGGTCGTCCGCGAGCACCCTCGGCTGAACGTCCTCGTGAACAACGCGGGCATGGCCGCCCCCGAGCGCCACACCCTCACGACCGACGGCAACGAAATCGCCTTCCAGGTCAACTTCCTCGCCCACTACCTGCTGACCTGCCTCCTGGAGCCCGCCCTCACCACCGACCCGGGCGGCCGCGTCGTCAACGTCTCGTCCTCGCTCCACCGCACCGCCAACATCCAGTGGAGCGACCCCAACCGGGCCCGCCGCTACTCGCGCCTGGCCGCGTACGCGCAGTCGCAGCTGGCCCTGACGGTGTTCGCGGCGGACCCGAGGGTCACCGCCGTCTCCGTGCACCCCGGCGTCTGCGACACCGCGCTCCTGCCGCTTTACGCCAACGACGGCGTGACACCGGCCGAGGGCGCGGCCCATGTGCTCCGGCTCTGCGACCCGGCCGTGGAAATCGTCAACGGTGCCTACTACGACCGCGGCGAGCGGGTCGAGCCGGCGCCGGCCGCGCAGGAGGACCGCACCGTCAGGCGCCTCAACAAGCTGGCGGACCTGCTGGTCGGTCGTGCCGGCAAGGCCGCTCTGAACTGACCCGGTTCGGGGGTGCGGGGCATCGCCGCGCACCCCCGACTTCGTATCCCCACGAGTGTCGACGAGGTTCCCATGATCGAGATCGCGCCTCACCAACTTCCCGCCCTCGCCCGCTGGTTTCCGGCGGGCGTTCCAGGACCCTCGATCGTCGGGGAGCACGCCCTGGTCACCGGCCATGGCCAGTGGTGGGCCGACCACCTTCGACAGCGCGGCGCGATCGCCGTCACCTGCGCGGGCCACACCGTGCTGCGCGGCTCGACGGAAGGGCTCACACCGGCGTCCCTCGCGCCGCTCGCGCACCACCACGTCGACGCACCGGCCCGCTTCCTGCCGCTCCTGAACGCCGCGTTTGACCAGGTCACACCGTGGGAGCGCATGGTCTGGACCCAGCAGGTTCGGGCGCGGCCCTGCAGGCCGCCGCGCGGCATCCACATACGCCGCCTTGAACCAGCCGACACCGACGGCCTCGTCGCCCTGGGTACCGACGCGGACTGGATCAGCGGAAGTTGGGGTGGCCCGCTGGGGCTCGCCGCCTCCGGACACGCCTGGACCGCCGCCGACCAGGGCGGCCGACTGCTCGCGATCGCCTGCACCTTCTTCCGCGGCAGGCAGTACGAGGACGTCGCGGTGTTCACTGTCCCCGACCGACGCCGCCACCGCCTCGGCCTGGCCTGTGTCACCGCGCTCACCGCCGACATCCGTGACCGCGGCCATCTTCCGAGCTGGAACTGCTCGGTCCTGAACCGGTCGAGCCGCCTGCTCGCCTGGACGGCCGGATTCCGGCTGGTCCGCGAGTACGTGCACTACGCGACGGGCAGCGCGGTGAGCGTGGCGTCGCAGCGCACCGCTGCCTGATTCCTGGGGGGGGCGGAGAGCAGCCGGGCATCGGCGGACCCGCCGGAATCGGGCTTCATCGCGTCGTGTCCGTCCAGCGCACCGGCGGCCGCAGTGGACAGCGGCATGAGCGACAACCCCGGGCCCGCCCTCGCGAAGACCGGCTGGTGCAGGCGTCGCAACAGGAGAGCGACTGCGCTTCAAGGGGTGCGGGCACCACGTCACAGCGAAGGGGACCGCACCGCCGGGATCTTCGGGTGGACGATGCGCAGCTGCTCCACGCGTCCGTCGTGGCGGAGGATGAGCCAGGTCAGAGACGGAGGGCAGTGCATCGGTAGGTCCTAGGCGTTGATGACGGTCATTTCCGGATGCCGATGGCCCTTCCGGCGACTACGCGGTGCAGGTGCTGGCGTACGCCGTCCTCCAGGAGGCGCGCATGACGGGAATGGGGTGGACGTGCTCGCCCGCGTGGTCGAGTCAGCGGACCATCTCGCCCTGCGCGGGCCACAGTTCGCCGATGGCCCGGGGTAGGGCTCCGCTCTCCCTCTCTTGAGGGTGGTCAGGGCTTCTTGCCCGCTGGCCTCGGTACGGCGGACTGCGTCGTCGTGGGTTTCTGTGGCGCTCCGCAGGAGGAGTCGGGCCAGTTTCGCGCGTGCCTGGCTGAGCCGGCTGCGGACGGTGCCCATGGGGATGTCGCAGGCGGTGGCGATCTCTTCGTACGAGGTCGTGCTGGTGAAGTAGCGAAGCATCACCACCAGGCGCAGCTTGGGCGGCAGTTCGGCGATGGCGTCCCAGATCCAGTCGCGCAAGGCGTGCTGTTCGACGAGGTGTTCACAGGTGTCGTGTGCGTGCTCGTCCCGATGGGGGTGGAGGTGGTCGAGGCCGTCGATTCCCGGGACCTCGCGGTCGGCACGCAGGTGCATCCGCGCGTTGTTGCGGACGATGGCGCGCAGCCACGCGCCCACGGCGGCTGGATTGCGTACGTCGCCGATGCGGCGCAGCGCGGTCAGCGCCGCGTCCTGGACGACGTCCTCCGCATCGGGGCCGTGTCCCAGCAGGCGCAGCGCCACGGCCCGCATCGAGGCCTGGTGGCGGGCGAGGAGCAGTCCGAGGGCTCCGGTCTCTCCGGCTTGGGCGCGCAGGGTGAGCTGTGCGTCGGTCAGCGGCTGGATCGGCCTCATGGCGGGCACCTCCCGGGGTGGGCGCGGACCGGGTGCCGCCCGGGAGCGAAGTGGTGCCCGGTCCCGGGCGGAGCTGTGCGTAGCGTAAGCCGGTATGCCGGATTCGTCAGCCTGCCGCTTGCTTGATCAGTGCGGCGACTTCGGCGGGCTTGGACACGTAGACGGCGTGGCTGGCGTCGGTCTCGACGATGGTCGCGCCGGCCCGCTCCGCCATGATGCGCTGGGCCGGGGGCGGAATCATGCGGTCGCCCGTGCTGATCATGTAGTGGCTGGGCTTGTTCTGCCAGGCGGGATGGCTCACGGCCCCTTCCAACGCGCCGATTCCCCAGGGGACTTGGGAGTCTGCGAGGAACTGGGCCTCGTCGGGCGGCAGGTCGGCCGCGAAGGACGCGGCGAACTTGTCACGGTCGAGATGGAGGAGCCCCGCCACGGGAGGCAGGATGGGCGGGACGGGGGCGCCGGGCGGCGGGTCGGCGATCAGTGTGTTCACGGACTCGCCCTTGTCGGGCACGAACGCGGCGATGTAGACGAGGGCCGTCACGTTGTCGTGCAGCCCCGCCTCGGTGACGACGGCGCCGCCGTACGAGTGCCCGACCAGCACCGTGGGCCCGTCCAGCGTGTCCAGGACGAGTTGGGTGGCGGCGACATCGCCGTCGAGGGAGAGCGTGGGGTTCTGCACGATCCGCACCTCGTACCCGTCGGCGCGCAGCAGGTCGTACACCCCCTTCCATCCCGACCCGTCGACGAACCCGCCGTGGACGAGGACGACGTTGCGTGCCTGGGGACGCCCTTCGGGTGTGTTGCTCACCGTGCACCAACTCCCTTGATCGGGGCGGCAGCCGACCTTGTTCGGCTGCCGGGTGGCCTGACACCTACGGGATGCGGGCGAACGCCCGAAGTTCGCCGCCGGGGGAGTGATGTGGGTCACATCGGGAGTTCGGGGTGGTTCGTGGAGGGTTCGGGGTGACGTCAACGGTCGCTTCACTGACCCGGAGACCTGTGACCGTTCCCTGAGGCAGGATGTGTTCATGATGCGTCCGGGGCGTGTCGGGGCAGTCTCGGCAGTGGTGTTCAGCGTTGCGGTGTGCTTGGTGGGCCTGTGGTGGACGGTGCGTGCGCTGTCGGAGGCGAAGGGAGTTTCCGACTCGGCGGCGGTACTGGCCCTCCTGCCCAGCCTGGTGGGCGTGGTCCTCGGGGCATAGGGAGCGTGGGCGGGAATCCGGGCCCTTCAGACACCGCTATCTGTCGCAGCGCGTCGCCTGCACGGAGCGGAGCCGGGCCCGCTGGCAGCCGGTCCTCTCCGCCCTGGAGTCGGTGGCGGCGGGCCCGGCCGACACCGTGCTGCCTGAACACGCCCTGCTGGCCGAGTGCCGTCGTGTTCGGACCCGTGGCAGCGGTCTGGGTCATACTCGCGCCCGAGTTCGCGAGGCGGCTCGCTTACGACGTCATTTTCGGAACAGAGCTGGGGGTGGTCAACTACCTGGCAAGTTCCTTCATCGGGTTGGTGATCGGGTGCTTCATCTTCAGCTTCCCCGTCGCGGGCGGTTCCGCGACCCTGCGGTACTTCGCGCTCCTTCTGCACACACGCAGGAAGCTGCCGTGGCGGCTGGGGAGCTTCCTTGACGACTGCTACGCACTCGGCATCCTGCGCGTGTCCGGGACGGCATGGCAGTTCGCCATCGTGAACTCCAGGACCACCTTGCCGTCCGCCCCACGCCACCACCCCGCTCATGAAGGAGAATTCCCGTCCGGGGCGGGGACGTCCTCCTACTCGGTGGCTGTGTGCCTGTCGCCGACCCACGACCCGCGGTTGGCGCGCCGCGCCGCTCGGCCATGTCCCCAGCTCAGCGCACCCGTCGCCGCGGCTTCAGCGGCACTGGCGGCAGGGTCGGGGCGGCCAGGGGGCCGCCGGGTGACACAACGGGTTCCCGACCGGGTTGCCTTGCGTCTCGGGCTCTCCGCCGTCGCCCGGCCGCCGCGCAAGGCGCGTGCGTAGCATAGGAGTTACTGAGGAAGGTCAAACCTGACTTGAGGAGTTCCGTGATCAAGATCAGCATCTTCCTGACCCGGCGCGCGGACCTGACCCACGAGGAGTTCGTGGAGTACTGGACGCACAAGCACCTGCCGCTGATCGCGAGCGTGACAGACGGAGCGGTACCGGTCCGGCGCCATGTCCTGCTTCTACCCACCAACGACGCGATCCCCGGCATACGCAGCTTCTACTACGACGGCGTCGTCGAGGTCTGGTTCGACGACGTTGCCGACGCCACCCGCTGGTTCACCTCCGACATCTTCACCACGACCGTCGCCGCCGACGAGGAGAACTTCCTCGACCGCTCCCTGACCCGTTTCCTCTACACCACCGAAACCCCGATCGTTGGTTGAGCACCACCGTCGAGGTACATCGACTGCGCGAGGTTCGGGGCGCTCGTGCTGGCCGTGGGCGGATGACTTCTTCCTCGAAGATCATTGGGCAGCGTTGGACTTCGCGGTTCTTGAGGACCAGCAGGGCCCGGGCCAGGGCAGTCGCCCGGTTCGGTTCGGCGCGGATCTTGCTGACGCCCCGCCAGTTCTTGGGGTGGGCGAAGCCGTGCTCGGCCGGCGCGCGGCCAGCAGCGAGTGCGGTGTCGGATAGTTTCTGAGTGTGACTCAGGAGCAGTTCCGGGCAGCTTTGTAGCCGGTGATCACGGCTGAGTCGGCATTCAGGTGCTTGGTGGCCAGGTCGAACAGCAGGGTTCGGCGCTCGGAGTCGGTCCAGGCCCGCTGGTACATCCAGCGGGCCAGCGCGAACCGGGGCGTCCGGTCGGGAACCGTGGCAGGGGCTCGAAGCTCTTCACCGTCATGTGGGAGACCGGCGATCACACCCACGTTCCGGAGTGGCTGCTCTCCCGGGCCAGCGCCCAGGACATCCGATCCTCCGTCCAGTCGCGCGGTGCGCACTGCGGCGGCCCACGGGATGGCATCCATCGTCCGGCCCGGCTGCTGGCGCAGCAGTCCGACCAGGGCACAGCGGATGAGGGCCTCATCGTGGATGACCAGCACACGAACCATGGGACGCGTCCTTCCCCGGGCCGCCGGGCGGCGGCAGTAAGCGGGGAGCGGATGGCGCGGACTATCCTCACCCTCCGCCCCGGACGTGTCATGTATGCACCGGGAGGGCCCTGGGGGCGTACGGGGCGCACCCGGGCGCACACCGGTGCATCTACTGCGGGGCATGGCAGCCGCCCGGCCGGGATACCCGCTCTGCACATCCTTATCCGCGAACGCCCCCCCCGCCGGGGGCGCCCCAGCGAGGCGATCCCCATGACCGGCCCTCCTTCGAACCCCGACAATGAGGTCCTGCTCGCCGTACTGGACCTGGCCGGTGCCCCTGAGCGCGGCCCGGACGAGTCGGCCGTGCCGCACCGGCTGATCGCGCACACCGACCGCCTTGACGGTGTGCAGGCCAGCGGCGTGCTGCTGCCCGACGGCCAGAGCCGACCCGCCGTCCTGGCCGCTTCCGGTCCTGGCGCGCGGCGCCTGGAGCAGGCCGAGCTCGACCTGGCCCAAGGCCCCTGCCTCGATGCCCTGCGCACCGGAAAACCAGCCGCCGACCTGCCCCTGGCCCATCCGCACTGCCGCACCCGCTGGCCCCGCTTCTGCCCAAAGGCCCTGGCCGCCGGCTACACCGCCGCCACCGCTCTGCCGCTCCAGCTCCACAACCAGACCCTGGGCGTCCTCAACCTCTTCCACCAACACCGCGCCCTTGGCCCCGGCCAGCTCCGCACCAGTCGGATACTGGCGCATGCCGCCGCCCTGGGCCTGGCCCGCCACCGCGCCCTGGCCGACCTGCGCGCCCGCAACCGCCAGTTGGAGACCGCCCTCGACAGCCGCGTCCTGATCGAGCAGACCAAAGGCCTCCTGGCCGAACGCCTCGACCTGACCCCCGACAACGCCTTCGACCTGCTGCGCCGCCATGCCCGCTCCCACCAGATGAAGATCACCGACCTGGCCCGGCTCATCCTCACCGGCCCCCCGAACAGCGGCCCCTTCCCTCGCCCCCACCGCACCTGACGGTCCCGGGCCCCGGCTGAGGACCCGCACATCCCAGTGGATGCCACCCGCGAACTGGCACCGCTACGCCGTCCTTGCCACCTCAGCCCGCTTCTGGCGGTACAGGGCTTCATAGAGCATTACAGGGCACTTTCTCTTCTGCTCTGTGTGGCGCGGGTGGGAGCGAGAAGATTGAGTACCGCGACGCCCGGTGGCGTGCTGGGTCGGGTGGGAAGGGCGATCGTGTCCGTTGAGCAGCGGCGGGCCGGCAACCTGCCGGCGGTGAAGGCACTGATGGTGGGCCGTCGTGCGGAACTGGCCGAGATCCAGGAGTTGTTCGCGGGGGATTCGCGGCTGGTCACGCTGACGGGGGCCGGCGGGGTGGGCAAGACCCGGCTCGCACTGGCGGCCGCGGACGCGTTGCAGCCCGCTTTCCGGGACGGAGCGTGGCTGGTGGAACTGTCGCCGCTGCGCGAGAGCACCCTGCTGCCGCACACCATCGCCGAGGCACTGCCGCTTGCCGACCAGACGACCCGGCTGATGCTCGAGGTTTTGGCCGACTATCTGGCGGACCGGGAGTTGCTGCTGGTCCTGGACACCTGTGAGCACCTGGCCGACGCCTGCGCGCTGATCGTTCCGGCGCTGTTGCGGGCCGCGCCGGGCCTGCGGATCCTTGCCACCAGCCGCCGTGCCCTGCACGTCCCCGGCGAGGTGGTGCTCACCGTCGAGCCACTTCCGGTGCCGAGGCCCGGGGACCCCGCGGCCCACCGGGCGGACGCGGTGGTCCTGTTGGCCGAGCGCGCCGCGCGGACCGCCCCCGAGGTCGGGGCCGGCGGCAGCGATGTGGCGGGCCTGGTCGCGTTGAGCCGCCGCCTGGAGGGCCTCCCCCTCGCCATCGAACTGGCCGCGGCACGCCTGGGCGAGTGGACCGTCAAGGAGTTGACCGCGCGCCTGGACGATCGGTTCGCCGTCCTGGGGGACACCGACGCGGTGGTGGACGAGGCCGACCCGCCCTGGCACCAGGCCCTGCGGACCGCGATCGGCTGGAGTCACGAGCTGTGCGGCCCGGCCGAGCGCCTCCTGTGGGCGCGGCTGTCGGTGTTCGCCGGGACCTTCGACGCCGAGGCGGCCCGCGCGGTGTGTGCCGATGGGCATCTGCCGGAGCACCGTGTCGAGGGGCTCCTCGCCGCCCTGGTGGAGAAGTCGATCCTGACCTGGCGCCTCACCGCAGGTGGTGCGCGGTACGGGATGCTGGACACCCTCCGCGAGTACGGCGCAGGCTGGCTGCGCCGCGTGGGCGAGGAAGACGAGCTGCGCTGCCGCCACCGGATCCACTACCGGGGGCTCGCCCTGCGGGCGGACGCCGCCTGGCTGGGGCCGGACCAACTTGCCTGGTACGAACGTACATCTGCCGAGCACGCCAACTTCCGTGCCGCGCTGGACTTCTGCCTGGGCGAGGGAGAGGACGGGCACACCGCCCTGGAGCTGGGCGGGGCACTGTGGTTCTTCTGGTTCGCCTGCGGCTTCGCTCGGGAAGGCCGCCACTATCTCGACCGGGCCCTGCAGCAGTACCCGGCCCAGGGACCGGCGCGCAGCAAGGCGGTGTGGGCCTGTGGCATCGCCGCCGTCGCGCAGGGAGATGTCGACGCCATCACCCGGCTGGGGAAAGTGTTCCGGGCGGACGCCGAGGCGGCGGGCACCCCTGCCATGCTGCCCGCCGCCGCCTACCTCGCCGGTGCCGCCCTGGTGCTGCGCGGCAAGCCCGCAGAGGCCGCCGCGTTGCTCGACGCCACACCGTATGCCCAAGACCACGGCAGCGCCTATGCCGAGGGGCGCCTGCTGGCCTGGTTGGGCCGGGTATTTCTCCACGTCACCCTGGCGGAGTTCGCGGATGTCGCTGCGGCGGCCGACGCCGTGCACGCGGAGTGCGCCCGGTTCGGCGATCGATGGGCTCGCGCCTTGGCGGACTACATCCGGGCGCTGGCGGCACAGGCTCTCGGCCGACCGGACGAGGCGGCCGCACACGCCCGCGCAGCCCTGGAAGGCCAGGCCCTGCTCCACGACAGCCTCGGCACAGCCATGACCGTCGACCTGCTCGCCGGAGTGGCCGTCGCCAGCGGCCGGGGCGAGGAGGCGGCCCGGCTCCTCGGCTTCGGCCAGCAGATCTGGGACACCCTCGGCCGCCCGCAGGTGGGCATCCCCGAACGCGTCGCCGCCCGCGCAGCCTGCGAACAGCGGACACGAGCGGCCATCGGGGGCACCGCGTACGAGACCGCCTTCCGCACGGGCCTGGAGGACAGCATTGACGACGGCCTCGCCTACGCCCTGCACCAGACCTGACCAGGCACCGCGAACGCTGGGGCATGGGGTTCCCAGGGCGTGAGGTCGCGGTTGTTCGCGCATTGCTCTCGTGCCGGGGCGAGTCCGGTCCTGCGCCCGTGGCCCTGGGTTCTGTCGGATCGTGGGTGCGGGGTGACTGCTCTGTGTCAGTGGAGTTTGATCGTGTGCCGGCGCAGTTTGATCGACATCGCATGGCCACCTACTGTCCTCGGCTTCGTGGGCGCCCGCATGAAGCGGCTGGCGCCCAGGCCGACGGACACGTCACTTCACGACGACTGCGCCCTTCTCCATGACGTAGTGGCCGGGGGAAGGTCATGGTTCATCGCGGTCGGTCACTCCAACCGCTCCGCCGCGGCCGAGGGGGGCGTGTCGATCAACAGGGTCGGCACGCACCCATGGGTGGTCTTCAGCAAGCCGGGCGTCCAGTGACGCGTTCAACTCGCCAACGCGGTCAGCCGCGACGAAGCTGCCTTTGCCGAGTCCCCATAACTCGTCGCCGTCCTGCCGTGGACGCCTCACGCCTCACGCCTCTCGACCTGGAGCTCACGCCGTGCGCCCGGGAGTCAGCATCGGTCCCGAGGCTCCACGGGTCCGTCCGTATCCCCGGCTCAGCGCACCCGTCCCCGCGGCTTCAGCGGTACCGGCGGCAAGGTCGGGGCGGCCAGGGGGCCGCCGTCGTAGCCCTTTACCTCGCCGAAGCGGGTGCCCGTCATCCAGTCCTCGCGTGCCTGCTCGATCTCCTGCTGCGTGCGGCCCACGAAGTTCCACCACATGATCAGTTCCTCCTCGAACGGCTCGCCGCCGAGGAGCATGACCGAGGCGTCGGACGCGGCGCGCAGCGGCAGTTCGGCGCGGCCGCAGCCGAGGTACAGCATCGAGCCCGGCAGGACCGGGACACCGTCGACGTGCACCTCGCCGGACATGGACAGCACGCCGTACTCGAAGTCGGGCACGAGCGGCAGGCGGGCCTCCGCGCCGGCGGTGAGGGTGAGGTCGGCGCCGACGATGGGTGTGTACGCCGTTCCGGGGGAGGCCGCGCCGTCGAGGTCGCCGAGGATCACGGTCGCCTCCAGGCCAGGGGCCGTCACCTTCGGCAGTTCGGCGTGGTGCTCGAACGTGGGGTCCGTGTTCCGGTGGGCGTCGGGCAGGGCGACCCAGAGCTGCGCGCCGTGCAGGAAGCGGGCGTGCGACGCGGGGCTCTCCTCGGAGTGGGAGATGGCCCGCCCCGACGTCATCAGGCCCAGTTCGCGGGGGCGGATCGTCTGGAGGCTGCCGGTGCTGTCGCGGTGGAGCACCTCGCCCTCGTGCAGCCAGCTCACGGTCTGCAGGCCCATGTGCGGATGCGGCGGCACCTGCATGCCGGGCTCGTCGGCGATGTCGTCGGGGCCGTAGTGATCGACGAAAGCCCATGCGCCGATCATGCGGCGGCCGAGGTTCGGCAGCAGCCGACGCACTTCGGTGCCTTCGCCGAGCTGTACGCGGCGCGGGCTCAGCAGTTCACGGACGGGCTCGGCGACGACGAAGCCACGTCCGCCGCACTGCGAGGGGACTGCCTGCCGGTCAAGGTTGCTCATGTCGGACAACTTAGCCGTGATCAAGATCGGATGGCGATACACGGGCGTTCTGCCGCTGACGGCCTTCCGTCATTCGACCGCCCGCGACGACGCGCGCGGGAAGAGCGTGGTCGGGACGATCCGCTGGAACGGTTGCCGCGACGTGGCCCCTTCGGCGGCGTTGATGAGGAGCTCGACCGCCTCGGCGCCGACACGGAGGGGCTTCCGCGAGAGCGTGGTGACGGGCGGCTCGGTGCGGTCGTACGCCCCGGAATCGCTGCAGCAGGCGAGGAGCACGTCCTGCGGGACCCGCAGCCCGTGACGGCGGGCGGCCGCGAGCAGATCGGTGCCATTGGTGTCGAACAGCCCGAAGACGGCGTCCGGGCGGTCCGGGCGCGCGAGCAGACGGTCGGCGGCGACGGCTCCCGCGACGGCGTCGTACGCCGGATAGGCCTCGTACACCGGCTCCTGGCCGACCTGCGCGCACCACCACAGGTACGTGGCGGTCGACAGGCGTGTGTACGCGTCGGTCGACGTGCCGGTCAGCAGTCCGACGCGGTGGGCGCCGGCGGAGGACAGGTGGTCGAGGACCTCGCGCACGGCTGCCTCGTGGTCGTTGCCGACCCAGCCGGTCACGGCGAGCGCGCCGGGCGGGCGCCCCACGGAGACGACCGGCATTCCCTGGCGGACCAGTTCGGCCACGTCCGGGGAGCCGTCGGGCGGGTCGACGACGACCATGCCGTCGAGGGTGACGTTCGACCACAGGTCGTGCCGCGAAGCCGTGGGCATGGTGACGAGGGCGTACTCGCGGGCGAGCGCCGCCGAGGTGGCGCCGCGGACCAGCTCGGCGAAGTACCCGGACTCGGTGAAGGTGAAGGGTTCGTTCCCGTACGTCGCCATCGTGAAGCCGATCAGGCCCGACGCCCCGGCGCGGAGGGTCCGGGCGGCGGACGTGGTGCGATAGCCGAGCCGGTCGGCGACCTCATGGACATGGCGGCGGGTGGTTGCCGGGAGCCTGCCCCTGCCGTTGAGCGCGTCGGAGGCGGTGGCGATGGAGACTCCGGCGGCGGCGGCCACCTCCCTGATGCTCGCGCTGCCCGGCCTGCGTGCCCTGCGCGGCTGCCCGGAGCGCCTCGCCGGGGCCGGCTGCGGAGCCGTGGCCAGCGTGGTCGCGGGAGGAACGGGCCGCGCGAGCCCGTGCCGCTCGCCGGCCGAGGCCCGCCGGGGCGCGGCCGTACGTGCCGGGGCCTGCGCCGCCTCCGTAGCGTCCGAGGCCTGGGCGGGGGCCGTGCGGTCCCGCCTCCCCCGGTCGGCGAGGCGGAGTTCGGCCGAGGCCAGGGCGTCCGCACTCGTCAGGCTCACGGGATGGCGGGAGCCCAGGGTGGCGGCGGCCTTCTGCGCGGCGGCGGCGAGCACGTCGGTCGACCGCTCCATGCGCTCCCGGTCGTCCGCCGCGGCCGCCGAGGCGAACTCGGCCGTGGCGAGAGCGACCACGGCGGAGAGCGACGCCGGATGATCACTGCCGAGACCGCGCACCACCTGCCGGACGGTGTGGTCGAGCGCGTCCAGCATGTGGTCCGCGGCGGCGTGGTCGCCCTGGCGGCGGCTCACCTCGCAGAGCACGGTCTGCGTCAGCAGCCGGACTTCGTGTCGTCGTACGTGCCGTTCCTGCCGTCGCGCGGCATCGTCCAGGTCGTCCAGCGTGTCCGAGGCCCGGGTGGCGAGGTCCCGGGCCGCCGACAGGTGCCCCATGCGCAGGCGGAGCGCCGCGAGGTTCGCCAGCGTACGGGCGTCGGCGGGGGCCGCCGCGTCCCCGGACGCGTGCGGGTCGATGGCCCCGGACGCGTGCGGGTCCATGGCCACGGCCGTCGACAGGACCGTGACGGCCGCCGACAGGCAGTCGCGTTCCGACAGGACGACGGCCAGCTCGTTCCTGGTGTCCGTCGACAGCGCCAACGCCTGCGGATCCCACAGGAGTCGGGACACCACGTGCTCGATGAGGGCCCGCGCCTCGTCCCCGTTCCCCAGGGCATCGAGAAGCGCCGACAGGCGCGCGACATCCCTGCCGATGACCGGGTGGCGCAGCACGTCGGGGTCACGGCACAACGCGGCCACCGTCGCCGTGACGCGCCCGCGCTCCTGTGCCCCGCCGCGCAGCGCGCCCTCGGCGTCCGCGATCGCCCGCCGCCAGTCGTCGGTCATGCCGAGTCCTTCCCCAACTGGCCCTCGATGGCCGTCTTGGCGGCCGAGAACTTGAGGTCGGCGACCTGCGCCGGACTGAAGGACCGCTGACTCGCCCAGAGGTCGATCTGCCGGAACCACGCGTCGACCGACGCGGCGGCCGACGCGACGGTGGAGCGTGGGCCGGGCGTGTCCTCCGGGTCCGGCCGCACCCGGGAAGGCGGCGAACTGCCCGGCCGCAGCACGTCGATGAGGTGCTCCACGTCGAAGTGGTCGAACCGGCTCATGGCCTCGCGGACGGTGGCGCCGAAGAGCACGTTCGCCGCTTCGTCCGTGGGTCCCCGCCGGGGGAGCTGTTCCAGCAGGATGCCGAGGACGGTCGCGTCCTCGTCACCGGGCCTGCCGGCGGCCACCGGTCCTCCGGAGTAGCCCGAGTAGTCGCCGAGTTGCTGTTCGACCGTCAGCTGGAGTGCCTCGACGACGGCTCCGCCCTCGCACTGGTACCGCGCCGCGCCGTGGTCGACGCGGCCGCTGAGCTGTGCCTCCATGCGCGCGGGACGGTAGGGGCCGAACCACGCGTCCCCGCTGAAGGCGATGCCGGCCCGGGGGACGGGCACCTTCACCTCGCAGCCGGAAGAGATCATGACCAGCGCGAGATCGGCGCCCTTGTCCTGCTCGCAGACCCGGCCCGAGAGCGTGCTGCCGTCCGGCAGGACGATGTCCAGCGGCGCGTCCGCCGCGGGCAGGCCGCGCAGACAGTGGAGCGCGGTGAGGACGAAACGGCGCGTGAGCAGGAAGCCCGCGCCCAGCCGCTGCCGGGACGCGTGCAGCTCGACCCAGTAGGCCGCGTCCGTCACGGGTTCTCCGCCTCCGGTTCCTGGGCCCGATGCTCGGTGTCCCGCCCCCCGGGTGGGTTCTCCGCGTCTCGCGCGACGACCCGTTCGTCCGGGACCCGTTCGTCCGGGACCCGTTCGTTCGGGACCTGTTGGTTCGGGACCTGTTGGTTCGGGAACCGTTCGTCCGGGACCCGTTCCACGGTCAGGGTGACGCCGAAGGACGCCTCGGCCGACGCCTTGCTGAGGATCACCCCCGCCTCCGCGGCCAGCGTCAGGCCGAACGTCACCTCCATGGCGGACACCTGCCAGCCGTCTCGCCGGGGCACCCGCGCCAGGGACTCCTGCGCGATGGAGGAGGCCTGCGCGATGGCCTCCTCCAGCTCGGCCGCACGCTCATGGAGCGCCTCGCTCGTGCGCACGCGGGTGGAGATCTGGCGGCTGCCCGCCTCCCACACCACCGTCTCGACCCGGACTTCAGCCGTCATGGATCCCCCGACGCTCAGTGCGGACGCGTCCGCACCCGGCCGCGGGGGAAGCGTAGCCAGATCGCCTGGGACGATGCGGGAGGTTCGGCACATCGCCCCGGCGAAGTGGGGATCAGGCGACGGTGGTGACGAACGTGGCGTGTGCCGCGACGACCTTCCATCCGTTCCCGTCGCGGACCCAGGTCCGGGTGTAGCGCACCCGGGCGTCCAACGGCCGTCCGCCGAAGGAACCCTCCAGCGCGCCGAGGAGCCAGGTGATGCCGGTGTGCCCGGTGGCCAGCGCGTGGAGTTCCTCCTCCACGAGCCGGGTCAGTCTCTGCACGCCGCTTTCATGCGCGCGGAGGTCGTCCTGCTTCGAGTACAGATTCCCGTCCGGCCCGGTGAACCGTCCCGCGTCGTCGATCAGCTCGGCCAGCGTCGCGACGTCCGAGGCCAGTTGGGCGGCCTGGAGGCGCCGTTCGGCCGTGCGAAGGCTTTCGGTGAGGTCGTCTTCTTTTGGCATCCCTCCACCCTGGCGGTCGCCCGCTGACCGCGCCCAGCCCTCTGCTCGTGGCAGATCCGTGGCAGATACGTGCCATAGACAGGTACGTTCCATGGGCAGATACGTGCCACGGTCCGTTAGCGCACGCGGCGGCGACCTTCGGGCGGCAGTACGAAGCCCACCTCCGCGCCCCCGTCGGGCGCGGCGTCGGCGAAGACCGTGCCGCCGTGCGCCGTGACGATGTCGTGCACGATCGCGAGGCCCAGGCCCGAGCCCGGTGTGCCCTGCGTGCCGGGGCTCCGGTGGAAGCGGTCGAAGACGGCGTCGCGTTCGGACCGCTCGATGCCGGGACCCTGATCGCGCACGGCGAGCCGGCGACCCGCGACACGGATGGTGACCGGCGTGCCCTCGGGGCTGAACTTCACCGCGTTGCTGAGGAGGTTGTCGACGCAGCGCTCCAGCGCGCGGGGGCGGGCCCGCACCTCGGCGGGCTCGTCCGTGACGACCGAGATCGCGCGGCCGGTGCGGACGCGGTGGCGGTGGGCGCAGTCCTCGGCCAGGGCTGCCAGGTCGACGGCGGACGGCTCCTCGTCCGTGTGGCGGTCGGTGGCCAGCTCGACGAGTTCGCGTACGAGTGCGTCGAGCGCCGCCGTCTCGGTGACCAGCGTGGTGAGGATCTGCTCCTCGTCCTTCGGTTCGAGCCGGCCGCGCGCCCGCTGGAGGAGCTCCGCGCTGCCCCGCACCGACGTCAGCGGGGTACGCAGTTCGTGGCTGGCGTCCTGGACCAGTTGCTGCTGCTGCGCGCGCGAGCGGCGCAGCGCCGAGAGCATCGCCTCGAAGCTGCGGGTCAGCTGGCCGATCTCGTCCTCGCCGGCGGGCGGCAGCGCGGTGGCCAGGTCCTGCGTCGCCGTGATCTCGCCGGTGGTGCGCGCCAGCTGACGGACCGGCCGCAGGATCCGGCCCAGCACGATCCAGCTGAGCAGTGCGGACAGGGCGATGGCCGCCGCCGTGGTCCAGGAGATGCGCCACAGGAACGCGTCGTCGACGCGCGCGGCTCCCTGATAGCTCTGGCCGACCATGACCGCGCCGCCACCGGGCAGCGGCCGGGTCAGGGTGCCGTACTCGGTGCCGGAGACGACGACGTCCCTGCGGCTCTCGCCCTGCCCCGTCCGAGCCACCCGCAGGGCCGACGACGACACCGGCAGCTCCGGGCCGTCGGAGGACAGGCGGCGCACGGACCCCCGTGCGGAGACGACCTGTTCGACCATGTCCGCCCGGGGCGGCGGCGTCAGGCCGGCGGCGAGCAGGGTCACCACCGTGTCGGAGCGGTCGTCGAGCCCGCGGTCGAGCTCGTCGGCGACCAGACCGCTCACGCCCCGGTACGACATGACGGCCGCCAGGGCGATCGCGAGGGCGGCGGCCCCGACGACGACGGCCGTGATTCTCGTACGCAGCATCACGCGGCCCTGACGGTGTAGCCGACGCTGCGCACGGTGTGGATCAGCCGGGGCTCGCCGCCCTGCTCGGTCTTCTGGCGGAGATAGCCGATGTAGACGTCGAGGGACCGGGAGGTGGTGTCGAAGTCGAAGCCCCAGATGCGCTCGTACATCTGGGACCGCGTGAGGACCGTGCCCGGGTGGCACAGGAGCAGCTCCAGCACGTCGAACTCGGTCTTCGTCAGGTCCAGTTGACGCGTGCCCCGGAACGCGAGGCGCGCCTCGGGGTCCAGGGTGAGGTCCGCCACCGCGAGCGCCCCCGTGCCCTCCACCGGTTCGGTGCGCCGGAGCAGGGCGCGTATGCGGGCGAAGAGCTCCTCGGTGGCGAACGGCTTGGCCAGGTAGTCGTCGGCGCCCGCGTCCAGGCCCGCGACCCGGTCACCGACCTCGTGACGGGCCGTCAGGACAAGGACGGGCATGCGGTCGCCGCGCCTGCGGAGCATCCGGCACAGCCCGAGGCCGTCGAGCTTCGGCATGACGACGTCCACCACCGCGAGGTCGGGCCGCTCCCGTTCGAGGAGGCCGAGGGCCTCCAGGCCGTCGCCGGCCTGGAGCACCCGGTAGCCCTCGAAGCGCAGCAGCTGGTCCAGGGTGCTGCGCACGCCCGGATCGTCCTCGACGACCAGCACCGTCCTGCCGTGTCCCGTTTCTTCTGTCATGTGATCATCTTCGTCGGTGGCGGACGCGGTCACGGCACCGGCCCGTCAGCCGCGGACCGGCGTCACCGCGAGGGGCGGCAGCGTTCGCAGGCAGGACGTGTCGCCGGGCTCACCGGTGCGGATGAAGCGCGTGGACACCCCGGTGACGCAGCCGGTCTGCTCCAGCTCCGGCACATGGCCGACGTTGCGTACGGAGAAGAAGCGGCTGTGGGTGAACTGCCGTGCCGCCGCCTTGCCGTTGGCGTCCGGGGTGTTGGCGTCGAGGTCGCCGGAGAGCACCAGGACGGGGACGTCGGGCAGCTTCGGGTGCGTGGGCTGCGGGCGCGGGGCGTTCTCGCGGGGCCAGCCGATGCACACGTCCCCGCCGTCCGTGGGCCCTTCGTTGAAGCCCCGGGCGCTGAACGCCCCGTGCGCGCCCGGCCCGGCTCCGGCCAGGGCCGCCCGGTACTGCCGCAGCCGCACCGGCAGCGGCGCGTCCTTCGACCAGGCCGTGCGGTAGTCGTTGCAGACGACGCCCACGTACGGGGCCTGGTCCTCCGTGCTGCCCGAGGCGCCGTCCTCCTGGACCAGCGTGCGCAGCGGTCCCGTGTCACCCTTCACGAAACGGTCGAGCGCGTGGGGCAGATGCCCGAGCAGGGAGGGCTCGGTCGGCTCCATGCCGGCCTCGCGGCTGGCCGCCTCGAACAGGAGGTTGGCGAGCTTGCCCTCGGTGAACCGCTCCTTGTACGTGCCGTGGTCGGTGGCGATCGGCACGGTCATCGGGCGGGCCCGCAGCCGTGCGGCCGTGGTGGCGAGGTCGGCGACGGCCTGCTTCCCGTCGCACACCGCGGGCACACCGCGCTCGCACACGCGCCGCAGGGAGAGGGAGACCGCCTGGGCGCTGGGCCGCACCAGCGGGTCGAAGCCGAGCGGATAGGCCCCGGACAGCACGATGTTCCGCACGCGCTCGGGGTGGCGGGAGGCGTACACCGGCATCAGATACGTGCCGTACGACAGCCCGTAGAGGCTCAACTGGCGCACGCCGAGCCGGGCGCGCACGGCGTCGATGTCGTCCGCCGTGGCCGCGCTCGTGTACGCGGCGGCCCTGGGCCCGAGGTTGCGGGCGCACCGCTCGACGGCGGCCCGCTGCTGGGCCCGCGTGCCGAAGCGGTACTCGGCGTCGGTCACCCCGCACGGCAGCCGCTCGGAACGCCCGGTGCCGCGCGGGTCGACGAGCAGCAGGTCATGGCTCTTCAGCAGGCCGCCCAGGGCCGGGGCGAACATCTCGGCCCGGTCGATCGCGACCTCACCGGGCCCGCCCGGGTTGACGGCGACGGTGCCCTTGGCCGCGCCCGGCCCGCTGTGCCGCACGACCGCGTAACTCACCTTGATCGTGCCGAGCTTCGGCTTGCCCGCGACCAGCGGGCGGTCCATCGAGCCGCAGTCGACGTCGTGCCCGGGGACCGTCGGGCACCACGCGGGGGCCGCCTGCGGTCTGACCTCAGGCGCGGCCGCCGCGACCGTCGGCAGCGCCGATGCCACCAGTGCCATCAGGCCCACGACCAGTCCCGCGCGCCGCGCCCTGCTCTTGTTCGTCATCGCCCCGCTCCTTCGTCTCTCGGCTGCGAGGACGACCTTGCCGGGCGCGTTTCAGGGGAGTGGCAGAGCAATGACAAAGCCCTGTAAGAGATGCCGGGGCGCCGCCCCGGGGATCAGCCGGTCACCAGTTCTCCGGGGTGAGGTCGGGGCCCAGGACGTGGCCGTGGGAGTGCGCGGCGTCGTGGGTGAAGTGCGCCGCGTACCAGAGCACCACGTCGGTGTTCAGCAGGGATTCCGCGGGGGTGCGCAGGGAGTCGAGACGGGCCCGGGTCAGCTGGGGGTCGGTGGCGAAGTTCTGGCCGTCGTCGAGTTCGGTCGAGCGATAGCGCAGCGCCCACAGGTCGCCCACGCCGTACGCGTCCTGGGTGCCGTCGTCGGCACCGGGGGTCAGGTGATACGCCTGGCCTCCGGAGGTGTTCCGCACCCGCCAGCGCCGGTTGCGTGCCGGGTCGCGGGGGCGGCGGATCTCCCAGGACTTGGTGTGCCAGTTGCTCCCGCCCACCGCGAGCGGCGGGTCGTTGAACTCCTCCACCACGTTGGGCGCGGCGCCGCCCACGTCGAAGTCGAAGCGCCAGTAGACGTGGTGGCGGTGCTCGCGGCACGTGCAGGGGTTGTTGACCCCGGCGAAGCCGAAGCGGGGCCGGATGGTGCCGTTGCTGTGCAGCCGCCACTGGCTCACGTAGCGGTACCAGCCCGCCATCATCTCGCTGACCAGGACCACCTCCTGGCCCAGGACGTAGACCGCGACACCGCGGAAGTTGCCCGCGTCGGTCCCGGTGTCGAGGATCGTCCGGGCGGGCTGCGGGCAGACCCGGAACCCCGGTGCCACGGTCTGGCCGTCCGCCTGGAAGCAGGCCTCCGAGTTCTGCCAGTCGCGGTAGGTGGGTCCGCAGCCGCCCGCGGTGGACCGCTCGTACTCGACGTTGAGGATCGGCACATGGGCGCGGTAGAGCACCGTGCGGCCGCGGTAGCGGACGTGCCGCAACTCCACCCCCGAGCCGTTGGTGCCCGACGACGCGGCGGGCCGCACCACCTGGAGCTGCCACAGGGTCTGTCCGCCCTGGGTGACCGTCACATCGACCTGTCCGGCCGTCCCGGTGGCCGCGCAGCGGTCGTCGGGTGCCGTGGGCTCGCACCGCGCCGCCCCGTGGGGCAGGTGCTCGTCCAGGTCGTGCAGCACCCGGCGCTCGGACATCAGCACCGCCACGACCTGGACGTGGTCGTCGTCGACGCGCAGGAGCCCGACGCCCAGGGTGCGCCGGGCGCGGCCGTCCAGGTCCTCGTACTCCACGAGCGCGGGCATGGGACGGAACGTCGTGAGCTGCCGGGAGCGGATCGCGTCGCCGTAGCGGGAGTCCTCACCGACGACGGCGACCGCCGCCGCGAACTCCTCTGCGGTGGGCAGCGGTTGGGCGACGAACGTCTCGACCGCCAGTTCGCGGGGGTCGCGCGGGTCCGCGTCGCGCAGGTCGCCGCTGACCGCGAGGACCCGCTCCTCGTCGTAGTCGTAGATCTGCGCGGTGAACCGGTACGAGGGCTGCGGTTCCTCGCTCTTGCGGGCCTCCGGCTCCGGCACCAGGGACAGCACGCGGGCCCGTGCCCCGCCGAGCTCCTTGGTGACGGAGGGGTGATCAAGGAGGGCCTTGCGGATCCGGCTGACGTCCCGCTCGAACGGCGCGACGGGGACTACCTGGACTTCGAGCTCTGTGGTCATGACGGCCTCCTGCCGCACGGAGCCACGGCCACCCGCCCGGACACACGCGGCGGGGAGACGCACCCGCACGACAAGGCCTGCTGTGGCCTGAACGGCTCACGCTAGCGGCGGAATCCCCGCGTCGGATCCCCTGGGAGAGGCTCGGGGAAGGCCGGTGGGGGCAGGCGCCCGCACGAGTGCGCCCCCTTAGCCACGGCACTCCCGCGCCCGGTTCCCCGCCCCGCTGATCAGGTCGACGCGCCGGCCCGCGTTCTCCTTGAGGACGTAGAGGGTGCCGTCCTGGGGCGTCCAGTCGCGGGGCACGAGGAACACGCGGTCACCGGAGACGTGGAACAGGCGCAGCCCCGCGTACTCGTACGCGTACCGGCTTCCCTTGGTCGTCACCTTGCGGTAGCAGCTGCCGCCGCCGCGGATCATCAGGTCCTTGTCGCTGAAGACGGTGACGGCGGGGAATCCGTCGTGGACGGTCCGCTCGGTCAGTTCGGCGCGCCCCCGGCCCGCGATCTCCGCGTACGCGGACACGGCCCAGAACAGTGACAGGACGCAGACGAAGAGAGTGAGCCCCCACAACCGCAGGTCACGCCGGTCGCGGGTGCGGGCGTACGCGTTGAGCGAGAGGCCGACGATGGCGGCGAGCGGCAGCGCGAGGTCGAAGAGCCAGGGCGCGAGCGGATACAGCGGTACGAGGACGAGCGGCACGGCCCAGGCCAGGCGCAGCACGCCCACGGCGCGGGAGAGCCGGCGCGGTTCCCGCGACGCCCAGCGGTGCAGCCCGAGCACGCCGAGGGCGGCGCCCGCCGCCAGCCAGGCGGG
>NZ_LIRJ01000509.1 GCF_001419745.1 Streptomyces silaceus | reverse complement strand
GGTCTCCGGGGAGACGGCGCGGTTCAGCACCTCGGGCCGGGACTTCTCCAGCAGCGCCAGGTCGGGACCGCGCAGCTCGTCCACCATGTACGGCTTCATCACCTTGCCGTCGTTGGCGATCCCGGCGACGGTCATGGCCATCTGGAGCGGCGTGCTGGTGACGCTGCCCTGGCCCATGCCGGTNNTGCTCCTTGTTGAAGCCGAACGCCTCCGCCGTCTCCCGCATCTTGTCCTTGCCGGTCTTCAGCGCCGCGTCCAGGAAGACGTTGTTGCACGACCACTGCATGGCGGTCTTCATCGACACCTTGTCGCACATGGAGTTGGGCACGACGTTGCCGATCTCGGTGCTGCTGAGCGGCAGCCGGTAGGGGGCGCGGGCGCCGGAGGAGGCGTCGATGTCGGTGACCGTGCCGTGCTCCAGCGCGGCGGCCNNNATGGTGGTGATGACGTCGCCGGGGCGCGGCTTCTCACCGGTCAGTACGTCCAGGGGGCTGCCGAGGAGCCTGCGGTCCTTGCCGCTGAGCACGTCGTTCTCCACGCCCTCCAGGAACGTGGAGCCCTGGGCCTGGGAGAAGTAGCCGGTGATCGGCGCGTACATCGGGCCGTTCTTGAAGACGCGCTTGTACTTGAAGTCCGAACCCGGCGTCGGCACGGAACCGGTGATCGGGTCGCCGCCCACGATGATGTCTCCGCGCGGCTGGCTGAACGCGTCGATCTTCACGCGCCGGTTGTGCTCGTGCGCGGCCAGGTCCTCGCCCTGGGCGAACTGCACCCAGGTGGCCCGCCCCAGCAGGGACAGCACCAGGACCCCACAGAAGACGGCTATGTGCCTCAATGTCCTGTTCATTGCGTGAGCAGAGCAGTTCCGGCATGCATGTGTCCAAGATGGATATGGCCCCTGTACTGATTAATCTGAGATATCGTCGCTGTTCGTGGACCTGATACTGCACCTGCGGTGCTTTGTGGCTGTTGCAGAAGAGTCACATTTCGGCCGGGCGGCGGCCCGGCTCGGCACGGCCCAGCCGCCCCTGTCCCAGCGCATCCAGCGCCTGGAGCGGGAACTGGGCGTCCGGCTCTTCGAGCGCAACAGCCGCCAGGTCACGATCACCAAGGGCGGTACGCTCCTGCTCGCCGAGGCCCGCGAGCTCCTCGCCCGCGCGGAGGCCCTGATGGCCACCAGCCGCCGCATCCGGGACGGCGACGCCGGACTGCTGCGCGCCGCGCTGCCGCCCGACATCGCGGGCGAGACCGTCGCCGAGATCCTGGTGGAGTTCCGGCGCCGCCACGCGGACGTCGAGCTGGAACTGCACGAGCTGTCCACCGCCGAACAGCTCGCCCGCCTCGCCTCGCACGACCTGGACGTGGGGCTCATCCACCATCCCTGCGACGTCACGGGCCTCGAACTCGGCCCGGTCCTGCGCCGCGAACTCGGCGTGCTGCTGCCCCGCGAGGCGCCCGCCGCCC
>NZ_LIRJ01000508.1:848-1065 GCF_001419745.1 Streptomyces silaceus | reverse complement strand
ATCGCGACCAGGCCCGCCACCGCGCCCGACGCCGCGCCGAACGTCGTCGGGTGGCCGTCGCGCCGCTGCTCCACGAAGAGCCAGCCGAGCAGCCCCGTCCCGCCGGCCACCAGCGTGTTGAGCAGCGACGCCGCGGCGAGGCCGTTCGCGCCGAGGGCCGAGCCGCCGTTGAAGCCGAGCCAGCCGAACCAGAGCAGGCCCGCGCCCATCAGGACCA
>NZ_LIRJ01000508.1:0-824 GCF_001419745.1 Streptomyces silaceus | reverse complement strand
CTCGACGACCAGGCCGCCCGCGAAGTCCAGCGCGCCGAGGGCGTTCGCGATCCAGCCGCCCGGACCCCACACCCAGTGCGCGACGGGAACGTATACGAGGAGCGTCCACACCGGTACGAAGACCACCCAGGCCCCGAACCGCGTGCGGTCCGCCACCGCGCCGCTGATCAGCGCGGCCGTGATGATCGCGAAGGTCAGCTGGAAGGTGGTGAACAGGAGGGTGGGGACCGAGCCGGTGAGCGTCGTCGGGCCGATGCCCGCCATGCCCAGGTGGCCGAGACCGCCGATCAGGCCGGCGAACACGTCGTCCCCGAAGGCCAGCGAGTAGCCCGCGAGCAGCCAGACCACCGTGACCAGGGCGATCGACACGAAGGACATCAGGAGCATGTTCAGGACGCTCTTCGTGCGGACCATGCCGCCGTAGAAGAGGGCGAGGCCCGGCGTCATCAGGAGGACGAGCGCGGTGGCGGCGAGCAGCCACGCGGTGTCGCCGGTGTCGAGGTGGGGGGCGGCGGTGGTCGTCGTCATGGGGGACATGGGGGAAGAGCGTCACCGCCGCGCGTTTCGGTTCGCGCACCCCGGCGTTTCCGCCGTGTTTCGTGTTGCGCGGGGGTTTCCGGGGGCTCACGGGCCGAGGCGCGGGGAGCGGGTGCGGGCGTGTGTGCGGCCTGCGGGGGCGCGCGGTGCGGCGCGGCTCGTGGGATCAGGGACAATGGGCGCCATGAGCGTTCGTACCCCGTCATCAGCCGAGCCGTCCGAGTCCGTGCACCGTGCCGGCTTCGCCTGCTTCGTCGGTCGCCCCAACGCGGGCAAGTCCACCCTGA
>NZ_LIRJ01000507.1 GCF_001419745.1 Streptomyces silaceus | reverse complement strand
GCCCCCACCGACCACCGCACCCCCGAAGGGCAGGCCGAGTGACCGCCCGCCCCCTGCGCATCGGCAACGCCTCCGGCTTCTACGGCGACCGCTTCGACGCGATGCGCGAGATGCTCACCGGCGGCCCCCTCGACGTCCTCACCGGCGACTACCTCGCCGAGCTGACCATGCTCATCCTCGGCCGCGACCGCCTCAAGGACCCCGCGCGGGGCTACGCCAAGACCTTCCTGCGGCAGCTGGAGGAGTGCCTCGGGCTCGCCCGGGAGCGCGGCGTGCGGATCGTCGCGAACGCGGGCGGGCTCAACCCGGCCGGACTCGCGGACGCCGTGCGGGAGCTCGCCGGCCGCGTCGGCGTCCCCGCGCGGGTCGCGCACGTCGAGGGCGACGATCTCGGCGCCCGCTTCCCCGGCGCGCTGACCGCCAACGCCTACCTCGGCGGCGCCGGGATCGCCGCGTGCCTGGACGCCGGGGCCGACGTCGTCGTCACGGGCCGGGTGACCGATGCGGCCCTGGTCACCGGGCCCGCCGCCGCGCACTTCGGGTGGGCGCCCACGGAGTACGACCGGCTCGCGGGCGCCGTCGTCGCCGGGCACGTCCTGGAGTGCGGCACCCAGGCCACCGGCGGCAACTACGCCTTCTTCGCCGGGCACGGCGACCCCTCGGCCACCCTGCGCCGCCCGGGATTCCCGCTCGCCGAGATCCACGAGGACGGCTCGGCCGTCGTCACCAAGCACCCCGGCACCGGCGGCTTCGTCGACGTCGGCACGGTCACCGCGCAGCTCCTCTACGAGACGCAGGGCGCCCGGTACGCGGGCCCCGACGTCACCGCGCGCCTCGACACCGTCGCCCTCACCCAGGAGGGCCCCGACCGGGTCCGGATCGACGGCGTGCGCGGCGAGGCGCCGCCGCCGCACCTCAAGGCGGGCCTCAACCGCCTCGGCGGCTTCCGCAACGAGGTCGTCTTCGTCCTCACCGGCCTCGACGTCGAGGCCAAGGCCGCGCTGGTGCGCGCCCAGCTGGAGGACGCCCTCGACCGCGCCAAGTCCCGCCCGGCCGAGGTGCGGTGGGAGCTGGCCCGCACCGACCGCGCCGACGCGCCC
>NZ_LIRJ01000506.1 GCF_001419745.1 Streptomyces silaceus | reverse complement strand
GCCAGGGCGGCGGCACCGGCGGCCGCCCGTCTGAGGAGAGTCATGTGGGGCTCCGTATTCCGAACAAGAATGGGGACGGAACGTACGAGACGCCCTGCGACGCGGGTGTGTCGCAGGACGCCTTTGGAGCTGTGCGTTGCCTGATGGTGAGGGCGGGGCGGCCCCCGGTCAAGGGCGGAATCCGGTCAGAAACCGGGGCGTTGTGTTCGCATATCGGACATGAGGGCGGAGTTGGCGTCTCCTCGGAAGGAGCCGGTGTCCCCTCGGGAGGAGCCGGTGTCCCCTCAGAAGAAGACCCCGCACCGCAGCAGCACATTCGCGTACGGCGTGGCCTCGCCGGTCCTGACCACCAGCCGGGCCGCCGCCGAGAGCCCCTTGAGCTCCTCGTGCCGGACCAGGTCGAGCGCGGGGAGGGAGTCCCGCAGCAGCCGCGCCGCCGCCGGATTCGCCTCCCGCACCTCGTGCGCCGCCGTGCCGCCCTCCACGACCAGCTCCGCGAGGAGACCGTCGAGGACCTCGGCGAAGGAGGGGACCCCGGCGCGGAACGCCAGGTCCACCACGCGCGGCCCCGCCGGGACCGGCATCCCCGCGTCGCAGACCAGCACGGTGTCGCCGTGGCCCAACTCGGCCAGCGCGCCCGCGAGATGACGGTTCAGGATGCCCGACTTCTTCACGGCGACGGGACCTCCGGGGCGGCGGCCGGGGCGAGTTCGTCCGCCGTCGGGTACGAGTCCTGCGCGCCCTTGCGGGTCACCGCCGCCGCTCCCACCCGTACCGCGTAGGCCGCCGCCGTCGCCAGGTCCTCGCCGAGCCCGAGGCGCCAGGCGAGCGCCGCGGTGAAGGCGTCGCCCGCACCCGTCGTGTCCACCGCGTCGACGCGCGGGCTCGGCACCCGTACGAAGGAGCCGGCCGTGCCGTCCGCGGTGAGCGCGCCCTCGGCACCCAGCGTGATCACCACCGAGCGCGGGCCGAGCGCGAGCAGCCCGCGCGCCCACTCCTCGGGGGCGTCGCCCGCGTCCGTGCCGAGGATGACGCGGGCCTCGTGCTCGTTGACCACCAACGGGTCGCAGGCGGCGAGGACTTCGGCGGGCAGCGGCGCCGGCGGCGAGGGGTTCAGGACCAGACGGCTCTCCGGCCGCAGCCCGCGCACCAGCTCCGCGACCGTGTCGAGGGGGATCTCCAGCTGGGTGGAGACCACGCGCGCCGCCGCGAGCAGACTGCCCGCCGCGCGGATGTCCTCGGGCGTGAGGCGGGCGTTGGCGCCGGGCGACACCACGATGCTGTTGTCGCCCGACGGGTCGACGGTGATCAGCGCGACGCCGGTCGGCGCGCCGCCCACCAGGACGCCGACGGTGTCCACGCCGGCCGCCCGCTGCGCGTCGAGCAGCAGGACGCCGTGCGCGTCGTCGCCCACCCGGGCCAGCAGCGCGGTGCGGGCGCCCAGGCGGGCGGCGGCGACCGCCTGGTTGCCGCCCTTGCCGCCGGGGTGGACGGCCAGGTCGG
>NZ_LIRJ01000505.1 GCF_001419745.1 Streptomyces silaceus | reverse complement strand
TTGTTCACGAGGACGTCGAGCGCGCCGTCGCGGTCCTCGACCGCGCGGACCGCAGTGGTCACGGACGCGTCGTCGGTGACGTCGAGGGCCACGATCCCGATGTCCAGGCCCTCTGCACGCGCGCGTGTGCGGAGGTCTTCCGCCTTCGCCGTGTTCCGCATCGAGGCGTGGACGCGGTCCCCTCTCCGCGCGAACGCCAACGCCGTCTCCAGGCCGATGCCGCTGCTGCAACCGGTGATGAGGACTGTCGCCACGGACGACCGCCTGCCTTCCGTCGAGGTGCCGAGGTGCGTGTGCCGAGGTGCATGTGCCGCGGTACGTGTTCCGGGGTGTCGGGACGGTCGGCAGACTATGGGCGGTACGGGGTGGTTCGGGGCCCCTACCGGCCCCTAGTCGCGTCGGCTCATCGGCTCCGGCCCGCTCCTCAGATCAGGCCGTGCTCCCTCAAGTAGTCCAGCTGCGCCCGCACCGACAGCTCCGCCGCCGGCCACAGCGAGCGGTCCACGTCGGCGTACACGTGCGCGACGACGTCCGCCGCCTCCACGTAACCGTCCTCCACCGCCGTCTCGACCTGGGCCAGGCGGTTGGCGCGGTGCGCGAGGTAGAACTCGACGGCTCCCTGGGCGTCGTCGAGCACGGGGCCGTGGCCCGGCAGGACCGTGTGGACGCCGTCGTCGACCGTCAGGGAGCGGAGCCTGCGCAGCGAGTCCAGGTAATCGCCCAGGCGGCCGTCGGGGTGCGCCACGACGGTCGTGCCGCGGCCGAGGATCGTGTCGCCCGTCAGGACCGCGCGGTCGGCGGGGAGGTGGAAGCAGAGCGAGTCCGCGGTGTGGCCGGGGGTGGGGACGACGCGCATCTCCAGGCCGCCCGTGGTGATCACGTCGCCGGCGCCGAGGCCTTCGTCGCCGAGGCGCAGGGCCGGGTCGAGGGCGCGTACGTGGGTGCCGGTCAGCTCCGCGAAGCGGGACGCGCCCTCCGCGTGGTCGGGGTGGCCGTGGGTGAGGAGCGTCAGGGCCACGCGCTTGCCCGCCTTCTCGGCGGTCTCGATGACGTGGCTGAGGTGGGCGTCGTCCAGCGGGCCCGGGTCGATGACCACGGCGAGCGGGGAGTCCGGTTCCGCGACGATCCAGGTGTTCGTGCCGTCCAGGGTCATCGCGGAGGGGTTGGGGGCGAGGACGTTGACCGCGCGGGCGGTGGCGGGGCCACTGAGGACCCCGCCGCGGGGCTGGCCGGGCAGGGCGGCGGCATCGGTCATGCGGTGGTTACTCCTGTCGTGAGGCGTGAGGCGTGAGCCTGGCGGGGCGCCTTGGGCGGGGGCGCCTGTCGTCCGTCGGTGTGCGGGTGCGTGGGCGTCTGCGCCCTGGCGGTGCTGCGCGGTCTCTCGTCGGTGGGGCGGGGCCGCGGGGGTATGTGCGTACTCGCTATCCCTGCGTCACGCCTCAAGTCCAAAGACGCCAGATGATGCTCGGCGCTCCGTGCGCACATACCCCCACGTCCCCTCACGCCGGTCGCGCGCC
>NZ_LIRJ01000504.1 GCF_001419745.1 Streptomyces silaceus | reverse complement strand
GCCCGGCACCTCACGCCTGCGCGCGCCCGTGAGGAGTTGTCAGAAGTTGTCGTGTACCAGGGCGTTTACCTGAGGGCCCGGAGACCTACCCTGAAAGTATGGGCGGGCCAGGAGATCCACCTGCGGGGACACCCGAGGGCACTCCCAACGGTGGTGAGGACGAGTACCGATCCGTCGTCTTCGACGAGTCGTTCGTGCGGGCTGCGCGACTCCAGGAGTTCTCCGCGCAGGAGCGCATGGTCGACCACGCGCGCGCCGTGCGCCGCCGCCCGGCCCTCCACCGCGCCCTGTCCCGGCAGGCGGTGATCCTCGTCGTCCTGATCGCGGTGGCCTTCGGGACCGCGATCTACATGGGCGTACGCCACCCGTACCAGACCCCGGCCGCCAAGCGCCCCGAGCCGCTGCGGATGACCGTGATACCGCTCGCCCCGCGGGGCCGCGTGCCCGGCTCGAAGAGCGTCGAGGAGCTCTACGAGCACAGTCCCGCCGCGCAGTTCCCGGTGGGCGCCGGAGGCATCAACCTCCCTGCCGCGCGCCGCACTTCACACTTCTCGGACAGCCAGGTGATGGCCGCGCTGACCACCGCCAAGGACTATCTCGTCGAGTCCTCGCTCGACCCGGACGTGCTCACCGGCGGCTCGGCGCGCTCCGTGCGGATCCTGCTCGACCCGGAGCAGCTCGACCAGTTCGACCGCAGCTTCAGCAACCCCGTGGCCGACGGGCGCCACGCGGCCACCGGCTGGCTCGTGCGGTTCGACCCGACGCGCACCGCGCTCGCCGACAAGCACGTCAGGACGCAGGGCACGCTGCGGGCCGTCGAGACGGACAAGAACACGCTCGAGGTGACCTCGGACCATACGTTCGTGTACGCGCTCCGGCCGGTCGGCGAGGGCGGCGGCGGGGACACCGCCGAGGGGGCCGGCGCGGACGGTGCCAAGGCGTCCCTGTTCACCGTCCGGCGCGAGCTGCACTTCCGCTTCGACCGCGACGACCTGCGGATGCACCAGACCGAGCTGCTCGTCTCCGCCACCCAGGCGGGCCCCCTCGCCTGCGCCGGCGACGCGACGAGCCATCTGCGGCCGCTCCTCGCCGGGCAGCGGGCCAAGGGCGGCGGACCGGCCGGCACCGACCCGTACGCGACGGGGGACGCGACGGCGCTGTGCGGATCGCTGGCGGAGTCGGCCCAGCCGTCGCTGTCGCCTTCCTGAGGGCCGGTCGCCTTCCCGAGGGCTACGGGGCTACTGGTCCTCGTCGGAGGGGCCGCCGGTGCCCGGGCGACCCTGGCCGCCCTGTCCGCTCTGGCCGCCCTGCCCGTTCTGGCCCGTGAACTTCCCGCGGAGCTTGCCGCCCAGGTCGCCCGCGCCGCCCGCGATGTCGCTGACCAGCTTCATCAGCGGGTCCTTGCTGTTGCGTACGTTGTCGGCGTACGACGAGGCCGACTGGCGGAAGGAGTCGGAGACCGAGGTGTCCTTGTCCTCGTCGCGGCGCGGGTAGTGGCCGTCCATGATCCGCTGGTAGTCGCGGGACGCGGCCCACTTCTTCAGCTCGGCGGCGCGCACGGTGGTGAAGGGGTGCGAGCGCGGCAGCACGTTCAGGATCTTCAGCACGGAGTCGCGCAGGTCGCCCCCGGCCTCGTACTCCTCGGCCTGCTCCAGGAACGCGTCCACGTTCATCTCGTGCAGGTGGTTGCCGCCCGCGATCTTCATCAGGCCGCGCATCGACGCCTGGAGGTCCTGCCCGACCAGCAGGCCCGCCCGGTCGGCCGACAGCTCGGACTTGCGGAACCACTCGCGCAGCGCCGTCACGATCGCCATGATCGCGACATTGCCGAGCGGGATCCACGCGACCTTCAGGGCGAGGTTCGTCAGGAACAGCAGGATCGTCCGGTAGACGGAGTGGCCGGAGAGCGCGTGGCCGACCTCGTGGCCGACGACCGCCCGCATCTCCTCCTCGTCGAGCAGCTCGACCAGGCCCGTCGTCACGACGATGATCGGCTCGTCGAGGCCGATGCACATCGCGTTCGGCACCGGGTCCTGGTTGACGTACATCGGCGGGACCTTCTCCAGGTCCAGGATGTAACAGGCGTCCCGCAGCATGGTGTTCAGATGGGCGAACTGCGCGTCGGACACGCGGACCGAGTCCGACAGGAACAGCAGCCGAAGGCTCCGCTCGGGCAGCAGGCCGCTGAGCGCCTTGAAGACGGTGTCGAACCCGCTGAGCCTGCGCAGGGCCACCAGGGCCGAACGGTCCGCCGGGTGCTCGTACGCCCGCGACGAGATGCCCGGGAAGCGCCGGCGCTGCCGGCTCGGCACGTGCTCGTGGCCGGTGCCGTCCCCGCCGCCGTGCTGGTTGTCGTCGGTCATGCCGCATCCCCCATGTCTCGTCCTCCTCTGCCCCCGAGGTGGGGCCCAGCCTAGGCGGAGATACCGTGACAGGGCAGCACACAGAAGGAGTCTTCCGTCATGGAGCACAACCCTGGGGCCGACTGGCTCACGGAGGCGGCCAAGGCCGCGGAGCAGCAGGGTCCCGGCAATCTGCTGCGGATCGTACTGATCGTCATGGTCGTCGGCTGCGTACTGGTGGGCTGGTTCCTGCTGCGCGGGTATCGGCAGGGGAACGACGGGGGCGCGCGGCGGGACGACGGCGGTGCGTCCGCCGACCGTACGTCCGGTGAGAACCCTTCGGCCGGCCGCACGCCCGGTGAGAACCCTTCGGTCGACCGCACGTCCGGCGAGAGCGCGTCCCCTGACCGTGCGTCCGACGAAGGCGCGGACAGCCGGAACGGCTGAGTCGGCGTGAGCCGGAGCGAGGCCCCCGCTTACGATGGGCCGGAAGTCTTTATGTCCATCCCACCCCCGGATAGGTCCTGCCTGAGATGAGCCTCCACAGCACCGCCGCCCAGCTGGTCACTCTCGCCTCCGAGGGCGGCGAGCACGGCGGCAACCACGCAAGCCTCAGCCCCCTCGTCACCGGCGGCGGCGCGTTCGTCGCGCTCATGCTGCTCCTGTGGATCACCACGCGCTTCAACCGCGACCGCTGAAACAGGGCTCGTCCGCCGGGCCGGTAGGGTCTGCACGCATGGGAGAGCAGGACATGCCTACCGGTCCGGGGACCGGTCCGGTGAGCAACGGCAAGCGCCGCCTGGGCGTCATGGGCGGAACGTTTGATCCGATCCACCACGGACACCTCGTGGCGGCCAGCGAGGTCGCCGCGCAATTCCACCTCGACGAGGTGGTGTTCGTGCCGACCGGCCAGCCGTGGCAGAAGAGCGACAAGCAGGTGTCACCTGCCGAGGACCGCTATCTGATGACGGTCATCGCGACCGCCGAGAACCCGCAGTTCTCGGTGAGCCGCATCGACATCGACCGCGGCGGGGCGACCTACACCACGGACACGCTGCGCGATCTGCGCGCCCTCAACCCCGACACGGACCTCTTCTTCATCACGGGCGCCGACGCCCTCGGCCAGATCCTGACCTGGCGGGACACGGAAGAGCTGTTCTCTCTCGCGCACTTCATCGGGGTCACCCGTCCCGGCCACACGCTGGCCGACCCCGGACTGCCCAAGGGCGGTGTCTCCCTGGTGGAGGTGCCAGCCCTGGCCATCTCGTCCACGGACTGCCGCGCGCGGGTCGCCAAGGGGGACCCGGTCTGGTATCTGGTGCCGGACGGTGTGGTGCGTTATATCGACAAGCGCGAGCTGTACCGCGGCGAATGAGCCGAGAGGGGCACCGGTGAACGACCGACAGTACGACCCTTATGCGGGCAGCGACCCGTATGCGGGCGAGTACGCGGCTGATCAGTACCAGGTCGTCGGGTACGACGAGTACGGGCGGCCGGTGTACCAGCAGGTGCAGCCACAGGTGCCCCCGCAGCAGCACGCGCCCCAGGTCCCCTCGCAGCAGCAGCCGCACGGGCAGCAGCCCCAGGGCTACGGGTACGACCCGTACGCGGGCGGGCAGCAGCAGGGGTACGACGCCGGGGCGTACGACTCGTCGTACGGGAACACCGGCGCCGGGAACACCGGTGGTGCCGGGACCTCGTACGACACCAGCGGGTGGATTCCGCAGCAGCAACAGTCCCAGCCCCAGCAGCCGCAGCAGTTCCAGTCTCAGCAGTCCCAGCCTCAGCCCCCGCCCCAGCAGTTCCAGTCCCCACAGCCTCAGCAGCCTCAGCAGCCTCAGCAGCCTCAGTCGCACCAAGTGCCCCAGGCTCCGGTCCAGCCGGACCCCGAGCCCCCGCGGCGCGCACCGGAGCACGAGCAGGCGCGCGACCAGCGGCGTGAGCAGCCCGGTGAGTACCAGACCGAGCAGTTCTCCTTCATCGAGGAGCCGAACGAGGACTCCGAAGACGTCATCGACTGGCTGAAGTTCACCGAGAGCCGCACCGAGCGGCGCGAGGAAGCCAAGCGGCGCGGGCGCTCCCGTGTCGTCGCGCTCGTCGTGGTGCTCGCGCTGGTGATCGCGGGCGGCGTCGGCTACCTGTGGTTCGCGGGCAAGCTGCCCGGCCAGTCGGACGGTGGGGACGACGCCGCGGCGGCCACCGGACCGCAGAAGCGGGACGTGATCGTCGTCCATCTGCACAACACCAAGGGCAAGGTCACCTCGACCGCGCTCCTGGTGGACAACGCCACCACCAAGCAGGGCGCCACCGTCCTGCTGCCCAACTCCCTGGCCGTGTCGGACGACGACGGTACGCCGACGACGCTCGGCAAGTCCGTCGACGACGACGGTTCGACCGGCACCCGCGAGTCGATCGACACGGTGCTCGGCACCTCGGTCGAGGGCACCTGGCGCCTGGACACCCCGTACCTGAACAACCTCGTCGAGCTCGTCGGCAACATCGACATCGACACCGACACCGAGGTGCCCGACCCGAAGGCGAAGAAGGGTGAGGCCCCCCTCGTCAAGAAGGGCGAGCAGCAGACCCTGAGCGGTCCGATGGCGGTCGCGTACGCCACGTACCGCGCGCCCGGCGAGGGCGAGACCGCGCAGCTCAACCGCTTCGGCGCGGTCATGCAGGGCGTCCTGCGCAAGCTGTCGTCGGATCCGCAGGCGGCGACCACCACGGTGGAGTCGCTGGCGCAGATCCTCGACCCCTCGCTCAAGGAGAAGGACCTCGGCGCCTTCCTCGCCAAGCTCGCCGACCGCGCGAAGGGCGGCGACTACAAGACGACGCTGCTGCCGGTGCGGCAGGACGGCACGCTGACCGAGAAGGCCGGCGACACCGTGGTCAAGGACGTCCTCGGCGGCGCGGTGAAGAGCCCGGACAAGGGCGCGGCCGTCCGGGTCGGCGTGAAGAACGCCTCCGGCAAGCAGGGCGCGGGCCAGGACGCCCGGGTCGCCCTGGTCAACGGCGGCTACACCTTCATCGACGGCGGCGCGGGCGCCACGTCCCAGGCGTCCTCCCAGGTCACCTACGCCGACGAGGACAAGAAGACGCAGGCCACCGAGGTCGCCAAGACCCTCGGCCTGCCGGCGAGCGCGGTCCGCAAGGGCAAGACGGCCTCGAACGCCGACGTCTCCGTCGTCCTCGGCCAGGACTACCGGACCAACGGGTGACCGTGTCACCGCCCCCGCGCGGGGGCGGTGACGAAATCGTCTGGGGCGCCGTCGGCGGTCCGTGAGACCCTTGGGGTGTATCGCCCACCCGAAGGAAAGCTCTCTAGTGACCGCCACGGACCGCTCCATCGAGCTCATCAACGTCGCCGCGCAGGCGGCTGCCGACAAGCTCGCGCACGACATCATCGCGTACGACGTCAGCGACGTGCTGTCGATCACGGACGCCTTCCTGCTCGCCTCCGCACCCAACGACCGCCAGGTCAAGTCGATCGTCGACGAGATCGAGGAGCAGCTGAACAAGCAGCTCGGCGCCAAGCCGGTCCGCCGCGAGGGCGACCGCGACGCCCGCTGGATCCTCCTCGACTACGTGGACATCGTGGTGCACGTCCAGCACAGCGAGGAGCGCGTGTTCTACGCCCTCGAGCGCCTGTGGAAGGACTGCCCCGAGCTCGACCTGCCGGAGGACGCCAAGGCGACCCGCGGCAAGGCCGCCGAGCACGCCGAGCGCCAGGCCGCGGAGGAGGCCGACCTGGACGGTGAGCTGCGGTGAGCAACCGCGGCTGCCGGATCATCCTGTGGCGGCACGGCCAGACGTCCTGGAACCTGGAGCGCCGCTTCCAGGGCTCCACGGACATCGAGCTGACGGAGACGGGCACGGCCCAGGCCAGGCGGGCCGCCCGCCTCCTCGCCTCCCTGCAGCCGGACGCCATCGTCGCCTCCGACCTCAAGCGCGCGGCGGCCACGGCCGCCGAGCTCGCCTCGATCACCGGCCTCCCCGTCACGCACGAGGAGGCGCTGCGCGAGACGTACGCCGGTGAGTGGCAGGGCCTCACGCACGACGAGATCATCGCCCGCTTCGGCGAGCAGTACGCCGCGTGGAAGCGCGGCGAGCCGGTGCGCCGCGGCGGCGGCGAGCTGGAGACCGAGGTCGCCGACCGGGCCGCGCCCGTCGTCCTGCGCCACGCCGAGAAGCTGCCCGAGAACGGCACGCTCGTGGTGGTCAGCCACGGCGGCACCATCCGCACCACCATCGGTCGCCTCCTCGGTCTGGAGTCCCACCACTGGGAGGGGCTCGGGGGTCTCTCCAACTGCTGCTGGTCGGTCCTCGGCCAGGGCGCGCGCGGCTGGCGCCTGCTGGAGCACAACGCCGGCACGCTGCCGGAACCGGTGCTGGGCGACGACGACTGAGTCGCTCCGGACGGCGGCCGGACCCGGATTTCACATTCGGGCTGGTCGCAGGCTAAAGTTCTTCTTGTTCGCACCGCGGAGCGGGAAGAACGCAAGGGGCTATAGCTCAGTTGGTAGAGCGCCTGCATGGCATGCAGGAGGTCAGGAGTTCAATTCTCCTTAGCTCCACAGTCCCGAAGATCCCGTCCCCATCAGGGGGCGGGATCTTCTGTTGTGCCCGCCCTTGTGCCCTGCCCTCCTGTCGCCGGGTTCCCCTACCGTCCTGCCGCCGGGTTCGTGGCCGCGGTCGTCCTGAGCGCGCGCAGCTTCGCCGCCAGGCGCGTGCTCTCCTCGTCGTTCGGCGTGTAGACGACGATCCGGGTCTCCGGCATGCCGTCGATGGTCAGGGACGCCGACGTCATGCGCAGCTCGCCGACCGCGCAGTGCCGGAACGTCTTCACGCGCGGTCCGGGCGGTATGACGTCGCCGCTCTTCCAGAGCCGCGCGAACAGCGGGCTCGCGGCGGACAGCCGGTCGATGAACCCCTCCCAGGCCGGCTCGCCCACATGGCGCCCGTACGCACTGCGCAGGGTCGCCGCCATCACCGGCAGCTCCGAGTCCCGGAAGACCAGCGGGCACTCATCGGCGGGCGAGGTGAACAGCGACCACAGCGCGTTCGGCACGCTGCTGCCGGGGGCCCGGGGGAGCAGGAAGAGGTCGCGGTAGGCGGGGTTCGTGGCGAGGACGTCGTAGCGCGCGTTGTAGACCACCGCCGGGCGCGGGTCCATGGCGTCGATGATGCCCTGGATCTCCACGCCCACCGCCTCCGCCGCGGCCTCGCGGTCCGGGGCGTACGGCACCTCGGCCAGGTGGTATAGGTGCTCCCGCTCGGGCTGGTCCAGGCGCAGGGTGCGCGCCACGGCGTCCAGGACCTGCGGCGACGCGTTGATGGGGCGGCCCTGTTCGAGCCAGGTGTACCAGGTCACGCCGACGCCGGAGAGCTGGGCGACCTCCTCGCGGCGCAGGCCGGGGGTGCGGCGGCGCAGGCCCGGGGCCATGCCCACGTCGGCCGGGGTCACCCGCGCCCTGCGGGTGCGCAGAAAGGCGGCGAGCTCCGGTCTGCGGCGCTGCGTCTGCCGCCGTGTCTGCGTGCGCGGCTGCTCCTGCGTCCCTGGCTGCGCCTGCGTCCGGGCCTGTGCCGTCGCCCGCGCCACCGTCCGCTCCCGGCTCCGGGTCGCGCCCGGCTGCCCCTGTGTCGCCGCCATCGTCGTCACGTCCCCCATCGTCCGCTTTCGCCCCCGCCGCTGCCAGGTGCTGTCAGTACCAGCATCGGCGGGCTCTCGTCACCCGTGCCGGGCCGTCCTCACGCTCGATGGCATGACGACGACCACCCCACCCGCCCCCGCGGGTCCAACTTCCGTATCCAGTAAAGCCCCCGGCACCGACAATCGCGGCGGCCGCCTGCTCGCGGTCGTGCTGGCCGCCCAGTTCATGGCGCTCCTCGACGTCTTCATCGTGAACGTCGCGGCGCCCACCATCCGCGCCGAACTCCACGCGTCCGGCGCCGGATTGCAGCTCGTGATCGCCGGCTACACCATCACGTATGCCGTGCTCCTGATCACCGGTGCGAGGCTCGGCGACCGCTTCGGCCACCGCCGCGTCTACCTCGTGGGGCTCGCGCTCTTCACCGCGGCCTCGCTCGCCTGCGGACTGGCCCGGGGCACGGGCGAGTTGATCGCCTTCAGGCTGCTCCAGGGCGCGGGCTCGGCGGTCCTCATTCCGCAGGTGCTCAGCCTGATCCAGCGCAATTTCGCGGGCGAGGCGCGGGTGAAGGCGCTGAGCGCGTACTCGGCGGTCCTCGCGGTCGGCGCCGCCGCGGGCCAGGTGCTCGGCGGGGTCCTCGTCAGCGCCGACCTCTTCGGCACCGGCTGGCGCCCGGTCTTCCTCGTCAACGTGCCGGTCGGCGTGGTCCTGCTGGCCATGGCGGTACGCGTGCTGCCGCGCGACGACGACGCGGAGCGGTCGGCGGAGCGGGCCCGTGGGCTCGATCTGCCCGGACTCGTGCTGCTGGGCGCAGCCGTCTCGCTGTTCACCGTGCCCCTGGTGCTCGGGCAGGAGACGGACTGGCCGCTGTGGTCCTGGCTCTCGCTGGCCGCCGCCGTGGTCTGCTTCGCGCTCTTCTGCGCGTACGAGTCCCGGCTCGCCCGGCGCGGCGGGGCGCCGCTGATCGCGCCCCGGGTGCTGCGGACGCCCGGCATGGGCCTGGCGATCTTCCGGATCGCCGGCGTGATGGCCGTGAACGCGGGCTTCCTCTTCGCGCTCACCCTGCACATCCAGGGCGGCCTCGGCTACAGCGCGCTGCGGGCGGGCCTCACCTTCGGGCCGACGGCGGTGGTCTTCGGCCTGGTGGGCCTGACCTGGCGCCGCTGGCCGCAGGCGCTGCAACGGTCGCTGATTCCCGCCGGGTTCGCGCTGACGGCGGTGTCGTCGACCGCCGTGGGGCTGCTCCTGCGCGACGGCGATGACGGCGGCCTCTGGCTCTACGCCGCCTTCGTCGGCCTGGGAGCGGGGCTCTCCCTGGGCTTCAGCCCCACGCTCACCCGGGCGCTCGCCACGGTGCGGGCCGAGGACGCGGCGGACGCCAGCGGCCTGCTCGCGACGGTCACGCAGCTCGGTCAGCTGACCGGTGTCGCCGGTTTCGGTGCGCTTTTCCTGAACCGGCTTGAGTCGGAAGGGGCCCCGGGGGCGTATTCATCCGGAAGCGCGCTCCTGGTGTGCACCTGCGCGCTGGCCGCCGTCGCCGCACTTGGCGCCGTGTCCGGACTGGTACGAATGCGTCGCTGACCGGCTCGCTCAGACCGTGGCAGAATCGGACGGCCGGAAGGGGACGCAGCCCGACGGGAGGGAGAGCGCGATGCCTGCGAGCATCATCGAAGAGGTCGACCGCCTCTTCGACGAGGCGGCCGTACGAGAACGGGCCGCGCTCCGCACGCTCCTCAACTGCCCTTCCTGCGGCTCGGCCCATGTCGCCCAAGTGCTCGGTGACAACGGCGGAGTCTCGTACGTGTGCACCGCCTGCGGCCACAGCTGGAGCTGATCGATGGGTGCACACAGGCGGAAGTGCGACTGGTGCGACAGTGGCACGCCGATCGTCCGCGACATGGAACCGGTCAACCAGGACTACCAGTACTGGTGCGAGGAATGCGCCCGCGCGCTGATCATAAAAGGCGACCCCATCGAGACGTACCGCGAGCTCGAAGGGGAGCCGATCTACGGTCGGCTGCTCGACGAGCACTGCACGCTCAAGCGGTTCTACTCGTTCGCCACAGCGTGACGGCCTGCCCCAGAAGGAACCCGAAAGCGGTCACTACGTAGAGGCCTGACAGCGTCATCTGGCCATAGTTCTGGGCGAGTTCAAGCCGTCCTGTTCCGTGGGGCACCCCCCACAGGGCGTACGAACAGAAGGCCAGGGCCGCCGCCCCGGCGACCGCCCACGGTGCCCGGCCGCCCCGGCGCACCGCCTCCGTCCCCAGGAGCAGCACCATCGGCACGCACCACACCCAGTGGTGCGACCACGACACCGGGCTCACCAGGAGCGCCGTCGCCGCGCAGGCGAGCGCCGCCCGCGCCCGCTCCCCGCGCAGCGCGGCGGCCACCGCGACGGCGAGGCCGAGGGCGCCCGCCACGGCGGCCGACAGGATCCAGGCGCCGCCCGGCTCGCCGGAGTGCAGGAGCCGGGCGAGGACGCCCCGCAGCGACTGGTTCGCGGTGTCCTCGGCGAATCCGACCCGGCCCGCCTCGAAGACCATCCGGGTCCAGAAGCGCCACGAGTCGTACGGCAGGGCGGCCGCCGCGAGGAGCGTCGCCCCGGCGAACGACGCGGCCGCCACGCACGCGTGCCGCACGGCGGGCCGCCACGCGTCGCGGCGCACCGCCTGGACGGCACCGGTGAGCAGCAGGAGCACCGCGAAGAGAGCGGGCGTGAGCTTGATCGCCGCCGCCATGCCGATGCCCACGCCCGCGCAGCGGTCGCCGGGGCGCCGGGTCAGGTCCCACAGGACCAGGACGGCGAGCAGCAGATTGATCTGCCCGTAGCGCAGGGTCGTCCACACCGGCTCGCACCACACGGCGAGCGCGGACACCCACAGGGCGCTCTCCACGCGCGCGTGCCACTCGTCGCCGATCAGTCGCAGGGACAGGCGCACGAACGCCAACAGGAGCAGCAGATTGCCCAGTGTCGCGGCGGTGCGCATGTCCGGCGTGCTCAGGAGCGTCAGCGGCGTGAACAGGAGCGCGGCGAACGGCGGGTAGGTGGTGGGCAGGAGCGCCTCGGTGGCGCGCAGTGCGTAGAGGTCGCCGCCCGCGCGCACGGTCTCGCCCTCGGCCCGGTAGACCATCAGGTCGATCATCGAGACGCCGGCGGCGCGCTGCGCGATCCAGAAGGCCGTGAAGGAGAGCAGGCAGACCCCGGCGGCCAGGGGCACACGACGGCGGGCTGCGGCGAGCGCGATCACGGTCACGAAGGCTGACAGTACCGGGCGTATCCACCCAGACCGGAAACGATTTGGTGGAGCACGGGTAGGACCGTGTAATGTTGGCGGAGCCGCCGGGGAAACCGGGCGGACAACGCAAGGGGCTATAGCTCAGTTGGTAGAGCGCCTGCATGGCATGCAGGAGGTCAGGAGTTCAATTCTCCTTAGCTCCACAGGAATTGAGAGCGGGCCACCCGGATCGGGTGGCCCGCTCTTTTTGTGTCATCCGATCCGGTTGTGTCATCCGATTCGGGGTGTCGTGCGCCGTCCGTTCCGGGCGCCTTCTGTCATCCGTTCCGGGCGTCGGCTTCTGTCACCCGTTCCGGGACGTCCGGCCCCGGACGCTCGTCGTCGTGACTCTCCTTGTCACTGTTTTCCGCTGCCGAGCGCCCTGCGGCGTCGGCCCGGCGGGAGCGCGGCGGGCGCTGCGGGGCGGACCGCGGTCGCCGTCCTCGGGTCCTCCTCGATGCGCAGGGCGAGCGCCGGACAGCGGCGCACGGCGCGTGCGGCACGTGCTTCGGAGTAACGCGGTACGGAGGCTTCCGCCACCGAGGGGAAGCCGTCGGGACCCAGCTGGATCAGCTCGGGGACGATGTCCGCGCACAGCCCGTGGCCCTGGCAGAGCGTCCAGTCGACGGCCAGCTTGCGGCCGCTGGGCGCCTCCGCCGGGGCGGCCTCGTCCTGGAGGGGCAGGACCCCCTCGACGGGCCGTCCGCAGCCGCCGCCCAGGACGTGCGCCGCGAGGTCGTCCGTGAACGCCGAGATCGTCGACTCGATGAACGCCGCCGAACCGTCCGGGTGCTTGCACGCCCCCCGCCGCTTCACGGCCCGCGTCACCTCGCGCAACGCCTCCAGGGCGGTCGGGCCGCCGCCCTGGAGGACATCGGCGAGACCGCGGGCCGCCGCGGGGAGTCCCAGGTAGCAGGGGCCGCACTGTCCGGCGCTCTCGGCGGCCAGCCAGTTGGCGACGTGCAGGGCCTCCCCGAGCGGGCAGGTGCCCTCGCCGATCGGCAGGATCGCGCCCGCGCCCAGAGCGCCTCCGCAGGCGTCCAGGGCGGCGCGCGAGACGACCGCGTCGTGCGCCGTGACGCTGTCGAGCCACTTGCCGTGATAGCCGCCCGTCAGCACGCCCTGGGGGAGCGCCGGGGCGCCGGCGAGTTCGAGGACGTAGCGCAGGGGCACTCCGGTGGGCACCTCGACGACCATCGGCCGGGCGACCGCTCCGGAGAGGGTCAGCAGCACCGTGCCGGGCTCGTCGCGCAGACCGGTGCGGCAGTAGCGCTCGGCGCCCGCCCGCGCGGCCACGGCGAGCTGCGCGAAGGTCTCCGCGTTCGACAGCAGGGTGGGGGCGCCGCCCACTCCGGAGTCCGACGTCCGCACCTTGCGGCCCGGCGGCAGCGGGGGGCCGCCGTCCGCCGAGCGCACCAGTGCCGAGGACTCCCCGGTGACCATCCGCACCGGATTGCGCTGCACCCGCGCGCGGAGGGCCGCTCCGCGCCGGTTGCCGAGGCCGCGCTCGGCCAGGGCGGTGCGCATCGAGGCCTCGGTGGAGTCCCGGGTCACGCCGACGACCAGCGTGCGCGCGCCGAGGGCCTCGGCGGCCAGCAGGGCGCCGTCCAGGATCAGGTGCGGGGCGCGGTTGATCAGGACGGTGTCCTTGCGGCAGGCGGGCTCGTCCTCGCTGCCGTTGACGACCACGACGGGACGTACGCCCCGGCGGATCGCCGCCTCGGCGACGGACCGCAGCTTGCGGGCGAAGGGGAAGCCCGCGCCGCCCCGGCCGCGCAGCGAGATCTGCTCGGCCAGCTGGGCCAGGGGCTCGCCCGCCACGGGTTCGAGCGGGCCGTGCACCTTCAGGTGCATGCCGAGGTCGAGGCGTTCGACGAGATCGAAGCCCGAGGTGAGCAGAGGTAGGCCGACGACACGGACTTCGGGGACGTCGGGCAGCGGCGCGTTCACAGATGGCCTCCGGTGGCGGCGTTCCACGGCTCGCCCGAGCTGGGTGCCTGGAAGGGCCGGTGCAGCGGTTCGGTGGCGGGGCCGCTGTCGTGTGCGGGGTCGGGAGCGGGCTCGTAGGCGTGCTCGGGGGCCGGGTCCAGCGGCGGGTCGTAGACGGGCAGGGGGGCCGTGTCGTAGGTCGGCTGCGGCGCCACGTAGGGCGACTCGAC
>NZ_LIRJ01000503.1:5313-5614 GCF_001419745.1 Streptomyces silaceus | reverse complement strand
CCCCCGACACCGACACCCCCACGACCGCCCCGGCCTGGCTGGACACCGAGACCGCGCTCACGTTGCTCACCTCGCCCCTGGCCGGGATGGACGCCGCCGACCTGCGGCGGCTCGGCCGGGCGCTGCGCGAGGAGGAGCGCGGGGCGGGCAACCACCTGCCGCCGCCCTCCGACGTGCTGCTGGCCCGCGCCCTCGCCGAGCCGGAGCGGCTCGTCGCCCACGACCCCACGTACGCCCGCGGCGCCCAGCGCCTCGGCGCGCTGCTGCGCAAGGCCCGTGAGCGCCTCGCGGGCGGCGGCAC
>NZ_LIRJ01000503.1:0-5278 GCF_001419745.1 Streptomyces silaceus | reverse complement strand
CGCGGCGGCCCGCGCGGAGGAGCGGACGGGCGGCCGGGGCGCCCTGAACTTCCTGGAGGAGACCGAGGCGCAGGACATCGCCGCGGACACGCTCACGCGCAGGGCCGTGCGCCCCGACGCCGTACGCCTGATGACGGCGCACCGCTCCAAGGGCCTGGAGTGGCGCCTCGTCGTGGTCGCGGGTGTCCAGGAAGGGCTCTGGCCCGACCTGCGCCGCCGCGGCTCCCTCCTGGAGGCGGACCGCATCGGCCGCGACGGCCTCGCCGAACCGCTCACCCCCGGAGCGCTCCTCTCCGAAGAGCGCCGCCTCTTCTACGTCGCCGCCACGCGCGCGCGTGAACGCCTCGTCGTCACCGCCGTGAAGGCACCCGCGGACGACGGCGACCAGCCCTCCCGCTTCCTCACCGAACTCGGCGTCGAACCCAAGGACATAACGGGCCGCCCGCGCCGCCCCCTGTCCGTCGCCGCGCTCGTCGCCGAACTGCGCGCCACCACCGTCGACCCGCGCGCCTCCGACACCCTGCGCGAGGCCGCGGCCCGGCGCCTCGCCCGCCTCGCCGCGCTCAGCGACTCCGACGGGCGCCCCCTCGTGCCGTCCGCGCACCCCTACCGCTGGTGGGGCATGTACGAGCCGACGGCGAGCGAGATCCCCCTGCGGGACCGCGACAAGCCCGTCGTGCTCTCCGGGAGCGCCCTGGACCAGCTCGCCAACACCTGCGCCCTGCAGTGGTTCCTGGGCCGCGAGGTGAAGGCGGACGCCCCCGCGACGGCCGCGCAGGGCTTCGGCAACGTGGTGCACGTCCTGGCCGACGAGGTGGCCTCCGGGCGCACCCCGGCCGACCTCGCCGTCCTCATGGAGCGCCTCGACTCGGTGTGGGACGCCCTCGCCTTCGACGCCCCCTGGAAGTCGGCCCAGGAGAAGGAGCACGCGCGCGTGGCGCTCGAACGCTTCCTCCAGTGGCACGTGATGGACCGCGCGAGCCGCACGCCGGTCGCCAGCGAGCACGGCTTCGACGTGACGCTGGAGGCAGGACCCTACGAAGTACGCGTACGGGGCTCCATGGACCGCGTCGAACAGGATGCGGAAAACCGTGCCTACGTAGTCGACTTCAAGACCGGCAAGCAGTCCCCGACCGCCGCCGAGGTGGCCCGCCACCCGCAGCTGGCCGTCTACCAGCTCGCGGTCCGCGAGGGCGCCGCCGACGAACTCTTCGGAGGCGTACGCCCCGAGGCGGGCGGCGCCGAGCTGGTGCAGCTGCGCCAGGCCGCCGCCAAGAAGAACGGCGGCGACGCCTTCCCCAAGGTGCAGGCCCAGGAGCCCCTCTCCGGGGAGTGGGTCGGCGAACTCCTCGCGACGGCGGCCGGCAAGGTCCTCGACGAACGCTTCACGCCCACCGCGGGCCAGCACTGCACGCACTGCGCCTTCCGCGCCTCCTGCAGCGCCCGCCCCGAGGGCCGCCACGTCGTGGAGTGACCCGCCCCGTCCCACCCGTGGGGATTGTCACGTCCTCCCCCTCGTGGGCATAGCACCCTCAGAAGCAATTTAAAGTCTCCGTAAAGACATGCTGTGCACCGGCTGGTGGTGCACCTTTTCGAGGAGATGCGCGTATATGGCAGCCAACCGGAAGCTCCTGGCAGTGGCCGCGGCCTGCGCCGCCGCCGTCATCGGCGTCACCGGCTGCAGCAGCGACGGCGGCGACAAGGACCCCTTCGACGGGATGAGCGCCGACAAGATCGCCGACAAGGCGTCCAAGGCCTCCAAGGACGCCGGTTCCTTCACGATGAAGGGCCAGATGAAGAAGGCCGGCGAGACGAGCAACATCGAGTTCGCAGTCGCCGAGTCCGGCGACTGCAAGGGCACGATGGGCTCGCCGAAGACCGGCACCGCCCAGTTCCTCTCCATCGGCAAGTCCTCGTACGTCAAGGCCGACGACAAGTTCTGGGAGGGCCAGGGCGGCGGCGCGACGGCCGAGCTCGTCAAGGGCCGCTGGGTGAAGTCGGACACCGAGAAGGACGGCGTCTGCAACCGGGACGACATGTTCAAGTCCGACAAGCTCAAGAACCTGAAGCGTGGGGACGACGCCGAGGTCGACGGCAAGAAGGCCGCGGTCCTGACCCAGAAGAAGGGCAAGGAGACCACCACCTTCTACGTCGCCATGGAGGGCAAGCCCTACTTCCTGAAGGTCGAGAACAAGAGCAGCGACGAGCCGGGTTCGGTGACCTTCAGCGACTACGGCAAGCCCGTCGACGTGAAGGCACCGCCGGCCAAGGACGTCGTCGACCCGAAGAAGATCGCTGCCGGTAGCTGACCCCGCGCACTCCATGAAGCGGTGGTGGCCGCCGACGTCCGGATCCGCTCCGGTTGTCAGTGGCCACCGCTAGCCTCTCTGACGTGTCACCTCGCATCACCGATCCCGAGCAGCTCAAGGAGCTCCTCGGCATCCCGTTCACCCCGGAGCAGACGGCCTGCATCATCGCGCCGCCCGCCCCGCAGGTGATCGTGGCCGGCGCCGGGTCGGGCAAGACGACGGTGATGGCCGCGCGCGTGGTGTGGCTGGTCGGCACCGGCCAGGTCGCCCCCGAACAGGTCCTCGGCCTGACGTTCACGAACAAGGCGGCGGGCGAGCTCGCCGAGCGCGTGCGCCAGGCCCTGATCAAGGCCGGCGTCACCGACCCCGAACACGTCGATCCGGCCGGCTCCTCGCCCGGCCACCACTCCTCGACGACGCCGCTGCGCGTCGACCCCGACTACTCGCCGGGCGAGCCGGTCATCTCCACGTACCACGCGTTCGCGGGCCGCCTCCTGACCGACCACGGCCTGCGCATCGGCCTGGAGCCCACCTCCCGCCTCCTCGCGGACGCCACCCGCTTCCAGCTCGCCGCGCGCGTGCTGCGCGAGGCCCCCGGCCCCTATCCCGCCCTGACCCGGTCCTTCCCCGACCTCGTCAGCGACCTCCTCGCCCTCGACAGCGAGCTGGCCGAGCACCTCGTGCGCCCCGAGCGGCTGCGCGCGTACGACACCGGACTGCTCCAGGCCCTGGAGGGCGCCAAGCTCACCAACGCCGACCTGCGCAAGGTCCCCGACACGGCCGCGGCCCGGCTCGAACTGGCCGAGCTCGTCGGGCAGTACCGCGTGGCCAAGCGCTCCCGCGACCTCCTCGACTTCGGCGACCAGATCGCCCTCTCCGCCACCCTCGCCCGCACCCGCGCGGAGGTCGGCGAGATCCTGCGCGAGGAGTTCCGCGTCGTCCTCCTCGACGAGTACCAGGACACGTCGGTGGCCCAGCGCATCCTCCTGTCCGGCCTCTTCGGCGGCGGCACGGGCCACCCGGTGACCGCGGTCGGCGACCCCTGCCAGGCGATCTACGGCTGGCGCGGCGCCTCCGTGGCGAACCTCGACGACTTCCCCGAGCACTTCGCGCACGCCGACGGCCGTCCCGCGGCCCGCCACGCGCTCAGCGAGAACCGCCGCAGCGGCGGCCGCCTCCTGGACCTCGCCAACGGCCTCGCGGAGCCCCTGCGCGCCCTGCACGCGGGCGTGGAGGCCCTGCGGCCCGCCCCCGGCGCCGAGCGCGACGGCGTGGTGCGCTGCGCCCTGCTGCGCACGCACGCCGAGGAGATCGACTGGCTCGGCGACTCGATCGCCCACCTCGTGCGCACCGGCAAGGAGCCCGGCGAGATCGCCGTCCTGTGCCGCACGGCCACGGACTTCGCCGAGATCCAGGCCGCGCTCGTCGCCCGCGACATCCCCGTGGAGGTCGTCGGCCTCTCCGGACTGCTGCACCTGCCGGAGGTCGCCGACCTCGTCGCCGTCTGCGAGGTCCTCCAGGACCCGGGGGCGAACGCCTCCCTGGTGCGTCTGCTGACCGGCCCGCGCTGGCGCATCGGCGCCCGCGACCTGGCCCTCCTGGGCCGTCGCGCCCGCCTGCTCGTCCGCACCGGGCACCTGGCTCCCGAAGACCCCGACCGCCGTCTCGCCGAGGCCGTCGAGGGCGTCGACCCGGCCGAGGTGACCTCGCTCGCGGACGCGCTGGACACGTTCCTGGAGTCACCGCTCGACCCGGACGACGCCTCCGGAGGCGACGACGGGCTGCCCTTCTCCGCGGACGCCAGGGTGCGCTTCGCCCGGCTCGCCGCCGAGCTGCGCGAGCTGCGCCGGTCGCTGTCCGACCCGCTGATGGACGTCCTGCACCGCGTGCTCGCGGTGACCGGCCTGGAGGTGGAGCTCTCCGCGTCCCCGGGCGCGCTGGCGGCCCGCCGCCGCGAGACCCTCTCCAACTTCCTGGACGTCGCCGCCTCCTTCGCCGCGAACGACAGCGGCGCGACGCTGCTGGCCTTCCTCGGCTTCCTGCGCACCGCCGCCCAGTACGAGAAGGGCCTCGACAACGCCCTGCCCGGCGGCGAGAACACGGTCAAGGTGCTCACCGCCCACAAGTCCAAGGGCCTGGAGTGGGACGTCGTCGCCGTCCCCGGCCTGGTCGAAGGCACCTTCCCCAGCGCGCAGGGCCGCGAGAAGTGGACGGCCCAGGCCAAGGTCGTGCCGCACGAGCTGCGCGGCGACGCGGCCACGCTGCCCGACGTCGAAGTGTGGGACGCCAAGGGCATGAAGGCCTTCCACGAGGCCATGAAGGACCACCAGCGCACCGAGGAACTGCGCCTCGGGTACGTGACGTTCACCCGCCCCCGCTCGCTGCTCCTGGGGTCGGGCCACTGGTGGGGCCCCTCCCAGAAGAAGCCCCGCGGCCCCTCGGACTTCCTCCTGGCCCTGCACGACCACTGCGCGGCGGGCCACGGCGAGATCGAGGCCTGGGCGGACGAGCCGGCCGAGGACGAGGAGAACCCCGCGCTCAACGAGACGAGCGCCGACCAGGCCTGGCCGCTCCCGCTGGACGACGCCTCCCTGGCCCGCCGTCGCGCCGCCGCGCGGACGGTCCTCGCCCACCTGGACCGCCTCACGGGCGAGGGCACGCCGGAGACCGGCCGCAGCCACGAGGAGGCCCACCCCTCGGCGTACGACGACGTGCCCCCGGCCGACGACCCGGAGTGGCCGCCCCCGCCGGAGGACGAAGAGGAGTTCTACGGAGAGGCCGGTTTCGTCGAGGCCGAGGCCGACGCCGACCCGCTGGACTGGGACTCCCTGCCGACGGAGCGCCCGACGGTCCCGCACCCCGCGGACGCCCCGGGAGCCGAATCCACGCACCCCGGGTCCGCCCACCCCCGGTCCACGCCTTCCGGAGCCGAGGACACCACCGGCGAGGTCGCCCACGCGCGCGTGCCG
>NZ_LIRJ01000502.1 GCF_001419745.1 Streptomyces silaceus | reverse complement strand
CCCGCCCCGGTGCAGGCGGGCGCAGCCCACGGCGCCGGGTGGCGATGAAGGAGGCGTCAAGTCCGGTGCGGGCGGGCGTCGGCCCCGGGGGAGAGCGGAGGGGACGGGGGCACCGGCCCCGGGACCCTTAACCTGGTGCGGTGAGCACTGAGCACGGCCCCCTCCTCGGCCCCGCCGAGATCCGCGAACTGGCCACCGCCCTGGACGTCCGCCCGACCAAGCAGCGCGGCCAGAACTTCGTCATCGACGCCAACACCGTCCGCCGCATCGTCCGCACCGCGGAAGTCCGCCCGGACGACGTCGTCGTCGAGGTCGGCCCGGGCCTCGGCTCCCTGACGCTGGCCCTCCTGGAGACCGCCGCCCACGTCACCGCCGTGGAGATCGACGACGTCCTCGCGGGCGCCCTGCCCGCGACGATCCAGGCCCGTCTGCCGCACGAGGCCGACTCCTTCGCGCTGGTGCACAGTGACGCCATGCTGGTGAAGGAGCTGCCGGGCCCCGCCCCGACCGCCCTGGTCGCCAACCTCCCGTACAACGTCGCCGTACCCGTCCTGCTCCACATGCTCGACACCTTCCCGACCATCGAGCGCACGCTCGTGATGGTCCAGGCGGAGGTCGCCGACCGCCTCGCCGCCGGACCGGGCTCGCGCGTGTACGGGGTGCCGTCCGTGAAGGCCGCCTGGTACGCGGACGTGAAGCGCGCCGGATCCATCGGGCGCAACGTGTTCTGGCCCGCCCCGAACGTCGACTCGGGCCTCGTCTCCCTGGTCCGGCGGGACGAGCCGATCAAGACCACCGCCTCGAAGCGCGAGGTCTTCGCCGTCGTCGACGCCGCCTTCGCGCAGCGCAGGAAGACGCTGCGGGCCGCGCTGGCGGGCTGGGCCGGATCCGCGGCCGCCGCGGAGGCCGCCCTGGTCGCCGCCGGTGTCTCGCCCCAGGCGCGCGGCGAGGCGCTGACCGTGGAGGAGTTCGCGCGCATCGCCGAGCACAAGGAGACGGGCGCGTGAGCGTCACCGTACGGGTTCCCGCGAAGGTCAATGTCCAGCTGGCGGTGGGCGCCGCCCGCGCCGACGGCTTCCACGACCTCGCCAACGTCTTTCTCGCCGTCGGCCTCTACGACGAGGTCACGGTCACGCCCGCCGATGAGCTGCGGGTGACGTGCGAGGGGCCCGGGTCCGATCAAGTGCCCCTGGACCGTACGAACCTGGCGGCCCGCGCGGCCGAGCTCCTCGGCGAGCGGTACGGCATCCGCCCCGACGTGCACCTCCACATCGCCAAGGACATTCCCGTCGCGGGCGGCATGGCCGGCGGCAGCGCCGACGGCGCGGGCGCGCTCGTGGCGTGCGACGCGCTGTGGGGTACCGGCGCCTCCCAGGGCGAACTGCTCGACATCTGCGCCGAGTTGGGCAGCGATGTGCCGTTCAGCCTGGTCGGCGGCGCCGCCCTCGGCACCGGCCGCGGCGAGAAGCTGGAGCCGCTGGCCGTCGGGGGTACCTTCCACTGGGTGTTCGCCGTCGCCGACGGCGGGCTCTCCACGCCCGCCGTGTACCGCGAGTTCGACCGGCTGACCCCGGTCGCCCCCGCCCCCGAGGCCGCCCCCGCGCTCCTGGAGGCGCTGCGGACCGGCGACGCCGACGCCCTCGCCGGAGCGGTCGCCAACGACCTGCAGCCCGCCGCCCTTTCGCTCTTCCCCTCCCTCTCCCGGACCCTCGCGGCCGGCACGGACGCGGGCGCCCTCGCCGCCCTCGTCTCCGGTTCCGGGCCGACCACCGCGTTCCTCGCGCGCGACGCCGACGCGGCGCGGAAGGTGGCGGACGCGCTCCTGGCGTCGGGGACCTGCCGCGCGGCACGGGTCGCGGAGTCGCCCGCCCCGGGTGCCACGCTGCTCTAGGTACTCAGGTACGGATCTGAGTACGGCGGCGCTGATGGCGGGCAGGGGCGGCGCGCGACCGTACGTCCATGGGATCACGTGTTCGCGAACTGGCCGCGCAGACGCCCGCCGGGCGTGACCGCTACATCGACCTGCTGCGGGTCGCCTCGCTCGGCACGGTCGTCGTCGGCCACTGGCTGATGGCGGCCGTGACCGTCGGCGACGACGGTCACGCCGAGGTCGGCAACCTCCTCGCCGTGGTGCCGGAGCTCCAGCTCCTCACCTGGGTGCTGCAGATCATGCCGGTCTTCTTCTTCGTCGGCGGCTTCTCGCACGCGCTGTCGTACCGCTCGCTGGCCCGCACGTCGCCCGGCGCATCCGTCTACTCGGCCTTCCTGCGGGCCCGGCTCCAGCGGCTGCTGCGGCCCACCATGGTCTTCATCGGGGTGTGGGGCGCGGGCGCGCTGATCCTCCAACTGGGCGGCGGGAGGGGCGGGTTGCTCGACGTCGCGCTGCGGCTCGTGGCGCAGCCGCTGTGGTTCATCGGCATCTATCTCGCCATGGTCGCCTTCACCCCGCCGCTGCTGCGGCTGCACGAGCGGTGGGGGTGGGGCGCGTTCGGCGCGCTCGTCGCGGCGGCGGGCGCGGTGGACCTGGCCCGCTTCGCGTTCGGCGTGCCCTACGTCGAGTTCCTGAACTTCGCCTTCGTCTGGCTCGCCGTCCACCAGCTCGGTTTCCTGCGCGCGGACGGGCGGCTGCGGCTGCGCATGCCGTACGTCCTGGCGGGCGCGGGACTCGCGGGGGTTTCCCTGCTCGTGGCCCTCGGCCCCTATCCGCTCTCCATGGTCGGCATGCCCGGCGAGCGCGTCTCGAACATGGCACCGCCCACCTTCGCCCTGCTCTGCCACGGCCTGTGGCTGGTCGGCGCCGTGGAACTGCTGCGCGCCCCGGCGGCGCGGTGGCTGGCGCGGCCGCGGGTCTGGCGTGGCGTGGTGGCGGCCAACGGCATCTCCATGACGGCGTTCCTGTGGCACCTGACGGCGATGCTCGGTGTGTACGGGATGCTGCTCGCCCTCGACGTCCCGCTGCCGGAGCCGGCGACGGGGGCGTGGTGGGCGCAGGTGCCGCCGCGGATGGCGGCGGCCGCGGTCCTCACGGCGGCGCTGGTCGCGGCCTTCCGCCGCTTCGAACGGCCGGGTGCGGCACGGGAGTCGGGTGCTCCCGGCGGCACGGTGTCCGGTCCCGCCGCGGCGCTCGGCGTGACCCTGTGCCTGTTCGGCGTGCTCGGCCTGTCGATGGTCGGCTTCGGCGGCCTCCTGGAGGGCCGCACGGCGCTGCTGATCGCGGTCCATGTGACGGCGCCGGTGGCGGTGGTGATGGCGCTGGTGGGGTGGCTGCTGGTGGAGCGGGCGGGACGGGGGCCGGGGCGGGGACGGAGTGCTCGGGTCAGCGGGTAGGCCGGTCCGGAAGGACTCGTTCGGGGCACGGAGATTTCCACAGTCATTGAGTTGTCCACGGAGTTGTCCCTGAGGCGGACGCGGTGCCGGGGACGGTCATAACCTGATCTCTGAACGGC
>NZ_LIRJ01000501.1 GCF_001419745.1 Streptomyces silaceus | reverse complement strand
CCCCGGGCACCCGCGCCCCGAGCACCCGCAGCACGCTCACCCGGAGCGTCTCCGCGGCCCGTGCCGGCGGCATGCCGCCCGAGGTCACCTGCTCGCCCGCCGCGTGGCCGAGCGCGATCGTCGCGGCGACCAGCCAGTCCGCCGGGACCTCGGCGTCGAACTCGCCCGCCGCCTGCCCGCGCCGGATGAGGCGCTCGTACCGCTCGGCGACCGGCTCGTGGCGAGCGCGGTCGGCCTCACGGGCCTCGTCCCCCGACCCGCCGCGCGTGGTCTCGTGGGCCTCGTCCCCGGACCCGTCGCACGTGGTCTCGTGGGCCTCGTCCCCGGCCCCGTCGCGCGTGGTCGCGCGGGCCCTCGCCCGGGATGTCCCCGCGGACGCCGGGTCCGCCGCGATCCGCAGCACGAACGGGTGTTCCTCGAAGGTCCGCCAGGCGGCGTCGAGCAGCCGTACCAGCGCGTCCGCCGCGGGCCCCTCGTCGATCGCGGCGGCGTCCATCGCCTCCATGGTCCGCTCCGTGAGCCGGTCGACGACCGCCGCCAGCAGGGCGTCCCGGGAGGCGAAGTGGGCGTACACGGTCTGCCGGGTCACGCCGGCCGCCGCGGCGACGGCCTCCATGCCGACGCTCGGCCGCTCGCCCAGGAGCCGGATCGCCGCGTCGAGCACGGCGGCCCGGCTGCGTTCGGCGTCGGCGCGGCGGCGGGTGGGCCGCCGGGCGGGTCCGGGCGCGGGGGACTCCGTCATTTCTTACACCCTTGTCAGAGTTGGCCGGGCTGCATATCTTACAGAGCTGTAAGAGATCTCGTAGCCCGCTCCACCGCCTCAGAGCCGCCCGCCCTTCGAGCAAGGCAAGGAGACCGCGAACGCCATGGCACCCCTCAGGAGCACCGCCCCCGAGCAGTTCGTCACCGACTTCTTCACCGGCTTCAACGACGAGCTCGCCCTCCTCGACCCGGACGACGACTTCACGCAGCTGATGGAGCGTTACTACACGCGGGACATCGTGCAGATCTCCGACGGCGTACGCCTCGACTGGGACAGGCTCCTCGCCCATCTGCCCCCGGTGCGCAAGAGGCTGGGCGGCGGCACCTACCGCTTCGACGTGCAGGAGGCGCTGGCGGACGGCGACCGGATCGCCGCCCGGCTCACGCTCCACGTACGCGACCGCAAGGGCCGGGTGATCGACATGGAGATCCAGATGATCGCGCGGTTCACCCCGGACGGCCGGATGCGCGGCTCGCACCAGCTCTGCCGGACGCTCCGCGACGCGAAGCCGTCGGAGCAGCCCTCCGGCCCGTCGGCCCGATGAGCAGCCCCCGGTCAGCGGGAGGCGCGCTCCGCGCGGGCCAGTGAGCGGAGCCAGGCCACGCCCACCAGGGAGATCAGCACCAGGCCGCCCACCGAGAAGAGCGTGAACAGGTGCTTCTGTTCGGCGGTGGGTTCGGGGATGTAGCCCTGGGCGAAGAGCGAGCGGTCCAGGCCCGTACTCGTGATCATGACGACGAGCCAGACGGCGATGCCGTGCATCGAGTCCCACAGCGCGTGCAGCAACGAGACGCCGAGATACGTGGCGACGACGGCGCCCGGGAAGCGGAACCGGCCGCCCGGCTCCCGGAACCGGAGCAGGACGCCGCCCGCGATGGCCGTCCACAGCCCGTGCCCGAAGGGGGCGAGCAGCCCCCGCAGGATCTCGGTCTCCAGCAGCGACCGCAGATCGAGGCCGTCCAGGCTGAGCACGGCGTTGAAGGCGTACCCGGAGCTCTCGAAGGCGGCGAAGCCGAACCCCACCGCGGCGCCGAGCACCAGCCCGGCCCGCATCCCCCGGACCCGCCGGAAGCGCCGCAGGACGACCATGAGCGCGGCGAGCTTGACCGCCTCCTCGATGAGCCCGACGCCCACGAAGATCCACAGCGAGGGGTGCAGCAGGTAGTACTCCATGACGGACGCGCCGAGCACGCCCAGCACGCCGCCCACCACGAAGCAGTTGAGCAGCACGCTCAGGCCGAGGTCGCGGCCGTAGCGCTCGTAGGCCCACAGGACGAAGACGCCGGGCACCAGGAAGCTGCCGAGCAGGATCAGCGTGGGCAGCAGGTTGGTGTTCTTGGTGGCGTACGTGATGACGGCGGTCAGCAGCCACAGGCCGAGCCCGCCCCACAGGCACCGCTTCCACAGTCCGGGCGTCATCTGCGGGGCGACACCGCCACCGCCGCCGCCGTCCCGCATCTGACCCAGACTCACCGGAACCCCTTCCAGCCCGTCCTCACGGCATCAGCCGACCTGCCTGCTTCACGAACTTTGACCGACTTTATGCTAAATAACTCCTTATGTCGCAGCCGGGGACCCTCATCCTGATCATGGCCATCGCGGTCCTCGCCCCGCTCCTCAGCTACGCGCTCGGCCGCCGGCTCCCCGTCCCCCTGGTGATCTTCGAGATCGTCCTCGGCATCGTGATCGGCCCCGACGTCCTCGGGATCGCCCACCACGACGCGACCATCGACACCCTCTCCGACCTGGGTCTCTCGATGCTGATCTTCCTCGCCGGGTACGAGATCGAGTTCGCGACGGTCCGCGGCGACACGCTGCGCCGTTCGGTGCGGGCCTGGCTGGCCGCGCTCGCCCTGGGCCTCGGCACGGCCTTCGCGCTCAGCGGTGGCGCGGTGACCAAGAGCTTCGTCATCGGCACCGCGCTGACCAGCACGGCGCTCGGCACGGTCCTGCCGATCCTGCGCGACTCCGGCGACCTCAAGGGCCGCTTCGGCACGGTGATGATGGCGTTCGGCGCGGTCGGCGAGTTCGGCCCGATCATCGCGATGACGGTGCTCCTGAGCGGCAGCGGCCACCCGGGCAGGTCCACGGCGCTGCTCGCCGCCTTCGCCGCGGTCACGGCGGCCGCCGTGTGCTGGGCGCTGCGCCCGCGCCGGCCGTGGTTCGCCGACGTCATCGCCAGGACCCTGCACAGCAGCGCCCAGTTCGCCGTGCGGTTCGTGATGCTGCTCCTCGCGGCGATGCTCGGCCTGTCGCACGCCTTCGGGCTCGACACGCTCCTCGGCGCCTTCGCGGCGGGCCTGCTCACCCGGCTCGTCCTCCAGGGCGCGGCCCCCGAGAGCAGCGAACTGATCCTCGGCCGGATCGAGGCGATGGGGTTCGGCTTCCTGGTCCCGGTGTTCTTCATCGTGACGGGCATCGACTTCGACCTGAAGGCGCTGCTGGACGGCGGGCGTGCGCTGCTCCTGCTCCCGGTCTTCCTGCTGCTCTTCCTCGTCGTACGCGGCCTGCCCGTGTACGTGCTCGCCCCGCGCGACCTGGCCCGCACCGACCGCACCGCGCTGACGCTCTACAGCTCGACGGCGCTGCCGCTCGTCGTCGCGATCACGACGATCGGCCTGGACGAGAAGGCACTGACCGCGGGCGAGGCGGCGGCGCTGGTCGGCGCGGGCATGGTGTCGGTCCTCGTCTTCCCGCTCCTCGCGCTGAGGCTGCGCGCGAGGAGCGGGAGCGAGGTGACGGCGCCGCCGCGGCCGGTGAGCGGCACCGAGTCCTGGTGACCAGGTACCGGGCTCAGGCCGGCCCGACCAGCCCCCGGTAGTCGGGACTCCACAGGTCCTCCGCGCCGTCCGGGAGCAGCAGGACCCGGTCGGGCCGCAGCGCGTCGATCGCGCCCTCGTCGTGCGTGACCATCACGACGGCCCCGGGGTACGTCCCCACGGCGGCCAGCACCTCGTCCCTGGACGCCGGATCGAGGTTGTTGGTGGGCTCGTCGAGGAGCAGGACGTTCGCGCCGGAGTGGACGAGTCCGGCCAGCGCGAGCCGGGTCTTCTCGCCGCCGGAGAGCACCCCGGCGGGCTTGTCGACGTCGTCCCCGCGGAACAGGAAGGCCCCGAGGACGCCCCGCACCTCACCGTCATCGAGCTGCGGCGCCGCGGCGGCGAGGTTCTCGCGCACGGTCCTCGCGCCGTCCAGGGTGTCGTGCTCCTGCGCGAAGTACCCGAGCCGCAGGCCCGGACCGGCGACCACGCGTCCGCCGTCCGGGAGTTCGCGGCCGGCCAGCAGCCTGAGCAGGGTGGTCTTCCCCGCGCCGTTGAGCCCGAGGACGACCAGACGGCTGCCCCGGTCGACGGCCAGGTCGACGCCCGTGAGGACGCGCTGGGAGCCGTACGCCTTCGTGAGGCTGATGGCGCCGAGCGGCATCCGGCCGCACGGCGCGGGCTCGGGCAGCCGGATCCGCGCGACCTTCTCGCGCCGGCGCACCGGTTCGGCGCCCGCGAGCAGCCGGTCGGCGCGGCGCTCCATGTTCTTCGCGGCGGTGGCCGTGGCGACGTGGGAGCGCATCCTGTCGGCCTGGGCACGCAGCGAGGCGGCCTTGCGCTCGGCGTTGGCGCGCTCGCGGGCGCGCCGCCGCTCGTCCGCGGCACGCTGCGCGAGGTAGGCCCGCCAGCCGGTGTTGTGCACGTCGAGCGCGGCGCGCGCCGGGTCGAGGTGGAAGACGCGGTTGACGGTGTCGGCGAGGAGGCCGGTGTCGTGGCTGATGAGCACGAGGCCGCCCGGGTACCCGGCGAGGAAACCGCGCAGCCAGCCCACCGAGTCGGCGTCGAGGTGGTTGGTCGGCTCGTCCAGGAGCAGGGTGCCGTGCCGCGAGAACAGGATCCGGGCGAGCTCGACGCGGCGCCGCTGGCCGCCCGACAGCGCGCCGACGGGCTGGTGCAGCGCCCGCTCGGGCAGCCCGAGCCCGGCGGCGACGCGCGCGGCCTCGGCCTCCGCGGCATAGCCGCCGCGCGCCTGGAACCGGTCGTCCGCGCGGGCGTAGGCGGCCATCGCCCGCTCCTGCGCGGCCGGTCCCCCGGCGCTCGCCATGGCGGTCTCGGCGGTACGCAGCGCCGCGACCGCCTCGTCCAGGCCGCGGGCCGACAGGATGCGGTCGGTGACGGTGACGGCGGGGTCGGCGGCGCCCGGGTCCTGGGCGAGGTGGCCGACGGAGCCGGCGCGGGTGACGGTGCCGTCCGCGGGGGACGCCTGGCCCGCGAGGATCTTCAGGAGGGTGGTCTTGCCGGCGCCGTTGCGGCCGACCAGGCCGATGCGGTCGCCGGGG
>NZ_LIRJ01000500.1 GCF_001419745.1 Streptomyces silaceus | reverse complement strand
AGATGGGTAGAAGAGACAGCCGCCTCCACCGCCCCCGCCGCCCGGCCAGGGCGGCGGCTGGGGCGGCCGGCCCCCCGGCGGCCCGGGAGGCCCCGGGGGCTACCGCGGCTGGGGCTCCTGGCAGGGCCCCCCGCCCGCCGCCAAGCCCGGCGTCATCCCGCTGCGCCCGCTCGGCGTCGGCGAGATCCTCGACGGCGCGGTGTCGACCATGCGCGCCCACTGGCGGACCGTCCTCGGCATCTCCCTGGCCGTCGCCGTGTTCACGGAGATCGTGGTCGTCCTCCTCCAAGGCCTCGTCCTGAAGGAGTCCGTCGACACCGAGGCCCTCAACGACCCGAGCGCGACCGTCGGCGAACTGACCCGCGCCCTGGGCGACACGATGCTGAACTCCGGAGTGGTCCTCGTGATCACCCTGCTCGGCACCATCGTCGCCACGGCCCTGCTCACGATGGTCACCAGCCGCGCCGTCCTCGGTAAGTCGGTCACCACCGCGGAGGCCTGGCAGGACTCCCGCCCCCAGCTCGCGCGGCTGTTCGGCCTGACGCTGCTCATCCCGCTCATCGGCGCCGCGGTCGTCTTCGTCGGCATCATGCCCGGCGTGCTGATCGCCGTGGCGGGGGCCTCCGAGGCCGGCGCGAGCCTCGCCGTCCTCGGCGGCCTCGCCGCGAGCATCGCCGCCATCTGGATCGTGATCCGCTTCTCGCTCGCCTCCCCCGCGCTCATGCTGGAGAAGCAGGGCGTCAAGAAGTCCATGGCCCGCTCCGTGAAGCTGGTCAACGGCTCCTGGTGGCGCGTCTTCGGCATCCAGCTGCTCGCCGCGATCATCGCGAACGTCGTGGCGTCGATCATCGTCATCCCGTTCACCTTCATCGCCGGCGCGCTCAGCGGCGAAGGCGTCACCGGCTTCGTCAACAGCGCCGGTGAACTGGGCTGGACCTTCCTGATCATCAACGGCGTCGGCTCGGTGATCGGCTCCATGCTCACGTTCCCGATCACGGCCGGCGTCACCGTGCTCCTCTACATCGACCAGCGGATCCGCCGCGAGGCCCTCGACCTCGAACTCGCCCGCGCCGCCGG
>NZ_LIRJ01000050.1 GCF_001419745.1 Streptomyces silaceus | reverse complement strand
CACCGGTGGATCGGCACGGGGAGGCGCCGCCGGGTGCGGACGGACGTACGGACACGGCAATGCCCGCGCAGCTCCCCAGCTGCGCGGGCATCTGTGCCGTCCGCCGCACCCCCGTCCCCACGGGGTTTCATGGCCGGATGTCCCCGCCCGGACCGCTCTTCCGGGCCTGGGGCGCCGCTCAGCGCCCCAGCATCACGCCCACGGACGACGCTTGTGTGACCACTGCGTCCCAGCCGCCGAAGACGACCACGAGCAGGGCTGCCAGGGGGAGGACCATGGCCGTCGCCACCAACGGATGGCGCGTGCCGGACGGGCGGACGCCGAACGCGGAGAACCTGCGCCCTTGCGTGCGGAACATGGTCCGCGGTGCCGTGTCCGCCATGGTTCCTCTCCTGACGATTCGTTGTTCTCGTTGTTGATCTGGCAGCGGCGGGTGTCTGACCTCGGGGGACGAGTGCTGCACCCGCCGCTTGACCTCAAATCTAGGCGCGCGCGGGGTGCCGGACGTCATGCCCTCGTACCGATTGCCTGGCCTCCCGGAGGATGACCGATCGCCGCCGGTGTACTCCCGTGGGTGGAGACGGGGTCCTAGGACTCGGGGTCTTCCCGGAGGGGACGGGCCGCGGCCTCGGAGCTGTCCTCCCTCGGGACGGGCTGCTCGACCAGGGCCAGGACGCGGGTGGCCATGAACCGGGCCGTACGCACCACGGAGCCGCTGCGGGTGACTTCGCTCACTTCCACCACTCCCCTGCGGACCGCCGTCTCCACCCGGCGGCCCGCCCGGCTCGCCACCACTTCGTACGTACGCGTCGTGTCACCGGCGTCCACGACGATCTCCACGCGATCACCCTTCACGGGATCAATCCCCCTTCAGCGATGGATGGTTGGGGATCGGGATGGCGTCAACGGCCCCCTGTCCCCCGTGCCCTGACCACTCTTCAAGTTTCCCACCTGGCACTGACAATCGATCGCCCCGCGAGGGCGCGGCCTCTGCACGTGCCCGGCCGCGGAAACGTAAGCTGTGGCTCGTCAGACGGACCGGGTAGCGGGGATGGACATGGCGATGATGCGGCTCCGGCGCGAGGACCCGCGTGTCGTCGGCTCGTTCAGGTTGCACAGGCGCCTGGGCGCCGGCGGCATGGGGGTCGTCTATCTGGGGTCGGACCGGCGGGGGCAGCGCGTCGCCCTGAAGGTGATCCGGCCCGACCTGGCGGAGGACCAGGAGTTCCGCTCGCGGTTCGCCCGCGAGGTGTCGGCGGCCCGGCGCATCCGCGGCGGCTGCACGGCCCGGCTCGTGGCCGCCGATCTCGACGCGGACCGGCCGTGGTTCGCCACGCAGTACGTCCCCGGGCCCTCCCTGCACGACAAGGTCGCCGCCGAGGGGCCGCTGTCCGCGGCCGAGGTGGCCGTGGTCGGCTCGGCGCTCGCCGAGGGGCTCGTGGCCGTGCACGAGGCCGGTGTCGTCCACCGCGACCTCAAGCCGTCGAACATCCTGCTGTCCCCCAAGGGGCCCCGGATCATCGACTTCGGCATCGCCTGGGCCACCGGCGCCTCCACCCTGACGCACGTCGGCACGGCCGTCGGCTCGCCCGGATTCCTCGCGCCCGAACAGGTGCGCGGCGCCGCGGTCACGCCCGCCACCGACGTCTTCGCGCTGGGCGCCACGCTCGCGTACGCGGGCATGGCGGACTCACCCTTCGGGCACGGCAGTTCCGAGGTCATGCTCTACCGCGTGGTGCACGAGGAGGCGCAGCTGCACGGCGTGCCCGACGCGCTCGCGCCGCTGATCAGGGCCTGTCTCGCCAAGGATCCGGAGGAGCGGCCGAGCACGCTCCAACTGTCGCTGCGGCTCAAGGAGATCGCGGCCCGCGAGGCGCAGGGGCTCGGTGACGTGCGCCCGCCCGCGCCGCGCCAGGACCACGACCGGCCCACGGGCCGGCTCGCCGAGAGCTACGCCGACCAGCGCACCCAGCGGCGGCCCGGCCCGGGGGCCACGCCCACGCCGCGGCCCAGCGGCTCACGGCCGGGCGCTTCGCGGCCGAACGGCCCGCGGTCCGGCTCCCGGCCCGCGCCGTCCCGCAACTCCACGCGCTCCGGCAGCAGGCCCGCCCCGCGCAGCGGCACCGGGCGGCAGGGCCCCCGCACCACCGGCACGGGACGGCGCGGGCCCGCCAATCCGCGGCTGCTGCGGCAGCGGCTCTTCGTGTTCGTGGTCGTGACGCTGCTGGTGGCGCTGGCCATCGCGGCGGCGCAGGGGTGCCAGGGGCCTGCGCGGGGCATGGACGGCGGCGGTGGACCGGACCCGAGGGACCGGGCGACGTACCAGCCGCTGGACGGACAGGTGATGTCCGAGCACTTCGAGTCGACGATGGAGCGGACCGACTAGGCGCTCCCGCGGGCCGGGCGCGGATTCCCGCGCCCGGCCGGGTCACGACTGCGGGCGGCCCGTCGCCACGGCGTAGAACGCGACCGCCGCGGCCGCTCCCACGTTGAGCGAGTCCACGCCGTGGGCCATCGGGATGCGGACCCATTCGTCGGCGGCGACCAGCGCCTGGGTGGAGAGGCCGTCGCCCTCCGCGCCGAGCATCAGCGCGACGCGGTCCATGCGGTGCGGGGCCGCCTCGTCGAGGGAGGTGGCCTTCTCGTCGGGGGTGAGGGCGAGCAGGTTGAAGCCCGCCTCGCGCACCCCCTCCAGACCCTTGGGCCAGGACTCCAGACGGGCGTACGGAACGGAGAAGACCGCGCCCATCGAGACCTTCACGGAGCGGCGGTAGAGCGGGTCGGCGCAGTCCGGGGAGAGCAGCACCGCGTCCATGCCGAGGGCGGCCGCGGAGCGGAAGATCGCGCCGATGTTCGTGTGGTCGTTGACCGCCTCCATGACGACCACACGGCGGGTGGTCGCGAGGAGTTCGTCGGCGGTCGGCAGCGGCTTGCGCTGCATGGAGGCGAGGGCGCCGCGGTGCACGTGGTAGCCGGTGACCCGCTCGGCGAGCTCCGGGCTCACCGCGTACACGGGAGCCGGGAGTTCGTCGATGACGTCGCGCATGACGTCGACCCACTTGGCCGAGAGCAGCATCGAGCGCATCTCGTAACCGGCGTCCTTGGCCCGTCTGATGACCTTCTCGCCCTCCGCGATGAACAGGCCCTCGGCCGGTTCGCGCTTGCGGCGCAGTTCGACGTCGGTCAGGCCCGTGTAGTCGCGCAGGCGGGGGTCGTCGGGGTCGTCGACGGTGATGAGATCAGCCACAGGGTGATACTGCCTTGTCCTGGGTGTGGTGCCAACGGCTGGGAACGGGTTCCGTTACCGCTGGTTACGTGCGGGTGGTGCGGGCCGGTCAGACGGTGGTCGGCGGGCCGACGTTCACGACGTCGCCGATGACGATGACCGCCGGGGGCTTCACCTCGTGGGTGCGGACCGCCTCGGCGACCGTGCCGAGCGTCGCGTCGACGCGGCGCTGGGCGGCCGTCGTGCCCTCCTGGATCAGGGCGAGCGGGGTGTCGGCCGCCTTGCCGTGGGCGATCAGGGCCGCCGCGATCTTGCCGATCTTGTCGACGCCCATGAGGACCACGAGGGTGCCGCGCAGCTTGGCCAGGGACTCCCAGTCGACCAGGGAGCGCTCGTCGTCCGGCGCCACATGGCCGCTGACCACGGTGAACTCATGGGCGACGCCCCGGTGGGTGACCGGGATGCCGGCCGCCGAGGGCACCGAGATCGAGCTGGAGATGCCGGGGACGACCGTGCAGGTGATGCCCGCCTCGGCGAGCGCCTGGAGCTCCTCCATGCCGCGGCCGTAGACGTAGGGGTCGCCGCCCTTGAGGCGGACGACGGCCTTGCCCTGCTTGGCGTGCTCGATCAGGGCGTTGTTGATCGCCTCCTGGGCCATGAAGCGGCCGTAGGGGATCTTCGCCGCGTCGATGACCTCGACGTGCGGGGGCAGCTCGTCGAGGAGGTCGCGGGGGCCGAGGCGGTCGGCGATGACGACGTCGGCGGCGGCGAGCAGCCTGCGGCCGCGGACCGTGATGAGGTCCGGGTCGCCGGGACCGCCGCCGACCAGGGCGACACCGGCCGTACGGGTGCGCAGGTGGGGGGCGACCAGGCTGCCGTCGCGCAGGCCCTCGACGACCGCGTCGCGGATGGCGGCGGTGCGGCGCGGATCGCGGTCGTGCAGGTCGGAGGAGAGGACGGCGACCGTGACGCCCTCGGAGCGGCCGGTGGCCGGGGTCCAGGCGGTGGCGGCCTCGGCGTCGTCGGAGCGGACGCACCAGACGCGCTGCTCCTCGGCCTCCGCCGATGCCTGGGTGTTCGCCTCCGCGTCGCTGGTGGCGATGAGGGCGTACCAGGCGTTCCGGAGGTCGCCGGGCTGGTAGCGGCGCCGGGTCCAGGTGATCTCGCCCGCGTCGGCCATCGCTTCCACGGAGGGGGTCGCGGACGGGGATACGAGGAGGATGTCCGCGCCTGCCTTGATCAGGGCCGGGAGGCGGCGCTGGGCGACCTGGCCGCCGCCGAGGACGACGACGCGGCGGGCTGTCAGGCGGAGGCCGACGGGGTAGGCGGGGTTTTCGGCCGTGGACATGGCTGGGGGCTCCTCGTGCGGGGCGTTGCGGGGCCGCTGCGACGGTGGGGCGGCTGGTTTGACGTGCGGGTTCAGTATGGCGGGGGCGGGTGGGTGTGTCTTTCCCCTGGCCCGCCCCTTCCCGACAACCGGGGCTTCGCCCCGGACCCCGTCGTTCGTCTGCGGACCGTGGGCGTACGTGCCCACCCGTTCCGCCGTGCGGAACACCTGCCCACGAACGGGGCGGCAGGGTGGGCGTCCCTCCTACTTCTCGGTGACGCCCGCCGAGTCGAACGTCGCCACCTCGTGCATCGCGCGGGCCGCGCTCTGGACCACCGGCAGGGCCAGCAGGGCGCCGGTGCCCTCGCCGAGGCGGAGGTCCAGGTCGACCAGCGGGCGCAGGCCCAGCTTGTTCAGGGCCGCCACGTGGCCCGGCTCGGCGCTGCGGTGGCCCGCGATGCAGGCCGCGAGGACCTCGGGGGCGATGGCGCGGGCCACCAGGGCGGCGGCGCCGGCGCTCACGCCGTCCAGGATCACCGGGGTGCGCAGGGAGGCGCCGCCGAGGAGGAGGCCCACCATCGCCGCGTGCTCCAGGCCGCCGATCGCCGCGAGGACGCCGATCGGGTCCGCCGGGTCGGGCTTGTGGAGGTCGAGGGCGCGGCGCACGACCTCGACCTTGCGGGTGTGCATCTCGTCGTTGATGCCCGTGCCCCGGCCGGTGACCTCGGCGGGGTCGGTGTCGGTGTAGACGGAGATCAGGGCCGCGGACGCGGTCGTGTTCGCGATGCCCATCTCGCCGGTGAGCAGGGCCTTGTTGCCCGCCGCCACCAGGTCGCGGGCCGTCTCGATGCCGACCTCGACGGCCGCCTTGACCTCTTCGCGGGTCAGGGCGGGGCCGGTCGTCATGTCGGCGGTGCCCGCGCGGACCTTGCGGGGCAGCAGGCCGGGGGTCGCGGGCAGCTCGCTGGCCACGCCGACGTCGATCACGCAGACCTCGGCGCCCACCTGGTTGGCGAAGGCGTTGCAGACCGCGCCGCCGCCGAGGAAGTTGGCGACCATCTGCGCGGTCACCTCCTGGGGCCAGGCGGTGACGCCCTGGGCGTGCACGCCGTGGTCGCCCGCGAAGATCGCGACGGCCGCGGGCTCCGGGATCGGCGGCGGGCACATCCGGGACAGGCCCGAGAGCTGTGCGGAGATGATCTCCAGCATGCCGAGCGCGCCCGGCGGCTTGGTCATGCGCTTCTGGCGTTCCCACGCCTCGCCGAGCGCCTTGGCGTCCAGCGGGCGGATGTTCGCGACGGTCTCGGCGAGCAGGTCGTGCGGGTCCTCTCCGGGCAGGGCGCGCCGGCCGTACGTCTCCTCGTGGACGACCCAGGACAGCGGGCGGCGCTTGGACCAGCCGGCCTGCATCAGCTCGGGCTCGTCCGGGAACTCGTCGACGTATCCCACACACAGGTAGGCGACGACTTCGAGGTGCTCGGGCAGGCCGAGGGCGCGGACCATCTCGCGCTCGTCGAAGAAGCTGACCCAGCCGACGCCGAGGCCTTCGGCGCGGGCGGCGAGCCAGAGGTTCTCGACGGCGAGCGCCGAGGAGTAGGGGGCCATCTGCGGCTGGGTGTGCCGGCCGAGGGTGTGGCGGCCGCCGCGGGTGGGGTCGGCGGTGACGACGATGTTCACCGGGGTGTCGAGGATGGCCTCGATCTTCAGTTCCTTGAACTGCTTCGCGCGGCCCTTGGGCAGGGACTTGGCGTACGCGTCGCGCTGGCGCATCGCCAGTTCGTGCATGGTCCGGCGGGTCTCGGCGGACTTGATGACGACGAAGTCCCACGGCTGGGAGTGGCCGACCGAGGGGGCGGTGTGCGCGGCCTCCAGGACGCGGAGCAGCACCTCGTGCGGGATGGCGTCGTTGCGGAAGCCGTTGCGGATGTCGCGGCGCTCGCGCATCACGCGCAGGACGGCCTCGCGCTCGGCGTCGGCGTAGCCCGGGGCGGCGGTGCCGGGGGACGGCACGGGCTCGGGGTACTCCGTGAACGCGGCGTGCTCGGCGTCCACCGCCTCCGCCGCCTCGGCGTCGAGGAGCTCGGGGACCTCGGCGCCGTCCTGCGCCTCGGGGGTACCGGTCGGCTCGGGGGCCTCCGGTGCGGCGGCGGCCAGGGGCTCGGGGGCCTCGGTCGTCTCGGGTGCTTCAGGCGCTTCGGCCATCTCAGGTGCTTCGGCCACTTCGGTCACTTCGTTCGCGTCGATCGGTTCGAACGAGATGACGTCGTCGGCCTCGTCCAACTCTTCGGCCGGGTCGGCCGTCTCGGGGGCGGCCGGGAACTCGGCCCGGTCGGCCACCGAGGACGCAGGCATCGCCTGCGGGGTCTGCGGGGTGTCGGGGGACACGGCGGGCGCGCCGGTCTCCGCGGGGTCGGCCGTCGCCTCGGCGGGCTCGGCGCCCTCGGCCGGGGCGCCCTCCTGGACGGCGGCGTCCGGCTCGGCGCCGTCACGCGGGGCGGGCACCGCGGCGGCGGGCTGCTGCGCTGCGTGCGGGTCCTCGTCGACGGCGGCCGGTGCCTCGGCGGGCACGGCCTCGGGCGCGGCGGCCTCGGGGATCGCGGCCTCCGGCATCGCGGCCTCGGGTGCTTCCGGCTGCGGTACGGGGGCGACCGCCGCGTCGGCGGGCTGCTGGGCGTCGGCTGCCGGGGGCTCGGCGGGCGCGGGCTGCTCGGCGTCCGCGACGGCCGTGTCCGGGGCGACCGCGTCCGGGGCGGCTGCCGCCTCCTGGACGGGCTGGGCCTCGGCGGCCAGGGCCTCCGGCGGGACGACCAGCGGGCGCGGAGGCGTCGGGGCCAGGTGGGGCGTGGTCGGGACGGTGCCCTCGACCGGCACGAACTGGCCGATGGGCTGGGCACCTTGGACGCCGACGGGCTCACCGGGGAACGGCCCGTCCGCGGGGACGCCGTCCTGCGGGGTCCCCTGCTGGGGGGCGTGCGGGTCGTGCGCGGCGCCGACGGGCCCCTCGGGCGCGCCCTGAAGGGCGTCCGGGGCGAAGGCCTGGCCGGCCTCGGCGGCGTGCGGGACCTGCGCGCCGTCCCACGACTGCGCGGAGGCGACGGCGAACGGCGACTGGCCCACGGCGGCGGGCACGGCCTGGGCGAACGCCGGCTGCTCCCCCATCGCGAACTGCTGCTCGGCCGGGGCGAACCGCTGCTCGGCCGGCGGGACCTGCCCGGCGTCGGCGCCGTACTGCTCACCGGCATACGGCTCGCCGCCGTGCTGCCCGGCGTACTGCGCCTGGGCCTGGCCCGGGAGCTCGACGGGCTGCTGCCCGGGGAAGGCCGCGTCCGGCGTCTGCGGTGCGTCCGCGGTCTGCGGTACGTCCGTGAACTGAGGTGCCTGTGTGACACCCGAGGCGTCCTGGGTGACGGGGGCGTCCGGGACACCCGAGCCACCGGCGACGCCCGTGGCCTCTGCGACCCCTGCGGCCCCTGCGTCTCCTGGGACGACCGTTTCTGCTGGTGCGGGATAAGACTCCTGGCCCCCCTGCCCCTGCGGCATCGGCTCCTGAGGCATCGCCGTCTGGGCCGCCTGGGGCGCCTGAGGCATCTGCCCCTGCGGGGACCACGGCGCGGCCCCCTGCGGGATCTCACCGAGCTGCGGGCCCGGCAGGCCCGCGTCGTCGCGCGGAATGTCGAGGTACTCGGGTCCGGTCGTGGGCGGACCCGCGTGACGGGCCGGCGCGGGGTGCTGCGGGGGCGTCGCCCCGGCGGGGCCCCGGTCGGCGAGCGACCGCACGGGGCTGGCCGTGCCGTCGGGCACGACCGGGCCGCGGTGCAGCGGGCGACGGGCGGGCGACGGGTGGGACGGGGCGGGCGCGGCACCGGGCATCCGGACGCCGTTCAGGTCGACCGAGCCGCTGTCCCGTCCGGAGGTCTCGTGCGGACCCGGCTGGTGGGCGGCATGGGCGGCCTGCGCGACGGGGGCACCGTGGGCGGCCGGGACGGCCTGCGGCTGACCGGCGCCCTGGACCGGCCCCTGGGCCTGTCCGGGAACCGGCCCGTGCCCCGGCGCCTGACCGTGCCCCGGGACCTGGCCGTGGTGCATCGGCGCCCCCTGCGTCTCGCTCCACGCCCCCTGGGCGCCCGGCATCAAGAGCAGGTCGTCGTCATCGGCGACGTTCTCGGCGGGGTCGGCCGGGTCCACGAAGGTGTACGCACCCGGTGCGGGAACGCCCGGCTGCTGTGCCCCCATGCCCTGCACGGGCCCGGAAGGTACACCGTTGCCTGCGCCCTCCGGCAGTCCCTCGCCCGGGACCTGGCCGGTGTCGGTCATGCGTAACCCCTCGCCCATCGGTTAGTGCTTCTTCGACCGCCCCTCAGCCTTCGGCCGGGGCGGCCCCATTGCCCGGAGCGGCGCACCAACCGCCCGTCATCCTCAACGAGCGTGTGCGCCCCGCGGCACGAACCGCGGACCGGACAACAGGCATTGTCCCGGTCGGCCCGCCGTCGCGGCAGCTTGATCGGCCACAGCCCGCTGTGGACTGCGCCACGTTGCGCGTCCTCCGGTCATGCCGTACCACACACACCCCTCAAAACGGGCGAGCTTTCCGGACATTGACCAACGAACTGCTGGGCACCCGGGTGCAGTACAACGATCGGCCAGCCTACCCCGCACCGTGCGCCCGCAGGGTCACGGGGAGCGGTCCGGCAACCGCCCCGAGAGCAGGAACACAACCGTCCGCTTCTCCTCGCGCCAGGCGCGTGTGTCGAGCTCCACGGACTGGAGGAGCGCGCACTCGACGGTGTAGCCGTGCTCGGTCAGGTCCCGGCCGATGAGTTCGGCCGCGTCGCGTGTCGCGGCGTGCGTCACGATGCGCTCCGGACGGCGGTCGGCGACCGCGGAGACCACGGCGGCTCCCCCGCCCCCGACGCGTACGACATCGGGCTCGGGGAGGTCTTCGAGGACGTGCGGGGCGACGCCGTGCACGGTCTGGGCCTGGACGCCGAAGCGGCGCACGGCGGCCGTGGTGCGGCCGAGGGCGTCGGGGTCGCGGTCGACCGCGATCACGGCGGCACCGAAGCGCGCGGCCTCCGCGGTGAAGGCGCCGCTGCCGCAGCCGATGTCCCAGACGAGGTCGCCCACGCGCGGCCCGAGGCGGGCGAGTTGGGCGGCCCGCAGCCGGTCGGTCTCGCCCTCGCCGAGCCAGATGTCCCCGCCGTACTCGGCGGCGGGCAGCGCCCAGCCGCGCGGCTGGGCGGCCGGTTCGCGGCCGGCGATCCAGCCGGTGTCGGCGGCGGGCGCGGTGCCGCCGATGACGATGACGACGTTCGGGTCGCGCCAGCTGTGGTCGGCGGCCTTGTCGGAGGTGACCACGGAGACCTGCTCGCGGTCGGTGCCGAGCTCCTCGCAGATGACGAAGGTGCGGTGGACGCCCTGGAGCAGCAGTCCCAGTTCGGCGGGGCCCGCGCCGGGCGAGGTGAGGACGGCGACCTTGGTGTGGGCGCGGCAGACGTTCACGGCACGGCGCAGGGTGCGGCGGTGGGCGACGACGACCTCGGCGTCGTCCCAGGGCATGCCCGCGCGGGCGAAGGCCTGGGCGACGGAGGAGACGGCGGGTACGACCTCCACTTCGAGGCCGTACTCGGGGGCGCGCAGGGTGCGTACGACGCCGAAGAAGCCGGGGTCCCCGTCGGCGAGGACGACGGCGGTGCCGCGGTGGGCGGCGATGCGGCGGGCGGCCAGGCTCACGCTGCCGAGGCGGATCCGCTCGGCGCGGGCGGGGAGCTCGTCCAGCGCCAGGTGGTGGGCGGCGCCCGCCACGAGCGTCGCGGCGCTGAGCGCGGAACGTGCCGCTGCGGTCAGCGGCGTACCGTCCCAGCCGATCACCGTGACCCGGTCGGCCATCGTCGTCTGTCTCCTGGGTTCTCGCGGGTCGTCAGGGCGGGGCGGTGGCTGCGGGCGGGGCAACCGCGCACGCGGCCAGGGGCGAGCGTACCTGCTGGGACTCGGGAGCGCTCCAGGGGCGCATGGTGGCCGCGCGGGCCGGGACGAAGGGCTCAGTTCCAGTCGGAGTAGGCCGAGAACCCGCTGTCGGCGAGGCTCTCGGAGACCCCTTCGAGGTCCTCGGGGAGCAGGCTCCACACGATCAGGTCGGTGCGCAGGTCGAGCCAGCCGCCGAAGGGGTCGCCGCCGTTGCGCGTGCGCGCTATCCAGGCGCCGCGCAGGACGCCCTCGCTGATGCAGCCGATCTTCTGGGCGACCTGCTGGGCGGCGGTGTTGTCGGCGGCGGTGCGCAGCTCTATGCGCTCGAACTTCTGGTCGTGGAAGAGCCATTGGGCGGTGGCGAGCGCCGCCTCGGAGGCGTAGCCCTCGCCACGGGCCCAGGGGGCGACGACGTAGTTGAGCTCGGTGGCGCGCACCCGCCAGTCGGTGCCCCGGAGTTGGATGATGCCGACAAGGCGCTGGGTGAGGAACTCGGTGACGGCGAGGACGATGCCGCGGCCCTCGGAGCGCTCGGCGGGCGCGAGGCGGGTGATCCAGTCGCGGGCGTCGGCCTCGGTGTAGGGCTGGGGCACGGAGGTCCAGGCCGTGACGAGCTCGTCGTTCATCATCTCCGCGTACGCGGGGACGTCCGCCTCTTCGAGGGGGCGCAGCACCAACCGCTCCGTGCTGATGGAGATGTCGGGAAACTCCGAGGACCCCGAGGAGGCTCTGTTCATGCGCCGCTCCATAACCTTCATAGACCTGAAGGACCTTCACCTTCGGGCCTTCTGAAGTGACCAGCATGCAACATGTCCGGCCGCAGACGCACCACGGGGTCCACTCCCGTAGGGGGAGTGGACCCCGTTGGTGTCCTGATGTGCCTCCCGCGCGCGGGAGGCCGTTCCGCCCTAGTGGACGGGCAGCACGGATCCCTTGTACTTGTCCTCGATGAACTTCTTCACCTCGGGCGAAGTCAGCAGTTTCGCCAGCTTCTTGATCCGCGGGTCGTCCTCTTCGCCCTTCTTGGCGGCGAGGACGTTGTTGTAGGGATTGCCCTTCGCGGACTCCAGGAGAATGGCGTCCTTCTTCGGGCTGAGCCCGGCGTCGAGCGCGAAGTTGTTGTTGATGACCGCCGCGTCGAGGTCGTCGAGCGAGCGCGGCAGCTGCGCCGGGTCGAGCGGCTTGACGGTGAGCTTCTTCGGGTTGGACGTGATGTCCTCGGGCGTGGCCGTGCCGCCGACGCCCTTCTTGAGCCCGATGACGCCCTTGGAGGCGAGCAGCTGGAGCGCCCGGCCCTCGTTGGTCGTGTCGTTCGGAACGGCCACGGTCGCGCCCTCGCGGAGCTGGGCGACGTCCTTGGTCTTCTTCGCGTACACGCCCATCGGGGGCAGGTACACCTCGGTGACCGGCACCAGGTCCGTCTTCTTGGACGTGTTGAAGTCCTTGAGGTACGGGGTGTGCTGGTACAGGTTGGCGTCGAGGGAGCCCTCCTGGAGCGCGGTGTTCGGAGTGACGTAGTCCGTGAACTCCTTCACCTCCAGGTCGAGGCCCGCCTTCTTCGCGAGGTTCTTCTGGACGTACGCGAGGACCTCGCCGGCCGGGGTCGGGGTCGCCCCGACGACGAGCCGGTCGCCGGAGCCCCCCGATCCGCTGTCGGAGCCCGCGCCGCACGCGGTCAGGCCGAGCGCGAGGACCAGGGTCCCCGCGGCGGCTCCCATGACGGACGTACGCATGATCAGAAGGCCGCGACGACGGCGCCGTCGTACTTCTCGTCGATGAACTTCTTGACCTCGGGCGAGGTGAGGAGCTTGGCGAGCTTCTTCACGCGCGGGTCGTTCTCTTCGCCCTTCTTCACGGCGAGGAAGTTGCCGTAGGGGTTGCCCTTGGCGGGCTCGGCGACGAGGGCGTCCTTGGCGGGGCTGAGGGCGGGCTTGGCCTCCAGCGCGTAGTTGCCGTTGATCACCGCGGCGTCGACGTCGGCCAGGCTGCGGGGCACCGTCGGGGCCTCGAGCTCCTTGAACGTGATGTTCTTGGGGTTCTTGGCGATGTCCTTCGGGGTGGCCTCGTAGCCGACGCCCTTCTTGAGCTCGATGACGCCGTTGTCCGCGAGGAGCTTGAGCGCGCGGGCCTCGTTGGTGGTGTCGTTCGGGATGGCGACCGTGGCGCCGTCCTTCAGGTCCGCGAGCTTCTTGATCTTCTTGGAGTAGACGCCGAGCGGCTCCAGGTGAACCGTGGCCCCGGGGACGGGCACGATGTCCGTGCCGTTCTTCTTGTTGAAGTCGTCGAGGTACGGCTTGTGCTGGAAGTAGTTCGCGAAGACCTCGCCCTGCTGGACGGCCGTGTTCGGCGTGACGTAGTCGGTGAACTCCTTGACCTCGAGGTCGAGGCCGGCCTTCTTGGCGAGGTTCTTCTGGACGTACTCCAGGATCTGGCCCTGGGGCGTCGGGGTGGCGGCGACGATGAGCTTGCCGTCCTTGTCGCCCGCGGAGTCCTTGTCGGAACCGCAGGCGGCGAGCCCGAGGGTGAGGGCGCCGGTGGCGAGGACAGCGGTGGTGATCTTGGCGGTGTTACGCACGAAAAGTGCCTTTCTCCATGGGTGGTGCAGCCCCGCGGTGGTGTGCGGGGAAGTCTGCGGGTGGGGACCCTGCGGTCCCTGGCGGGACCCGGGGGTCCCTGGCCGGGGACCCGGAGGTCCCCGGTCGGCCGGTGGTGCTCAGCCGGTCTTGGTGGTCGTCTCGGCGGCGACGGTGCCGGGCAGGACACCGCGCAGCGGGCGGAACAGCAGCAGCGGGCCGTTGCCGCCGCCGCGCTTGTGCAGCCTGCGGGCCGCGTAGTCGCCCGCGAACTGGATGATCGAGATGACCACGGCGAGGATCGCCACGGTGATCCACATCAGTTCGGTCTCGAAGCGCTGGTAGCCGTAGCGCAGCGCGAGGTCGCCGAGGCCGCCGCCGCCGACCGTGCCCGCCATCGCGGAGTAGCCGATGAGGGCGACGATCGTGGTGGTGGCGCCGGAGATCAGCGAGGGCAGGGACTCCGGGACGAGGACCTTGCGCACGACGGTCCAGGTGGAGCCGCCCATCGACTGCACGGCCTCGACGAGCCCGTGGTCGACCTCGCGGATCGAGGTCTCCACCAGGCGCGCGAAGAACGGGATGGCGCCGACGGCGAGCGGCACGAGGGCGGCCTCGCGGCCGATCGTGGTGCCGGTGACCCAGCGCGTGAAGCCCATCAGGGCCACCATCAGGATGATGAAGGGCATCGAGCGGGCGATGTTCACGACCTGCCCGATGACCTTGTTGAGGACGGCGTTCTGCAGGAGCCCGCCGCGCTCGGTGAGCACGAGCAGGATGCCGAGCGGCAGTCCGGCGGCGACGGCTATGAGCGTCGACCAGCCGACCATGTAGAGGGTGTCCCAACACGCCTGCTCCAGCAGGGGCTGCATCTCCGACCAGGTCACTTGGCACCTTCCTTCACCAGCAGCGGGGCGTCGTCCTTGCGCAGCAGGGTGGCGTCCTTCGGCGAGGCGTCCTCCCCCGCGATGTCGACCTGCAGGCCCTGCTCGCGCAGGAAGCCGATCGGGACGACGTTCTCCTCGAAGCGGCCCGGCAGCTCGATGCGCATCCGGCCGACCTGCTTGCCCGCGACGGTGTCCATCGCGGCGCCGAGGATCGAGATGTCGATGTTGTACGTGCGCGACAACTGGGAGATGACCGGCTGGGTGGCGGCCTCGCCGTGGAAGGTCACGTCGACGACGGTGCGGTCGGCGCCGGTGGCGGCGCCGCTGACGGGGAAGAGCGCGGCGGCGAGCTCGGAGCCGGGGGTGGCGAGCAGCTCGCTGACGGTGCCGGACTCGACGATCTGCCCGCGCTCCATCAGGGCGGCGGAGTCGCAGACGCTCTTGACGACGTCCATCTCGTGCGTGATGAGCAGGACGGTCAGGCCGAGCTGCTGGTTGAGGTCGCGCAGCAGCTGGAGGATCGAGCGGGTGGTCTCCGGGTCCAGGGCGCTGGTCGCCTCGTCGGAGAGCAGCACCTTGGGGTCGCCGGCCAGGGCGCGGGCGATGCCGACGCGCTGCTTCTGGCCGCCGGAGAGCTGGCTCGGGTAGCTCTTCGCCTTGTCGGCGAGGCCGACCAGGTCGAGCAGTTCGAGGGCCTTGCGGGAGCGCTGCTGTCCGGAGAGCCCGAGGATCTCCAGGGGCAGCTCGATGTTGTCCTGCACGGTCCGCGACGACAGCAGGTTGAAGTGCTGGAAGACCATGCCGATGCGGCTGCGCGCCTGCCGCAGTTCCCTGCCCGCGCGCGAGCCGCGGCCCGCGAGGGCGGTGAGGTCCTGTCCGTCGACGGTCACGGTGCCGGAGGTGGGGCGCTCGAGGAGGTTGACGCAGCGGATCAGGGAGGACTTGCCGGCGCCGGACTGGCCGATGACGCCGTACACCTCGCCCTCGCGGACGTGCAGGTCGACTCCGTCGAGGGCGGTTACTTCACGACCGCGTGAGCGGTAGACCTTGGTGAGGCCGGAAGTGGTGATCACAGGGGATTCCGTCACTGTCGAGTGCGCGGCGCGGGTGTCGCCGGGCACGGGGCATTCGTTCGGAACGCGGCACGGTTCTCGCGGTGGCGAAAGGAACCGGAGGACGTGTGCGCGGGGCAGGCTCGCTTCCTACGTCGGTGTACTTCCGTACGTCACGCAGGGGCGCGGCACAGCGGCTTCGCTTCGGGGCGCGAGGCTCTTCGGTGGTGCGGGGGCCCTCAGAAGGCGCACATTCGACACATACAACGAGCACCGGGCGTCGTCATCGCCTCGGTCGCAAGGGTGCGGCTGCTCGTCGTGGTCATGGAGCAAGTAAAACACGCGTGAGGTGGCTGTCCACCCTCGCTGTCCGCATAGCGGACAGCGAGGGGACGGCCGTGGACACGGCGGCCGGCGGGCTCAGCCCGCGAGGGAGATCTCCACGCCACCCGTCGTGGCCTGCGCGGACACGGCGGAGAGGTCCGTGACGACGACGTCGGCGGTCAGCTCGTCGGCGGTGTGGGTTGTGGTCAACGCCACGGTCGTCATGCCCGCGGCCCGGCCGGCCTGCAGCCCCGCGGGCGCGTCCTCGAAGACCACGCAGCGCGCGGGCTCAGCGCCCAGCTTGGCGGCGGCGAGCAGGAAGGGCTCCGGGTCGGGCTTGCCGCGGGTGATGTCGTCGGCGGCGATCACCAGACCGGGGCGGACGCCGACCTCGGCGAGCCGGGCCTCGGCGAGGACGCGGGTCGCGGAGGTGACCACGGCCCAGCGGTCCATGGGCAGCGACTCCAGGAGCGCGCGGGTGCCCGGCAGCAGCACGACGCCGCCCGCCACGTCGGAGACCTCCAGCTCCTCGATGCGGGCCACGGCCCCGGCGACCTTCTCGGCGGGCAGCAGGTCGGCGGCTATCTCGGCGGCGGGGCGGCCGTGCAGCTCGACCCGGGCGAAGTCCTCGGCGGTGATCCCGTACTCCTGCGCCCACCGTGTCCAGCAGCGGTACACCGACTCCATGGAGGAGATGAGGGTGCCGTCGTTGTCGAACAGGAGCGCGTCAGCCTGGATCTTCATGGCCCCCGAGCCTACGGGGCACCCCGGGGGCACGCGCATCGGGTCGAAGGGCCCGTAATAAAGTCACGGACATGCTTGACGCCCTGACGATCGCGACCGCCGTGGCCGCGCTCGCCCTCGCCGCCTGGTGCGGTTTCGCCGCCTACCGCGACCAGCCGACCAAGGACTGGCACTTCATCGGCATGGGCGTGGTGACCTTCCTCGCCCTGGTCCAGCTGATCGTCGGCATCGTCCGGCTCGCGCGCGGCGAGGACCCCGAGCAGGGCACGACGATCTTCGTGGCCTATCTGCTCGGCTCCTTCGCGTGCGTGCCGGCGGCGGGCTTCATGTCCCTGGCGGAGCGGACGCGCTGGGGTTCCCTGACGGTCGCCGCGGGCGGTGTGGTCCTCGCCGTGCTCGAGGTGCGGCTCTACGACATCTGGGGAGGCTGAGGTGACGGTGACCGAGAAGAGCGAGTCCCGCGGCGCCCGGCAGAAGCTGATCACCGGCCCCGGCATCCTGCTGGTGTGGCTGTACGGCGTGATGGTCGTCGGCGCCGTGTCGCGCTCCGTCGTGCAGATCGCCATGGACTTCGACAAGGCCCCGCTCGCGTACGCACTGTCCGCGCTCGCGGGCCTCGTCTACGGCTTCATCACGTACTCGCTGGTGCGCGGCGGGGACACGGCCCGCAGGGCGGCGCTGGTGTGCTGCGCCGCCGAGCTCCTCGGCGTGCTCGCCGTGGGCACCTGGACGCTGGTGGAACCGTCCGCCTTCCCCGACGCCACGGTCTGGTCGGACTTCGGGATGGGCTACCTCTTCATCCCGGTGATCCTGCCGGTGACGGCGATCTTCTGGCTGCGCAAGGCGCGGAGGGCGTCCGCCGGCTGAGCGGTCCACCGCGGACCGTCGCCGGCCGGCCGCGCGGTTCCCCGCGCCCCGGACGGGCCTAGGCGCTGGCCACGTACGTCCCCGCGGCCGCCTCCTTGGCGAGCGTCACCACCGTGAGCCGGTCGTCGACCCGCCGGCTGCTCACCGCCGCGTACCCGTGCTTGCGGTACAGCTGGAGGTTCTGCTCGCTGCGGTGCCCGGTGAAGAGCTGGAAGCACTTCGCCGTGCCGTCCGCGCCGAGCCGCCGCTCGACCGCGTCGAGGAGCCGGCCGCCCAGGCCGTGCCGCTGCATCCGGGGATGGACGATGAGCTTGCCGATCCGCGCCGTGCCGTCCGCGTCGACCGTGCCGCGCACGGAGGCCACCACCTCGTCGCCGAGGCGGGCCACCAGGACGACGCCCGTGGTCAGTTCGCCCCTCAGGGAGTCGAGGGACTGGGTCAGCGGCTCGATCGAGTAGTCGCCGTAGAGCTCGGCCTCGCTCTGGTAGCAGAGGTACTGCAGTTTGAGGATCTGCTCGGCGGCGTCCGTGTCGTCGCCCGCCGCCTCCGAGATGGTCACGCTCATGCCCATGTGTGCATGCCTCCCGCTCACCTGTCCACCGGTTGTCTATCGCTCCTTTCCCCAGGGTTCAGGAGCCGCAACCTCCGCCGCCAGCATTCTGCGCAGGCATCCCAGGCAACGGGAACGTTCCGGCCCCAGGCTGCCCTGTGACATTCCCAACTCCCCTGCGATTTCCCGGTAGGTGAGGTCCTTGGGGGACAGCAGGGCGGCCATGATGCGGGGGCAGCGGCCGGGCAGCCTGCGCACCGCGGCGTGCAGGGTGCGGTCCCGGTCGGCGGTCAGGGCGCGCTGTTCGGGGCCGCCCTCGGTGTCGTCGGCGGGTTCGGTCGCGTACGCCACCTCCCGCCGCGTCGTGTGCCGGGTGCGGCGCGCCTCGGACCGCACGGCGCCGCGCAGCCACAGCGCCGGGTCGGCGGGCGGGCCCTCGGCCTCCAGACGTTCGAGGAGGCGCAGCCAGACGGCCTGTTCGAGGTCTCCGGGGTCGGTGCCGGAACCGAGCGCCTCGGCCGACGCCTCGGCGGCAAGGAGCGGCCGGAGCGAGGGGATGAGGGTGGGGATGAGCTCGTAGGTCATGCACGCCGGGACGCGGCCGCTCCGGCGCGAGGTTGCCGGAGCGGCCGTCTCTCACCCCAACCGGGGCCACGGCCTCACTTGTTGACGAAGTCCGCGGCCGCGAGCAGGGCGGTGTCGCAGTTGTCCGAGAAGATGCCGTCGATGCCCGTCTCGAAGTAGGCCTTGAAGGCACCGAAGGCGTCGCCGTAGGCGTTCGGGTCGGTGCCCTTCCTGAAGTTCGTGGGCAGGAAGGTGTTCTCGTTGCGCATCGTGTACGGGTGCAGGATCAGGCCCGCCGCGTGGGCGTCCTCGACCAGGGTGGTCGGGGTGCCGAGGCTGCCGTCCGCCTTGCGCGGGATGACCAGGTCCAGGGTCGGGCCGATGCCCTGCGCGAAGCCGGCCATCCACGTCAGGCCCTCGGGCTTGACGAGGTCGGCGACGGTGCGCGGGTCGCCCGCCTCGACGAAGTCCCAGGGGCGGGAGTTGGCGGTGGACAGGAGCACGACGCGGGGCGCGGAGACCAGCTTGGCCAGGCGCTGGATGCTGCTGGGCTCGAAGGACTGCAGGAAGTTCGGCGAGTTCTTCTTGTGCCGGCCGTAGCGGCGCAGCAGCCTGGCGAGCGGCTCCTCCAGGCCGAGGCCCAGCTTGCGGAAGTACGTGGGGTGCTTGGTCTCGATGTGCAGCCAGATCGGCCTGCCGCGCTTGCGGCCCTCCTTCTCCGCCCAGCGGAGCACCTCTTCGAGGGTGGGGACGTCCCAGCGGCCGTCGTAGAGGGTGTTGCGCTGGCGGGTGCCCGGGATGCGCTCCTTGGCGCGCAGCGTCTTCAGCTCGGCGAGTGTGAAGTCCTCGGTGAACCAGCCGGTCAGCGAGGTGCCGTCCACGGACTTGGTGGTCTTGCGGGACGCGAACTCGGGGTGCGCCGAGACGTCCGTCGTCGCGGTGATGTCGTTCTCGTGACGGCATACGAGATGGCCGTCCTTGGTGGGCACGACGTCCTGCTCGATGACGTGCGCGCCCATGTCGAGGGCGAGCTGGTACGAACCGAGCGTGTGCTCGGGCCGGTAGCCGCTGGTCCCCCGGTGCGCGACGACGGTGGGCACCGGCAGGTCCTTGTACCCGCCGTGGCCGCCGTGCCCACCCCTGTGCCGCTCGTCGGCTCTCGCCACACCGGGCAGCCCTGCCACGGCCGTGCCCGCGCCGAGGACCGCCGCCCCCAGTACCGCCCGCCGCCCCGGGCTCGTCCCCGGCTGCTGCTGACCCGACTCCTGCGTCGCCATTGGCGCTCCTCCCGATGTCACGCTGCTTTGCACCTGACAAAGCGGGACCGATCGTAGGTGGCCGCGCGTGACGTGTGGGAGACCCTGGAGGGAACGGCGGGATGACGCGGCATGGCGAGTGGGCGCACCATGGAGGTGGCGGCCCGGCACGGGGACCGTCCCCGGCCCGCCACGCGATCCGTCCCGCGGTCCGCCGGAGGTCCGTCACGCAGAGCGAAGTGCCCGCGTGACAAGGACCACTACTTCGGGCCACACCGTTCCCACGGGGATACGGTCGTCACAGGGGCGGACGAGCAGGGCAACACCGTGCAAAGTCAGGTCAACTCTGCGTATCGAGTATGTGAACCCGATGTGCAAACGGCGGTGCCCCGCGAGTATCGTCCTCACCTGCACTTACTCGTCGTCGAACCCTTGACACCGGAGGGCCTGTTGTCCCGTCTAGCGCTCATCAAGGCAGTGCTCGGACCGATCTTGCGCCTGATGTTCCGCCCACGGGTAGAAGGCGCCGAGAACATCCCGGGGACCGGGCCCGTCATTCTGGCCGGAAACCACCTGACGTTCATCGACTCGATGATCCTGCCGCTGGTGACCAACCGTCCGGTGTTCTTCATCGGCAAGGACGAGTACGTCACGGGCAAGGGCCTCAAGGGCCGCCTGATGGCGTGGTTCTTCACGGGCGTCGGCATGATCCCGGTGGACCGCGACGGCGGGCGCGGCGGTGTCGCGGCGCTGATGACCGGGCGGCGCATCCTCGACGACGGCAAGGTCTTCGGCATCTACCCCGAGGGCACGCGCTCGCCCGACGGGCGGCTCTACCGGGGGCGTACGGGCATCGCCCGGCTGACCCTCATGACCGGCGCGCCCGTCGTCCCGTTCGCGATGATCGGCACGGACAAGCTCCAGCCCGGCGGCAAGGGACTGCCGCGGCCCGGCAAGGTGACGGTGCGGTTCGGCGAGGCGATGGAGTTCTCCCGGTACGACGGGATGGACCGGGACCGCTATGTGCTCCGGGCGGTGACGGACTCCGTGATGACGGAGGTCATGCAGCTGTCCGGGCAGGAATACGTGGACATGTACGCCACGAAGGCGAAGGCGGCGTAGCCCGGCGGGGCTTGAACGGATTCGGTGCGCCCGCACCGGGGCTGGGGTGTTCCCCCGGCGCCCGGGCGGGCGCTCCGCTTTCTCAGGGTTCTCGGCTGCGGGCCGTGTGTGGCTGGTCGCGCAGTTCCCCGCGCCCCTCACGGGGCGCGGAGCACTCAGTGTTCTACGCCGTCCTCCAGTTTCTGGCCCTTCAGGAGGAACCAGGCCGCCACCGCTGTGGCGAGGAGGACCGCCGCGCCCACGCCCGCGGCCAGGCGGAGGCCGTCGACGAAGGCCGACTGGGCCGCCGAGAGCAGGGCGTCCGCCTGTGGTGCGGGCAGGGCCGCGACCGATTCGACCGCGCCGCCCAGGGATTCGTGGGACGCCGACGCCACGTCGGCCGGGGTGCCCGGCGGGGCCGTGAAGTCGCGGTAGACGCCCGTGACGATGGAGCCGAGCAGGGCGATGCCGAGGGCCGCGCCCAGTTCGTACGCCGTCTCGGAGACCGCGGAGGCCGCGCCCGCCTGCTCCTTCGGCACGCTGGAGAGGATGACGTCGGCGGTCACGGTGAACGAGAAGCCCGCGCCGACGCCGACGACCAGGAGCGAGGCCCCCAGCAGCGGATAGCCGGTGCTCTGGTCCAGCGCCGTCAGCACGGCGAGCGAGAGGCCCACGGCCGCGAGGCCGCCGGCGACGACGATCCGCACGGAGAACCTGCGGGCCACCATGCCCGCGACCAGTCCGGCCGCCACCGCGCCGGCCGCGGCGGGCAGTTCGGCGAGGCCCGCCTCGAAGGGGCGCCTGCCCTGCACGAGTTGCAGGAACTGGGAGAGGAAGAAGACCAGACCGGACAGGCCGAGGACGGTCAGCAGGTCGGCGAGGACCGCCCCGGAGAAGCCGCGGTTGCGGAAGAGCCGCATGTCCAGGAGCGGCGCGGGCAGCGTCAGTTGGCGGCGTACGAACCAGGTGAGCGCGCCCACGCCCACGACGGCGGACGCCACGACGTCCCAGCGCAGGCCGTGCGCGGCCGCCTCCTTGATGGCGTACACGACGGCGATCATGCCGATGAGCGACAGCACGACGCTGATCAGGTCCCAGGGGCCCGGCGCCGGGTTCTTGGACTCGGGCAGGAGCTTGATGCCGACCAGGACGAGCACGGCCATCACGGGCAGGTTGATGAGGAAGACCGAACCCCACCAGAAGTGTTCGAGCAGGAAACCGCCGACGACGGGGCCGACGGCCGCGCCCGCGGACGCCATGGCGCCCCAGACGCCGACCGCGATGCTGCGCTCGCGCGGGTCGTGGAAGATGTTGCGGATCAGGGCGAGCGTCGACGGCATCAGCGTCGCACCGGCGACACCGAGCAGCGCGCGGGCCAGGATCATCATCTCCGGGCTCGTCGCGTACGCGTTGAGTATCGACACCGCGCCGAACGCGACGGCTCCCGTGAGCAGGAGCTTCTTGCGGCCGATGCGGTCGCCGAGGCTGCCCATGGAGACGAGCAGGCCGGCGATGACGAAGGAGTAGACGTCGCCGATCCACAGCAACTGGGTGCCGGACGGCTTGAGGTCCTCGCTGATGTACGGCGTCGCCAGGCCGAGCACGGTCGCGTCGACGGCGACCAGGAGCACGGCCAGGGCGAGCACGGCGAGCGCGAGCCAGCGGCCGGGAGCGCGCTCCACGTCCCGCTCGGCGGTCCGCTGCTGGGTGCTGGTCATGATTCCACTCTCCGCTGTGCGCCGCCGATCAGCAGCTCGGCGATCATGTACGAGAAGTCCTTGGCCGCCACGCGGCCGTCCAGCACCGCCCAGGCGGCGGAGCCGATGAGGCCGTAGAGCGCCTCGGTCAGCCAGACCGGCGTCAGATCGATGCGGAACTCGCCGTTCTCCTGGCCGCGCCGGAAGAGCGCGGCCAGGCGGGCGTCGATGCGGGACCAGCCCTCGTGCTGCTCCTCGCCCTCGAAGAGCTGGTTCTCGGTGACGAGGAACGCGAGGAGGCCCGCGGCCGGCTCGATCTCCTTCAGCAGGCGCCGCAGCGCGTCACAGGCACCGTCCTCGTCGAGCCGGGCCCGGCCGAGGGCGGCCTCGCACTCCTGGAGGCCGAGCTCTTCGAGGGCGCGCACGAGGGCGTCACGGCCGGCGAAGTGGCGGTGGAGGGTCGCCCGGCTGATGCCCGCGGCGCGGGCGACCTCGTCCATGGTGGAGGTGGACTTGCGGGTGAGCAGGGCCGCGGCGCTGCGCAGGACCTGTTCGCGATCGACTGACATGAGACAACCATAAGCCTTTTGAGACGTGGATGTCTCATCCTTTTGTCGGGCGTCTCACCCCGCGCTCAGTGCCAGGGCAGCTCCGAGCGGTGGCGCCAGTACGCCGCCGGCTCCTCCACCAGGCCCGCGAGGCGCTCCAGCTGCCCCGCGCCCAGGTCGACGGCGGCGGCGTGCAGGTTGGAGACGAGCTGGACCGAGGTGGCCGCGCCGGACAGGACGACGCCCGTCCACGGCTCGCGCAGGACCGCGGCGAGCGCCACCGCGTCGCAGCCGAGTCCCGTCTCCCCGGCGACCTCGCGGAGCGCCGCGGGGGCGTCCGCGCCGGCGAGCCGGCCGTTGGCCATGCCTTCCTTGACGAGCACGGTCAGCCCCGCGTCGTGCGCCTCGGCGAGCGCGGGGCCCGCGGAGGTCTCCAGGATGTTGTACGTCGCCTGGACGGTGCGGAAGAGCGGCTCCCCGTCGACGGTCACGGCGAGGGCGGCGCGGATCGCGGCGGCCTGCTCGGGGCCGCTCACGGAGAGACCGACGGTGACGCCCTCGGCCGCGAGCGCGGCGAGGCGGGCGTGGAGTTCCTTGTCGGTGAGCGCCGGGCTCTCGGGCGTCACGGAGTGGATCTGGTAGAGGTCGAGCCGGTCACCGAGCAGTTCGGCGGTCTCGGCGCGCTGACGGGCGTACGCGGCCGTGCTGTGGTCCTTGACCTCGTGCGGGCCCTCGGCGTCGGTGCGCCAGGCGGCGGTGTACGTGTAGCCCCACTTGCTGCCGACGACGACGTCGCGGATGTCGGGCCTGGCGTGCAGCCAGTCGGCGAGGTACTCCTCGGAGCGGCCGTAGGAGCGCGCCACGTCGAGGTAGCGGACCCCCGACGCGTAGGCGGCGTCGAGCAGTTCGAAGGTGCGCTCGCGCAGGGCTTCGACACTGCGGGAGGGCGGCAGGTCGGCCTCGCGGCCCAGCGTGATGTAACCGGGCCTGCCGACGGCCGCGAGGCCCAGTCCGATGTGCGCGGTCGGGGTCGTGGCTGCGGCCAGCCGGGCGAAGGGCATCGCGGGCTCCTCGTCGTAGGGGGGGTTCCCCGTCAACGTAACCCGCGACGCCCTGTTGTCACCCGCGCGGCCCGGTCACTTCCGTGCGACCGCCCACTCCTCCTGGAGCGTCAGGTCCGCCTTGACCTCGGCGAGCTGGACGGCGACCGCCGAGGGGGCCGTGCCGCCGCGGCCGCTGCGGGAGGCCAGCGCACCCGGCACGTTCAGGACGGTGCGCACCTCGGGGGTGAGGTGGTCGGAGATCTTGGCGAACTGCTCGTCCGTCAGCTCGTCCAGTTCCTTGCCCTCGGCCTCGGCGACCTTCACGCACTCGCCCGCGACCTCGTGCGCCACCCGGAACGGCACACCCTGCTTGACCAGCCACTCGGCGATGTCGGTGGCCAGCGAGAAGCCGGCCGGGGCCAGCTCCTCCATGCGCTCGCGGTGGACGGTGAGCGTCGCCATCATGCCGGTGAACGCGGGCAGCAGGATCTCCAGCTGGTCGCAGGAGTCGAAGACCGGCTCCTTGTCCTCCTGGAGGTCGCGGTTGTACGCGAGCGGGAGGGCCTTGAGCGTGGCCATGAGGCCGGTCAGGTTGCCGATCAGGCGGCCCGACTTGCCCCGCGCCAGCTCCGCGATGTCCGGGTTCTTCTTCTGCGGCATGATCGACGAGCCGGTCGAGAAGGCGTCGTGGAGGGTGACGAAGGAGAACTCCTTCGTGTTCCAGATGATGACCTCCTCGGCGATCCGGGAGAGGTTCACGCCGATCATCGCCGTGATGAAGGTGAACTCGGCGACGAAGTCACGGGCGGCCGTGCCGTCGATGGAGTTGGCGGCGGAGCCGTGCTCGAAGCCGAGGTCCTCGGCGACCGCCTCCGGGTCGAGGCCGAGCGACGACCCGGCGAGCGCGCCGGAGCCGTACGGCGAGACGGCCGTGCGGGTGTCCCACTGCCGCAGCCGCTCCGCGTCCCGGGACAGCGCCTGGACGTGCGCGAGGACGTGGTGCGCGAAGAGCACCGGCTGGGCGTGCTGCAGATGCGTACGCCCCGGCATGGCGACGTCCGGGTGGGCCTCGGCCAACCCCACGAGCGCGCCCTGGAGTTCGGCGAGCAGGCCGCCGATGATCCGCGCGTGGTCGCGCAGGTACATCTTGAAGAGCGTCGCCACCTGGTCGTTGCGGGACCGGCCGGCCCGCAGCTTGCCGCCGAGGTCGGGGCCGAGCCGCTCCAGCAGGCCCCGCTCCAGCGCGGTGTGGACGTCCTCGTCGGCGATCGTGCCGACGAACGAGCCGTCGGCGACGTCGGCCTCCAGCTGGTCGAGCCCGCCGATCATGCGGGTCAGCTCGTCCTCGGTGAGCAGGCCCGCCTTGTGGAGCACGCGCGCGTGGGCGCGGGAACCGGCGATGTCGTACGGCGCCAGACGCCAGTCGAAGTGGACCGACGCGGACAGCTGTGCCAGGGCCTCGGCGGGCCCGTCGGCGAACCGTCCGCCCCAGAGCCGGACGTCACCGCCGTTGTTGCTGCTCACTGCACGTGCTCCTCAAGGCTGTTGCTGAAGGCTGTTGCTGGACGGCCGCAGCCGAAGGGCTGCCGCCGGGGTCAAGGGTGACGGCGCGCTACGCCTGCCGTGTCCCGCGGCGCGCGGCGATCTTCGACGAGAGACCGAAGATCTCGATGAAGCCCTGCGCCTTGGACTGGTCGAAGGTGTCGCCCGCATCGTAGGTGGCGAGGTCGAAGTCGTAGAGCGACTCGCTGGACCTGCGCCCGGTGACGACGGCGCGGCCGCCGTGCAGGGTCATCCGGATGTCGCCGGTGACGTACTGGTCGGCCTCCTGGATGAAGCCGTCCAGGGCCCGCTTGAGCGGGGAGAACCACAGGCCGTCGTAGACCAGCTCGCCCCAGCGCTGCTCGACCTGCCTTTTGTAGCGGGCCAGTTCGCGCTCGACGGTGACGTTCTCCAGCTCCTGGTGGGCGGTGATCAGGGCGATGGCGCCCGGAGCCTCGTACACCTCACGGGACTTGATGCCCACGAGCCGGTCCTCGACCATGTCGATCCGGCCGACGCCCTGCGCGCCCGCGCGTTCGTTCAGCTGCCGGATCGCCTGGAGGACGGTGACGGGGGCGCCGTCGATCGCGACCGGGACGCCCGCCTCGAAGGAGATGACGACCTCGTCGGCCTCGCGGGGCTCGGCGGGGTTCGCGGTGTACTCGTAGACGTCCTCGGTCGGCGCGTTCCAGATGTCCTCCAGGAAGCCCGTCTCGACGGCCCGCCCGAAGACGTTCTGGTCGATGGAGTAGGGGGATTTCCTGGTGGTGGCGATCGGCAGCCCCTTCTGCTCGCAGAAGGCGATCGCCTTGTCCCGGGTCATCGCGTAGTCGCGGACCGGGGCGATGCAGGCGAGGTCCGGGGCGAGGGCGACGATGCCGGCCTCGAACCGCACCTGGTCGTTGCCCTTGCCGGTGCAGCCGTGGGCGACCGTGCCGGCGCCGTGCTTCCCGGCGGCGGCCACCAGGTGCTTGACGATCACCGGCCGCGAGAGGGCGGAGACCAGCGGATAGCGGTCCATGTAGAGGGCGTTGGCCCGGATCGCCGGGAGGCAGTACTCCTCGGCGAACTCGTCCCTGGCGTCGGCGACTTCGGCCTCCACGGCGCCGCAGGCGAGCGCGCGCTTGCGGATGACGTCCAGGTCCTCGCCGCCCTGGCCGACGTCCACGGCGACGGCGATGACCTCGGCACCCGTCTGCTCGGCGATCCAGCCGATGGCGACGGAGGTGTCCAGGCCACCCGAGTAGGCGAGTACGACGCGCTCGGTCACGGGGGTCTCCTCTCAGTGCGTTCGCCGGCATGCATGAGTATGCAGTCCTCCGTATGTTTCGTCAATCCGGTCACCCTGCGAGACGCCGCCCCAAGTCGTGGGACAGGCGAAGGACGCCTGGCGAATAATCCATGGCCATGGGAAAGACTTATGAGCGCATCGACGGCAGGCTCCGCACGTTCATCGAGGAACAGCCCATGTTCTTCACGGCGACCGCGCCGCTCGCCGGCGACGGCACGGTCAACCTCTCCCCCAAGGGCCTCAAGGGCTCCTTCGCGGTGATCGACGAACGGACCGTCGCCTACCTCGACTTCGCCGGCAGCAACGCCGAGACCATCGCGCACCTGCGGGAGAACGGCCGCATCACCCTCATGTGGTGCGCCTTCCAGGGCCCGCCCAACATCGTCCGCGTGCACGGCCGCGGCGAGCCCGTCTTCCGCGACGACCCGCGCTTCCCGGAACTGCTCGGCCACTTCCCCGGCATCGACGCGACGCCGCACGGACTGCGCGCCGTCATCGTCGTGACGGCCGACGTCGTCCGCGACTCCTGTGGCTACGCGGTGCCCCACATGACGTACGACGAGGACCGCGACCTGCACGCCAAGCGCTTCGCCCGCGAGGACGACGCCTCGCTCAGCGCGTACTTCGCCAGGAAGGACCACGTGGCGCAGAGCATCGACGGGCTCCCCGGCCTGCCCCTGCCGCTGCCCCCGAGCGCCGCCTGAACCCCGCCCCCGCGGACGCTCGGACCCTCTGCGTGTAGCGACCACATACCGAGACGGGGTTGCACGCGCGCGGGGCCGGGGCGTTGCATCGCGCCGTGCAATCCGAACAGACGACCACCGACCCGGCCGACGGCACGGGCTCCGCCGACCGGGCGGCCCGCCGCGCCGTCACCGTCTTCCCCGTCCTCGTCCTGGCCGCGGGCGCCCTGGGCCTCGCCGTGCCGGACGCCTTCCGGGGCTGGGGCACGAACGTCCCGTACCTGCTGGGCGTCGTGATGTTCTGCATGGGTCTGACGATGACCCCGCTGGACTTCCAGGGCGTGGTCAAGCGGCCCTGGGCCGTCGCGCTCGGACTCGTCGCGCACTACGTCATCATGCCGGGGCTCGGCTGGCTCATCGCCCACGCGCTCGGCCTGTCACCGCAGCTGGCGGCCGGGGTGATCCTGGTCGGCTGCGCGCCGAGCGGCACCGCGTCGAACGTCGTGACCTATCTGGCGCGCGGCGACGTGGCGCTGTCCGTGTCGGTCGCCACCGTCTCGACCGTCCTCGCGCCGCTGATCACTCCCCCGCTGACGCTGCTGCTCGCGGGCGAGTACCTGCCGGTGGACGCGGGCTCGATGGTGACGGACATCCTCAAGACCGTGCTGCTCCCGGTCCTCGCGGGACTCGTCGTGCGGCTGCTCTTCGGACGGTACGTCGACCGGGTGCTCGGGGCGCTGCCGTGGCTGTCGGCGCTGACCATCGCCGCGATCGTGGCGATCGTCGTCGCGGGCAGTGCCGCGGCCATCAAGTCGGCCGCGGCACTGGTGTTCCTCGCGGTGTTCCTGCACAACGGCCTCGGGCTCGCGCTCGGTTACGGCGCGGGCAAGCTGGCCCGGCTCGGCCCGCCGGCCTCGCGGGCGATGGCCTTCGAGGTCGGCATGCAGAACTCGGGCCTCGCGGCGTCCCTGGCCACGGCCCACTTCAGCCCGCTCGCCGCGCTGCCTTCCGCGGTGTTCTCGGTGTGGCACAACGTGTCGGGGGCGCTGGTGGCCGCGTGGATGGCACGCCGGGCGCAGCGCTGACCACCGGCTCCGCGGAGTCCGTCCCCACACGCCGGACGGGCTCCACCCTTCAGTGGTCGTTCGGTGTCCTTCAGTGGTCGTTCGACGCCAACCGCAGCAGGTGGTCGGCGAGCGCCTGGCCTCCCGCCGGCTCCCTGCTGATCAGCATCAGCGTGTCGTCGCCGGCGATCGTGCCGAGGATGTCGTGCAGTTCCGCCTGGTCGATGGCGGAGGCCAGGAACTGCGCCGCGCCCGGCGGGGTGCGCAGGACGACGAGGTTGGCCGAGGCCTCCGCGGAGATCAGGAGCTCAGCGGACAGACGCCGCATCCGCTCCTCCTTGGCCGACTCGCCCAGCGGCGCGCGCGGGGTGCGGAAACCGCCCTCGCTCGGCACCGCGTAGATGAGGTCGCCCTCGGCGTTGCGGATCTTGACCGCGTTCAGCTCGTCGAGGTCGCGGGAGAGCGTCGCCTGGGTGACGGTCAGACCGTCGTCGGCGAGCAGCTTCGCCAGCTGGCTCTGGGAGCGCACCGGCTGCCGGTTCAGGATGTCCACGATCCGGCGGTGGCGTGCGGTGCGGGTCTGCGGCACGGCGGGACCCGTGTGGTCGCCGTGCTCGTTGCCTTGCGCCTGGCTCATCGTCGTCTCATTCTCCGGATCGTCCGTCCCCGTCGGCTTCAAGAGCCTTGTCCAGGATGCCGGGCAGCGCGTGGAGGAACGCGTCCTCCTCGTCGTCGCGGACGTTCAACGGCGGCATCAGCCGTACGACATCGGGGGCGGGCGCGTTCACCAGGAAGCCGGCGTCCTGAGCCGCCTGCTGCGCCCGGGGCGCGAGCGGCTCGGTGAGCACGATACCCAGCAGCAGGCCCGAGCCCCTGACATGGTCGACGAGCGGGTGTCCGAGTGACTCGATTCCGTCGCGCAGCTTTTCGCCCGCCCGCTTGGTGTTCTCCAGGAGCCCCTCGTTCTCGATCGTCTCGATGACGGCGAGGCCCGCGGCGCACACGACGGGGTTCCCGCCGAACGTCGAGCCGTGGTGACCGGGCTTGAAGAGCTCGGCGGCGGCGCCGAACGCGACGGTCGCGCCGAGCGGCAGACCGCCGCCCAGACCCTTCGCGAGCGTGACGACGTCCGGCTCGACGCCCTCGTGCGCGAGGTGCTCGAACCAGTGGCCGGTGCGGCCGATTCCGGTCTGCACCTCGTCGAGGACGAGGAGCGTCCCGGTGGCCCTGGTGATCTCCCGGGCGGCCTTGAGGTAGCCCGCGGGCGGCACGACGACGCCCCGCTCGCCCTGGATCGGCTCGATGATCACCAGCGCGGTCTCCGTGGTCACGGCGGCGCGCAGCGCCTCGACGTCGCCGAACGGGACGTGCGTGACGTCACCGGGCAGCGGCAGGAACGGCTCCCGCTTGCCGGGCTGTCCGGTGAGCGCGAGCGAGCCCATGGTCCGGCCGTGGAAGCCGCCCTGGGTGGCGACCATGTGCGGCCGGCCGGTCAGCCGGCCGAGCTTCACGGCGCCCTCGTTGGCCTCGGCGCCGGAGTTGCAGAAGTACACGCGGCCCTCGCGGCCGAAGAGCTGGAGCAGCTTCTCGGCGAGCGCGACGGGCGGTTCCGCGACGAAGAGGTTCGAGACGTGGCCGAGGGCGCCGACCTGCGCGGTGACGGCCTCGACGATCGCCGGGTGGGCGTGGCCGAGGGCGTTGACGGCGATGCCGCCGACGAAGTCGACGTACTCGTTGCCGTCGGCGTCCCACAGCCTGGTGCCCGCGCCGCGCACGAGCGGCAGCCGGGGCGTGCCGTAGTTGTCCATGAGCGCGCCCTGCCAGCGCGCGGTCAGCTCCTGATTGCTCATGATTCCCCCTGCGTGCCGGTGGTGCTGTCGTCGTCGGGCACGACCATCGTCCCGATGCCCTCGTCGGTGAAGATCTCCAGCAGGATCGAGTGCTGGACGCGACCGTCGATGACGCGGGCGGTCTGCACGCCGTTGCGCACGGCGTGCAGGCAGCCTTCCATCTTCGGGACCATGCCGCTGGCCAGCTCGGGCAGGAGCTTCTCCAGCTCCTTCGCGGTGAGTCTGCTGATGACCTCGTCGGAGTGGGGCCAGTCCTCGTAGAGCCCCTCGACGTCGGTCAGGACCATCAGGGTCTCGGCACCAAGCGCCGCAGCGAGTGCCGAAGCCGCCGTATCAGCATTGACGTTGTAGACATGTCCGTCGTCCTGGGAACGGGCGATCGAGGAGACGACCGGGATGCGGCCGTCGGCGAGCAGCGCCTCGATGGCGCCGGTGTCGATCTCGGTGATCTCGCCGACCCGGCCGATGTCGACCAGTTCGCCCTCGATGCGGGGCTGGTGCTTGGTGGCGGTGATGGTGTGCGCGTCCTCGCCGGTGAGGCCGACGGCGAGCGGGCCGTGCTGGTTGAGCAGGCCGACGAGCTCGCGCTGCACCTGTCCGGCGAGCACCATGCGTACGACGTCCATGGCGTCCTCGGTGGTGACGCGCAGGCCCGCCTTGAACTCGCTGACGATGCCGTGCCGGTCGAGCGCCTTGCTGATCTGCGGTCCGCCGCCGTGCACGACGACCGGCCTGAGGCCCGCGTGGTGCAGGAAGACGACGTCCTGGGCGAAGGCGGCCTTCAGCTCCTCGTCGACCATGGCGTTGCCGCCGAACTTGATGACGACGGTCTTGCCGTGGTGCCGGGTCAGCCAGGGCAGCGCCTCGATGAGGATCTGCGCCTTGGGCAGCGCGGTGTGCTTGCGCGCGGTGGGGTGAGTGCTCGTGTCCTTGGTCATGACGAGTACGCGCTGTTCTCGTGGACGTAGTCCGCGGTGAGGTCGTTGGTCCAGATCGTCGCGGTCTCGGCGCCGGCCGCGAGGTCGGCGGTGATGACGACCTCCCGGTAGCGCATGTCGACCAGCTCGCGGTCCTCGCCCACGGAGCCGTTCCTGCAGACCCAGACGCCGTTGATGGCGACGTTCAGCTCGTTCGGCTCGAAGGCGGCGGAGGTGGTGCCGATCGCGGAGAGCACCCGTCCCCAGTTGGGGTCCTCGCCGTGCAGGGCGCACTTGAGGAGGTTGTTGCGGGCGATGGACCGGCCGACCTCGACGGCGTCGGCCTCGCTCGCGGCGTTGACCACCTCGACCTTGATGTCCTTGCTGGCGCCCTCGGCGTCGCCGATCAGCTGCCGTCCGAGGTCGTCGCAGACCTCGCGGACGGCGTCGGCGAACTCGGCGTACTCCGGGGTGACGTCGGCGGCGCCCGAGGCGAGCAGGAGCACCGTGTCGTTGGTCGACATGCAGCCGTCGGAGTCGACGCGGTCGAAGGTGAGCCGGGTGGCGTCGCGCAGCGCCCGGTCCAGGACGGCGGACTCCAGGTCGGCGTCGGTGGTCAGGACGACGAGCATCGTGGCGAGGCCGGGGGCGAGCATGCCCGCGCCCTTGGCCATGCCGCCGACGGTCCAGCCGTCCTTGGTGACCACGGACGTCTTGTGCACGCTGTCGGTGGTCTTGATGGCGATGGCGGCCTTCTCGCCGCCGTGCGCGGAGAGTTCACCGGCGGCCTTCTCGACGCCCGGCAGGAGCTTGTCCATCGGCAGCGTGACGCCGATGAGGCCGGTCGACGCGACGGCGACCTCGCCCGCGTTCACGGACAGCACGTCGGCCACCTTCTCGGCGGTGGCGTGCGTGTCCTGGAAGCCCTTGGGTCCCGTACAGGCGTTGGCGCCGCCGGAGTTGAGGACGACCGCGGAGACGAGACCGCCCTTGAGGACCTGCTCCGACCACAGGACGGGGGCGGCCTTGACGCGGTTGGAGGTGAAGACGCCCGCGGCGGCCAGGCGCGGACCGTTGTTGACCACGAGGGCCAGGTCCGGGTTGCCGTTCTCCTTGATTCCGGCGGCGATGCCCGCGGCCGTGAATCCCTTGGCTGCCGTCACACTCACGGCGCGACTCCGATCGTAGAGAGCCCGGTGGCCTCGTCGAGGCCGAGGGCGATGTTCATGCTCTGCAGGGCGCCGCCCGCGGTGCCCTTGGTCAGGTTGTCGATGGCGCTGATCACGATCACGCGCCCGGCCGCCGCGTCGTGGGCGACCTGGACGTGCACGGCGTTCGACCCGTACACGGCGGCGGTGTTCGGCCACTGCCCCTCGGGGAGCAGGTGCACGAACGATTCGTCGGCGAAGGCCTTCTCGTACGCGGCCCGTACGGACTCGGCGGTGACGCCGGCCTTCGCCTGCGCGCTGCACGTGGCGAGGATGCCGCGGGGCATCGGGGCCAGGGTCGGCGTGAAGGAGACGGAGACGGGGGTGCCCGCGGCGGCGCTCAGGTTCTGGATCATCTCGGGCGTGTGCCGGTGGCCGCCGCCGACCCCGTAGGGGGACATGCTGCCCATGACCTCGGAGCCCAGCAGGTGCGGCTTGGGCGCCTTGCCCGCGCCGGAGGTGCCGGACGCGGCGACGATCACCGCGTCGGGCTCGACGAGGTCCGCCGCGTACGCCGGGAAGAGCGCGAGCGAGACGGCCGTCGGGTAGCAACCGGGCACCGCGATGCGCTTGGACCCCTCCAGCGCGGCGCGGCCGCCCGGCAGTTCGGGAAGGCCGTAGGGCCAGGTGCCCGCGTGCGGGCTGCCGTAGAACCGCTCCCAGTCGCCCGCGTCCTGCAGCCGGAAGTCCGCGCCCATGTCGACGACGAGGACGTCCGGGCCGAGCTGCTCGGCGACGGCGGCGGACTGCCCGTGGGGCAGGGCGAGGAACACGACGTCGTGGCCCGCGAGGACCTCGGGGGTGGTCGGCTCCAGGACGCGGTCGGCGAGCGGAAGAAGGTGCGGCTGCAGCGCACCCAGGCGCTGTCCCGCGTTCGCGTTGCCGGTCAGTGCGCCGATCTCCACCTCGGGGTGGACGAGCAGCAGGCGCAGCAGTTCGCCGCCCGCATACCCGCTCGCTCCAGCCACTGCTGCGCGTACCGCCATGGAACCCTCCTCTTGGATGGCATGACTATACAAATACCCGCAGTTTTATGCAACGCCCAAAAGTGACAGCACTTATATAAGCACTGTTACGATCCATCGCATGACCGAGACCCCCGCGCCCGACCCGTCACTGCGGAGCCTGTGGCGCCCCCTGCGGCTGCTCCAGGCGGCGATGGACGCCGACATCGCGCGGACCTATGCCGAGCGGCGGATCGACGGACTCAAGCCCAGCTACGTCATGGAGCTGCTCCGGCTCCACGCGTGCGGCCCCATGACCATCGCGGAGCTGGCCGAGTCGGTGCAGCGCACGCACTCGGCGCTCAGCCAGAAGGTCGCCGCGATGCGCAGGGACGGCTGGGTCGAGACCGTCGTGGGCGACGACGCGCGCACCCGGAAGGTGACGCTCACCGCCAAGTCGCGCGCCGTCGTCGGCCGTCTGGCGGCGGAGTGGCGGGCCACCGAGGCCGCGATCGCCGACCTGGAGGCGGAGATCCCCTACCCGCTCTCCCGGGCCGTCGCCGACATCGAGCGGGCCCTGGACCGCAAGGGCTTCCACGAGCGGATCGCCGAGAAACTGGCCGAGGACCCCGAGTGGGACTGAGACGGGCGCGCCGCGGGCGACCGGGGCGCATGGGCCTGAGGCGCGCGCTGCTCGACGTGACGCCGCTGCGGACATCGGCGCCGTTCCGGCGGCTGTGGGCCGGCCAGTCACTGTCCGGCCTCGGCGGCCAGATGACGCTCGTCGCCGTGATGTTCCAGATCTGGCAGACGACCGGCAGCACCACGTGGACGGGTGCCGTCGGCCTGGCCCAGGCGGTGCCGCTCGTCACGCTCGGCCTCTTCGCCGGATCGCTCGTCGACCGGGTGGACCGCCGGAAGTTCTACCTGCTCATGACCACCGGGCAGGCCGTGTGCTCGCTGCTCCTGGCGCTACAGGGCCTCTTCGGGCACCTGCCCGCCGCCGGGGTGCTGGGGCTGGTCGCGCTCCAGTCCTGCTGTGTCGCGGGCGGCGGTCCCGCCTCGCGCACGTTCGTCCCGCATCTGCTGCCCCCGCACCAGCTGGCCGCGGGCCTGGCGCTGAACCGGATCTCCTTCCAGGGTGCCATGCTGCTCGGGCCCGCGCTGGGCGGACTGACCGTGGGAGCACTGGGGGTCGGCGCCTGCTACGCGATCGACGCGGCGGCCTTCGTCGCCGCGCTCTGGGGCGCGTGCGGGCTGCCGCCGATGACGCCCGGGGACACGCCCGCGCGCCCCGGACTGCGCGGGGTCCTGGACGGGCTCGCCTTCCTGGGCCGCACCCCGGTCGTCCGCGGAGCACTGCTCACCGACCTGGCGACCACCGTGCTGTCGATGCCGATCAGCCTGTTCCCCCTGGTCAACTCCGAGCGGTTCGGCGGTGATCCGCGCACGCTCGGCCTGTTCCTGACGGCCATCGCCGTCGGCGGCGTCGCCGCGTCGCTCCTGTCCGGCACGTTCACCCGGCTGCCCCGCCCCGGCCTGGTGATGCTGGGCGGCTCCGCCGCGTGGGGCGCGGCCCTGACGCTGTTCGGCATGGCGAGCGACCCCTGGGCCGGTCTGGCCTTCCTGGCCGTGGCGGGCGCCGCCGACACGGTCGCGGTCGTCTCCCGGAGCACGGTCGTACAGCGGCACACGCCCAAGGAACTCCTCGGCCGCGTCAGCGCGGTGGAACAGATCGTCGGCCAGGCCGGCCCGGACCTCGGCAACCTGCGCGGCGGCCTGATCGCGGACGCCACGTCGGGGTCGGTGGCGCTGGTGGGTGGCGGGCTGCTGTGTCTGGGCGCGGTGGCCGCGGTGGGGCTGACGACGAGGGAACTGCGGGGAAGTGGGG
>NZ_LIRJ01000005.1 GCF_001419745.1 Streptomyces silaceus | reverse complement strand
GCCGCACGCCCGACGGCGACTTCGACCCCGACGCGTTCGCCCGCAAGGCCGCGCACCCCCACGTCACGTGCGTGTCCCTGAAGCTCTCCCAAGGTGCCAAGCCGGGCATCGGAGGCGTGCTGCCCGGCGCCAAGGTCAACGCCGAGATCGCCGCCGTACGCGAGGTGCCCGAGGGCGAGACGGTGATCTCGCCGCCCTACCACCGGGTCTTCTCCACCCCGCGCGAGCTGGTCCGCTTCATCGCCCGGATGCGGGAGCTCGCCGGCGGCAAACCCGCCGGGTTCAAGCTCTGCGTCGGCTCCCGCGGCCAGGTGCTCGCGCTGTGCAAGGCCATGCTGGACGAGGGCACCACGCCCGATTTCATCGTCGTCGACGGCGCCGAGGGCGGCACGGGCGCCGCGCCCCTGGAGTTCGCCGACCACGTCGGCCTGCCGCTCACCGAGGGCCTGATGACCCTCCACAACGCCCTGGTCGGCACGGGACTGCGAGGCCGTGTCGCCGTCGGAGCCAGCGGCAAGGTCGCCACCGGCGCGGACATCGTCAAGCGCCTGGCGATCGGGGCGGACTACACCAACGCGGCCCGCGCGATGATGTTCGCCGTCGGCTGCATCCAGGCCCAGCGGTGCCACACCAACACCTGTCCCGTGGGCGTGGCCACCCAGGACCCCCGCCGGAGCCGGGCCCTGGACGTGGCCGACAAGGCGCGGCGCGTCGAGCGCTTCCAGCGGGCCACGGTGCGCGGCGCGCTGCAGATCATGGCCGCGATGGGGGTGGACCGCCCCGCCGAGCTGCACCCCGGCATGCTCCACCGCCGCGTCGCCTTCAGCGGGGACGTGCGCGCCTACAGCGAGCTCTACGAGTGGCTCGCCCCCGGGCAGTTGCTCGACGGCGGCACGTCGGGCGGTGCTGCGGCGGGCTGGGCGGACGACTGGAAGCGGGCCGATCCGGACCGTTTCACGGTCTGAGCCGCAGCGCCACCCGAGCCGCAGCGTTCGGCATCCGAACCCGGGAAGCCGCCCCTTCACCGCTGACGCGCCCGCCTCCCGCGCCCCACGGTCTTGTGGAACTGGCCGGTCCCCCCGGCGGGGGGCGCACAGGGGTCCGTCCCCGATCCCCGTCAAGGACTTGACTGTGGCATCTCCTTCGGCAGAGTTTGGAGTTCACAACTTGTACATGGCCCGGTTCCCGATTCCGAGGCCGGCGTCACGGGCGGTCAGGCGGTCGCCCGAAATAGGGCAAAGGGTGAGAGTCAATGGAGACTCCGGGGTCGCAGTCCTCTCTGCACCGGGCCAATCTGGAGCGGGTCGTGCGCGCGGTGCGGCTCGCCGGATCGCTCACGCAGGCGGAGATCGCGAGGACGACGGGTCTGTCGGCGGCGACGGTCTCCAACATCGTCCGGGAGCTGAAGGACGGCGGGACGGTCGAGGTCACGCCCACCTCGGCGGGCGGCAGGCGGGCCCGCAGCGTCTCGCTGAGCGGCGACGCGGGCATCGTCATCGGCGTCGACTTCGGCCACACGCACCTGCGCGTGGCCGTGGGCAACCTCGCCCACCAGGTCCTCGCCGAGGAGTCCGAGCCGCTGGACGTCGACGCGTCCGCCGCGCAGGGCTTCGACCGCGCCGAGCAGCTGGTCACCCGGCTGATCGAGGCCACCGGCGTCGACCCCACCAAGATCGCGGGCGTGGGGCTCGGCGTGCCCGGACCCATCGACGTGGAGTCCGGCACCCTCGGCTCCACGTCGATCCTGCCGGGCTGGACCGGCACCAAGCCCGCCGAGGAGCTGGGCGCCCGCCTCGGCGTGCCCGTGCACGTCGACAACGACGCCAACCTCGGCGCGCTCGGCGAGCTGGTCTGGGGGAGCGGGCGCGGGGTCAAGGACCTCGCGTACATCAAGGTCGCCAGCGGCGTCGGCGCGGGCCTGGTGATCAGCGGGCGGATCTACCGCGGGCCCGGCGGCACCGCGGGGGAGATCGGCCACATCACCCTGGACGAGTCGGGCCCGGTCTGCCGCTGCGGCAACCGCGGCTGCCTGGAGACCTTCACCGCCGCCCGCTACGTCCTGCCGCTGCTCCAGTCCAGCCACGGCACCGATCTGACCATGGAGCGCGTGGTCGGCCTCGCGCGCGACGGCGACCCGGGCTGCCGGCGCGTGATCGCGGACGTCGGCCGGCACATCGGCAGCGGCGTCGCGAATCTCTGCAACCTCCTCAACCCCTCCCGTGTCGTCCTCGGCGGCGACCTCGCGGAGGCCGGTGAGCTGGTCCTCGGGCCGATCAGGGAGTCGGTCGGGCGGTACGCCATCCCGAGCGCGGCGCGCCAACTGTCCGTGCTTCCGGGAGCACTTGGGGGGCGGGCCGAGGTGCTGGGCGCCCTCGCCCTCGCCCTCAGCGAGATGGGCGATTCGACACTTTTGGACGGATCGCTGCCTGCGACCGCACCTGTCTTCACTTAGATAACGCATGGCACCGTTGTCATCTCGTTAAGGATTTACTCCTTGACGCTGGTGTGGCGGCCGAGTTGACTTCGAGCCACCTCGGCCGCAACGACGCGGCCTCGTCAGGGAGGCACCCCACCATGAACGCAATGACGCGTCGCGTCGTCATAGGCACGGCCGCGGTCTCGATGGCGCTCGCCATGACCGCCTGTGGCAAGGCCGGAGACGGCGACGACGACAAGGGCAGCGGCGACGGCAAGACCATCGGCCTGCTGCTCCCGGAGAACAAGACCACGCGCTACGAGACCTTCGACCGCCCCATCATGGAGGCGAAGATCAAGGAACTCTGCTCGGACTGCGAGGTCAAGTACAACAACGCCGCTCAGGACATCGAGACCCAGAAGAAGCAGTTCGAGGCCCTTGTCACGCAGGGCGTCAAGGTGATCATCCTGGACGCGGTCGACTACAAGTCGACCAAGTCGTGGGTCAAGCAGGCCGACAAGCAGGGCGTCAAGGTCGTCGCGTACGACCGCCTCGCCGAGGGCCCGCTCTCCGCCTACGTCTCGTACGACAACGAGAAGATCGGCCGCCTGCAGGGCGGGGCCATGGTCAAGGCGCTCGGCTCCAAGGCCAAGGACGCCAACGTCGTCATGATCAACGGCTCGCCGACCGACCCGAACGCCCCCTTCTTCAAGAAGGGCGCCCACTCGGTGCTCGACAAGCAGGTCAAGAAGATCGCGTACGAGCAGGACATCCCGGACTGGTCGCCGGACGAGGCGAACCGCAAGATGTCCTCCGCGATCGACAAGCTCGGCAAGGACGGCATCCAGGGCGTCTACGCCGCCAACGACGGCATGGCGGGCGGCGCGATCACCGCGCTGAAGCAGCGCGGCATCAAGGTCCCGGTCGGTGGCCAGGACGCCGAACTCGCGGGCGTGCAGCGCCTGCTGAGCGGCGACCAGGACTACACGATCTACAAGGAGATCAAGCCGGAGGCCGAGACCACCGCCGAGATCGCCGTGCGCCTGCTCCAGGGCAAGAGCATCGACACGATCACCGACCGCAAGGTCAATTCGCTCAGCGGCGACTTCAAGGACATCCCCGCGAAGCTGTACGACGCGCAGGCGATCACCAAGGACGAGGTCGCCGACACGATCGTCAAGGACAAGGTCTACAAGGTCAGCGAGATCTGCACGGCCCAGTACAAGAAGGCGTGCGACGCCGCGGGTATCAAGTAACTCCCCCTTGCGGTAAAGCCGTTCGTACGACGTGGGTTCCGCGGAGCGTGAGAGCGCTCCCTGGACGTACGTGCGACGGACTCCAGTACCGGTCCGGTGCCCGCCTCACAAACCGCCCCGCAATCGGAGGGGCGGGCACCGGGCTTGCCCTTGATGCACCACCATCCCCGCCGGACAGGCGGCGAAGGAGATGATTCACGTGTCCGCTACGCCCGTGCTGGCGTTGCGCGGGGTCTCCAAGCGGTTCGGCGCCGTCCAGGCGCTCACGGACGTAGACCTCGAGATCCACACCGGTGAGGTGGTCGCCCTCGTCGGCGACAACGGCGCCGGAAAGTCCACCCTCGTCAAGACGATCTCGGGCGTCCACCCGATCGACGACGGGACCATCGAGTGGGAGGGCAGGAGCGTCCGCATCGGACGGCCCCACGACGCCCAGAACCTCGGCGTGGCCACCGTCTACCAGGACCTCGCCCTCTGCGACAACCTCGACGTCGTCGCGAACCTCTTCCTCGGCAGCGAGCTGAAGAGCGCCTCCGTCCTCGACGAGATCAAGATGGAGAAGCGGGCCAGGGAGCTCCTGGACACCCTCTCCATCCGCATCCCCAGCGTCCGCATCCCGGTCGCGGCGCTCTCCGGCGGTCAGCGCCAGGTCGTCGCCATCGCCCGCGCGCTGGTCGGCGACCCCAAGGTCGTCATCCTCGACGAGCCCACCGCGGCCCTCGGCGTCGAGCAGACCGCGCAGGTCCTCGACCTGGTCGAGCGGCTGCGCGAGCGCGGCCACGGCGTGATCCTCATCAGCCACAACATGGCCGACGTGAAGGCCGTCGCGGACAAGGTCGCGGTGCTGCGGCTCGGCCGCAACAACGGCGTCTTCTCCGTCGCCGACACCACCAACGAAGAGATCATCGCCGCGATCACCGGCGCCACGGACAACGCCGTCACCCGCCGCAAGGCGCGCACGGCCACGGCGACGAAGGAGGACGCCAAGTGAGCGACCTCGCCAAGACCCCGAAGGCCCCCGACGCCGCCCCCGTCGAGGAGTCGGCCGCGCCCGTCCCGGCCGTCGACCCGCGCCTGCTCGTCCGCGAGGAGGGCCTGGCCGGCTACTGGACCGAGTTCAAGCGCAAGATGCGCGGCGGTGAGCTCGGCTCGCTGCCCGTCGTCATCGGCCTGATCGTCATCGCGATCATCTTCCAGATGAAGAACGACCACTTCCTGGACGCGAGCAGCCTCGCGAACATCGCGGTCTTCACCTCCGGCCTCGGCATCATGGCCGTCGGCATCGTCTTCGTCCTGCTGCTCGGCGAGATCGACCTCTCGGTCGGCTCGGTGGCCGGCATGGGCGCGGCCGTCTGGGCCGTGCTGAGTGTCACGCACGGGCTCAACGACTGGCTCGCGGTGCTCATCGCCATCCTGTCCGGCCTGGTCATCGGCGCCGTCCACGGATTCTTCTTCGCCAAGATCGGCGTGCCCGCCTTCGTGGTCACCCTCGCCGGCTTCCTCGGCTGGAGCGGTCTGCAGATCTGGCTGATGGGCGGCGAGGGCAGCATCAACACGCCCGAGGGCAGCGTCGTCGAGGACCTGACCGGGCACTTCTTCGCGGACAAGGCCGCGGCGTACGGTCTCGCCGCCGTCGCGATCGTCGCGTACGCGGGGTCGCTGCTGCTCGACAGCCGCCGCCGCAAGTCCGCCGGGCTGCCCGCGCGCCCGGTCAGCGAGATCGTGCTGCGCACGGTCGTCGTCGCCGTCCTCGCGGGCGGCGCGGCGTACGAGCTGAACGAGCCCGAGGGCGCCCGCGGCCTGCCGCTGGCCCTGGTGCTCTTCCTCGCCGTCCTCGTCATCGCGGACTTCGTGGCCCGGCGCACCACCTTCGGCCGGCAGGTCTTCGCGGTCGGCGGCAACGCGGAGGCCGCGCGCCGCGCGGGCATCAGCGTCGACCGCATCCGGATCACCGTCTTCGCGATCTCCGGCATGCTGGCGGCCTTCGGCGGCCTCTTCATCGCGAGCCTCTCCGGCGGCGCGACGAAGAGCCTCGGCGGCGGCAACACCCTGATGATGGTGATCGCCGCGGCGGTCATCGGCGGCACGAGCCTCTTCGGCGGCCGCGGCAAGGTGTGGTCCGCGCTGCTCGGCATGCTCGTGATCCAGTCGATCCAGCAGGGTCTGAACCTGCTCGGCATGGCGAGTGAGATTCAGTACATGATCACCGGTGCGGTTCTTCTCGCGGCGGTCGTCATCGACTCGGTCTCGCGGCGTACGCAGAAGTCGGCGGGGCGCGCGTAGCGGCCCCCTGAACTGCGCGGTTCCCCGGCTGCGGGTTCGTCGTGGCCGGTCGCGCGGTTCCCCGCGCCCCTTTCCGGCCCCTCCGGGCCATCGAGGGACGCGCCTTGCGCACCGGTCAGGGAACATCTGTTCCCTGACCGGTGCGTCTGTTCGTGTGACCGGGAATTCGCCTCCCGGACGCGGTCCACGGCGACGGAACATTAGACTCGACAGACCCGGCAATGCTCGAACAGCACATGTCAGCTCTATTGCAAGGAGGCACGGGTGCCGCTGCTGACCCGCATCACGGGACCGCGCGATCTGGACCGGCTCAGCGCCGAGGAGCTGAACCAGCTGGCCGGAGAGATCCGGGGCTTCCTGGTCGACGCCGTCTCCAAGACCGGCGGCCACCTCGGTCCGAACCTCGGTGTGGTCGAGCTCACCATCGCCCTGCACCGGGTCTTCGAGTCGCCCCAGGACAAGGTCCTCTTCGACACCGGCCACCAGAGCTATGTGCACAAGCTGCTCACCGGCCGCCAGGACTTCGGCAAGCTCCGCAACAAGGGAGGCCTGTCCGGCTACCCCTCGCGCGCCGAGTCCGAGCACGACGTGATCGAGAACAGCCACGCCTCGACGGTCCTCGGCTGGGCCGACGGCCTGGCCAAGGCCAACCAGGTGCGCGGCAAGGACGACCACGTCGTCGCCGTCATCGGGGACGGCGCGCTCACCGGCGGCATGGCCTGGGAGGCGCTGAACAACATCGCCGCCGCCAAGGACCGCCCGCTGGTCATCGTCGTCAACGACAACGAGCGTTCCTACGCCCCCACGATCGGCGGGCTCGCCGACCACCTGGCGACCCTGCGCACCACCGACGGCTACGAGCGCTTCCTGGCCCGCGGGAAGGACATCCTGGAGCGCACGCCCGTCGTCGGCAAGCCGCTCTACGAGACCCTGCACGGCGCCAAGAAGGGCCTGAAGGACTTCATCGCCCCGCAGGGCATGTTCGAGGACCTCGGCCTGAAGTACGTCGGCCCGATCGACGGCCACGACATCGAGGCCCTGGAGTCCGCCCTGCAGCGCGCCAAGCGCTTCGGCGGCCCGGTCATCGTGCACTGCCTCACCGAGAAGGGCCGCGGCTACAAGCCCGCCGAGGACGACGAGGCCGACCACTTCCACGGCATCGGCCCGATCCACCCCGACACCGGCCTGCCCATCGCCGCGGGCGGCATGGACTGGACGTCCGTGTTCGGCGAGGAGATGGTCAAGCTCGGCCACGAGCGGGAGGACATCGTCGCGATCACCGCGGCGATGCTGCAGCCGGTCGGCCTGGCCAAGTTCGCCAAGGCGTTCCCCGACCGGGTCTACGACGTCGGCATCGCCGAGCAGCACGCCGCCGTCTCGGCCGCGGGCCTGGCCACCGGCGGGCTGCACCCGGTCTTCGCCGTCTACGCGACCTTCCTCAACCGCGCCTTCGACCAGCTCCTGATGGACGTGGCCCTGCACAAGTGCGGCGTCACCTTCGTCCTGGACCGCGCCGGCGTCACCGGCACGGACGGTGCCTCGCACAACGGCATGTGGGACATGTCGATCCTCCAGTGCGTGCCGACCCTGCGGATCGCCGCCCCGCGCGACGCCGACCAGGTCCGCCTGCAGCTGCGCGAGGCCGTCGAGGTCGACGACGCCCCGACCGTCGTGCGCTACTCCAAGGGCGCGGTCGGCCCGGCGGTCAAGGCCGTCGGCACGGTCGGCGGCATGGACGTGCTGCGCGAGCCGGGCGCCGACCGCCCGGACGTCCTGCTCGTCTCCGTCGGCGCGCTCGCGCCCATGTGCCTGGAGATCGCCGACCTGCTCGACAAGCAGGGCATCTCCACGACCGTGGTCGACCCCCGCTGGGTCAAGCCGGTCGACGAGGCCATGGCGCCGCTCGCCGAGCAGCACCGCGTCGTCGTCACCGTCGAGGACAACTCCCGCGCCGGCGGCGTCGGTTCGGCCGTCTCCCAGGCACTGCGCGACGCCGGTGTCGATGTGCCGCTGCGCGACTTCGGCATCCCGCCGCGCTTCCTCGACCACGCCTCCCGCAAGGAGGTCATGGCCGAGATCGGGCTGACCGCCCCGGACATCGCCCGGCAGGTCACCGGCCTGGTCGCCAAGCTGGACGGCCGATTCGAGCGGTCCACCGCGGTGTCCGTGGACTCCGTGGAGCCCGCCCGCGACTGACCGTCAACCGACGCGGCCGATGGGCCGGTCCCGACACCCTGTACGGGTGGTGGGACCGGCCCATTCGCGTGAATGGGCCCGTGCCGGGGCTTACGGGGTACTCGGTCTCTCGATCATGTCGGGGACGACAAGCGTGGGAGGTACGCCCGTGAGCAGCACCCTCTTCAGGACGAAGAGCGTCGAGCAGTCCATCAGGGACACCGAGGAGCCGGAGCACGCGCTCAAGAAGTCGCTGTCCGCGCTCGATCTCACGGTCTTCGGCGTCGGCGTCATCATCGGCACCGGCATCTTCGTCCTGACCGGAAAGATCGCCAAGGAGACGGCGGGGCCCTCGGTGGCCCTCGCCTTCGTCGTCGCCGGCCTGGTCTGCGGACTCGCGGCGCTCTGCTACGCCGAGTTCGCGTCGACGGTGCCGGTGGCCGGGTCCGCGTACACCTTCTCGTATGCCTCGCTCGGCGAGTTCCCGGCGTGGATCATCGGCTGGGACCTGATCCTGGAGCTGGCACTCGGCTGCGCCGTGGTCGCGGTCGGCTGGTCCGGCTATCTGCGCTCGCTCCTGGACACCGCGGGCCTGCATCTGCCGCAGGCGCTCAGCGGGACGCACGAGGGGAAGTTCGGCTTCGACCTGCTCGCCTGCATCCTCGTGCTCGTCCTCACCGCCATCCTCGTCGCGGGCATGAAGCTCTCCTCGCGGGTCACCAGCGTCATCGTGGCCGTCAAGGTGACCGTGGTGCTCCTGGTCATCGTCGTCGGGGCCTTCTTCATCACCGGTGCCAACTACGACCCGTTCATCCCGCCGACCGAGCACGTCGAGGGCGGCGGCGGCATCACCGCGCCGCTGGTCCAGCTGATCTTCGGCTTCACGCCGTCGAACTTCGGCGTGATGGGCATCTTCACCGCGGCGGCCGTCGTCTTCTTCGCGTTCATCGGCTTCGACATCGTCGCCACCGCCGCCGAGGAGACCCACAACCCGCAGCGCGACGTGCCCCGCGGCATCCTCGGCTCGCTCTTCATCTGCACGCTCCTGTACGTCGCCGTCTCCGTCGTCGTCACCGGCATGCAGAAGTACACCGACCTCTCCACGGACGCGCCGCTCGCGGACGCCTTCAAGGCCGTCGGGCACCCCTTCTGGGCGGGCCTGATCAGCTTCGGCGCGGCCGTCGGCCTCACCTCGGTCTGCATGATCCTGCTGCTCGGACAGACCCGCGTCTTCTTCGCGATGAGCCGCGACGGACTGCTGCCGCTGACCTTCTCCAAGGTCCACCCGAAGTTCGGCACCCCCTACCGCTCGACGATCCTGCTCGGTGTCATCGTGGCCGTCGTCGCCGGCTTCACCTCCATCGACGAGCTGGCCGAACTGGTCAACATCGGTACGCTGTTCGCCTTCGTCGTCGTCGCCCTCGGCGTCATCCTGCTCCGCAAGCAGCGCCCCGACCTGCCGCGCTCCTTCCGCACCCCGCTGGTGCCGTTCGTCCCGATCCTGTCGGTGCTCGCGTCGCTGTGGCTGATGCTGAACCTGCCGGCGGAGACCTGGCTGCGGTTCGGCGTCTGGATGGTGCTCGGCGTGGTCATCTACTTCGTGTACGGGCGTTCGCACAGCCGGCTGCACCAGCGCGACCCGCAAGCGGGTGACGCCCTGTAGTCACTCTTCTTCGGTGCACCTTGTTGCCCGGCCCCGTATGTCCCGATCCGTAGGGAACTGCGGGGCCGGATAGCGTGCTCCATATGCTCGCCGCGCCCTCCGCATCACTACGCTCCGTACGCACCCTCCGGGTGCCGGGCCCGCGCAAGGAGTACGTCCCCGGCGGTGCCCGGGATCCGTACTGGACCCGGCTGCTGCCGCTGCTCGCCGCCCTGGCGTGCGTGACCCGGCTGCCGTCCTTCCGATGGTCGCTGTGGAACCCCGACGAGGGCTATCTCGCCGTCCAGGCAAGGATGTTGGCGGACGGCGGCGAGCTCTACGAGACGGTCGTCGACCGCAAGCCGCCGCTCGTCCCCTGGCTCTACGCGGGCGCCTTCGCCCTCTTCGGTGACACCTCGCTGCTGCCGCTGAAGATCCTCGCGGTCGCCGCCCAGCTCCTGACCGCGGTGCTCCTGGCCTCGCTGGCCCGGCGCCGCTGGGGGGACGGCGCGGGCCGCACCGCCGGCGTCCTGTACCTCCTGATCTCGATCGGCCTCAACCCGGAGGACACCCAGGCGGCCACCTTCGAGATCTTCATGCTGCCCTGCACGGCCGCCGCCATGTGGTGCGCCGACCGCCGCAGATGGGGCGCCGCGGGCACCGCGGTCGCCTGCGCCTTCCTCGCCAAGCAGACCGGGGGAGCGGTGCTGCTGCCGGTCGCCTGGCTGCTGTGGCGGGCCGGGATGCCCCGGCGGGACGGACCGCGCCTCGCGGCCGGTCTGTGCGCCCCCGTGCTCGCCGCGGCCCTGCTGACGACCCCCTCGGGCTTCCTGTTCTGGACGGTGACGGGCTCGGGCGCGTACGCCTCCTTCACGGGATCCGAACTCCACGTCCTGGTGCGGGGGTTGGTGAACGCGGCGATCCTGGCGGCGGCCTGTGCGGGCGTCCTGCCGCCGGTCGTACGCGTCCTGCGCATCGCCCGCACCGGGGCGGGCGACCTGTGGCTCTGGCTCGCCGCGTCCGCGGCCGCGGTCCTGCTCGGCTTCCACTTCTTCGGCCACTACTACCTGCAACTCATGCCGCCGCTCGCCCTGTTGGGAGCGGCGGCCCTGCACATCCTGCCGGGCGAGCGGACCGCGCGGGCGATCGTGGTCTCGGGGTGCGCGTGCGCGGTCTTCCTGGCCTGGGGCCTGCTCGCCCCGCGCCCCGACCTGGCGCACGCGGTGCGCCTCGCGGAGACGGTCAAGGCGCACACCGCCCCGCACGACCGGGTCCTGTTCTGGGGCATGCACCCCGAGACGTACTGGCTCGCCGATCGCGCCCCCGCCAGCCGCTATCTGACGGCGGGTCTCCTCACGAACTACAGCGGGGGGCGCGACGGCCCTCAGGTGGGCGAGAAGTACGGGGTCGCCGGGGCCTGGCCCGTCTTCCGTGCGGAGCTGCGGGCCCGCCCGCCGGCGATGGTGGTCGACGACTCGCGGGGCAAGCCGTTCGCCCCGGAGCGGGTCCCTTCGCTCAGGCGGGCGCTGGGGGCGGGGTACGAGCCGGTGATGTG
>NZ_LIRJ01000499.1 GCF_001419745.1 Streptomyces silaceus | reverse complement strand
CGCGGTCGCACGCGCGCCCGAGGGGACGTGGGGGTATGTGCGCACGGAGCGCCGAGCGTCATCTGGCGTCTTTGGACTTGAGGCGTGACGCAGGGATAGCGAGTACGCACATACCCCCGCGGCCCCGCCCCCCAGACGGACAACAGGCGCAGCACCGCCAAGGCGCAGACGCCCACGACCCCGCACCACCGACGAACCCAAGGCGCAGACCCCAACCCAAGGCGCCCCGCCAGACAAGGCGCCCCCGCCAGTCCCGGCGCTAGCCTCGGCTGCGGCGTGTCAGGGCCACCGCTCCGCCCCCCGCCGCCAGCAGCACCACCGCGCCGCCCGCGATGTACGGCGTCAGTGAGTTGCCGCCCGTTTCCGCGAGGTTCGCCTCCGCGGGCTTCGGCTCCGGCTTGGACTCCACCGGCTTCTCCCGCTCCCCCTGCGGCTTCGTCCCGCCCTCCCTCTCCTTCACCGGCGTCTCACACCCCGCCCCCGCGAGCGTCACCGTCCCCTCGACCTCCGCCACGTTCAGCTTCAGCGGGTTCACGGACACGTTCAGCTCCAGCGCGGACGCCGCCGCCGTGTTCGACGTCGTGTGCGTCTTCGAGAGATCCAGCCGCACCTCGCCCACCCCCGGCACCGACACCCGCGTCGCCTGCCCGGCGGTCAGCGTGACCTTCTTGCCGAGCACGGTCACCCCGCCCAGCAGGTTCGACTCGGCGACGGGCCGCTTCCCGGCCTCGCATACCGCCTTGGACGTGACCTGCTCGACCTCGATGAGGGAGAGCAGCGGCAGCCCCGGCACATGCATCCTGGCCCGCGCGATGTTGCTGTAGCCCTCCGCCGTGCCGCCCTTCACGGTCGCCCTGGCCGTCGCCACGTCCGCGCGCAGCACGCTGAAGGGCCGTCCCCCGTCGACCCCGTCAAGCCGGGCGGTCAGCGCGGTCTTCTCGGCGCTCGCGGGCGCCCGTACCTCGTTCAGGGCGACCTTGAGCGGAACGTTCACGGTCTTGTTGAGCAGGGAGACGTCGAGCCCGGTCCGCAGGACGACCGCGTCGGCGCGCCCGCCCCGGTGGCCCTCGCCGCCGCCCGTGGCCTGCGCGGACCCCGCGCCGGCGAGCGCGAGGGGCCCCGCGGCGAGGGCCGTGGCGACGGAGACGACGGCGAGGCGGCGGGCGGACGAACGCGGACGGACGACGTCGGCGTTCCGGAAGATGTCGCTGTTCAAGGTGGTGGGACCCTCACAAGAGAAACGGGGCCACCGTCCGCGCACGCCACATGGGGACATCGCGTACGCACCGATGGCGTCGCCCTCCTTCGGCGAGGGCGACGCCGGAATCTTTACGCACTCAGAGTGAACGGGCAGCAACCTGGCGTGAGTTCACTCCAAAGGGACGTTTCCGCGCCTGCTTTCGAATCTCCCGGCACGCGCGTTCCCTTCCACCACCTCCACACCCCTCGCAACGCCCGTCCCGCACAGGGACGTTGACGCCCGGCGCCCTCCGGGAGGAGCGCAACGAACCACGCCGCCCCCGCGTCACGCCCGGGTCAACCGACCACCTTCCCGTTCAGCACGACCCGCCGGGGCGCCGCGAGGACCCGCACGTCCTCGCGGGGATCCGCCTCGTAGACCACGAGGTCGGCCGGCGCGCCCTCCACGAGCCCCGGCCGCCCCAGCCACTCCCGCGCGCCCCACGTCGTCGCCGAGAGCGCGTCCAGGACCGGGATGCCCGCGAGGGTCAGCTCGGCGACCTCCGCGGCGACCAGGCCGTGCGGCAGGGAGCCGCCGGCGTCGGTGCCCGCGTAGATCGGGACGCCCGCGTCGTACGCGGCGCGCACCGTGTCGTAGCGGCGCGCGTGGAGCCGGCGCATGTGGTCCGACCAGCGCGGGAACTTCTGCTCGCCGCCCGCGGCGAGGTCCGGGAACGTGGCGATGTTGACCAGCGTCGGCACGATCGCGACGCCCCGCTCCGCGAACAGCGGGATGGTCTCCTCGGTGAGCCCGGTCGCGTGCTCGATGCAGTCGATGCCCGCCTCGACGAGATCCCGCAGGGAGTCCTCGGCGAAGCAGTGGGCCGTGACGCGCGCGCCGAGCCGATGGGCCTCGGCGATCGCCGCCTCGACGGCCCCGCGGGGCCAGCAGGCGGTCAGGTCGCCGACCTCGCGGTCGATCCAGTCGCCCACGAGCTTGACCCAGCCGTCACCGCGCCGCACCTCCTGGGCGACGTACGCGACCAGGTCCTCGGGCTCGATCTCATGGGCATAGTTGCGGATGTAGCGGCGCGTGCGCGCGATGTGCCGGCCCGCGCGGATGATCTTCGGGAGGTCCTCGCGGTCGTCGATCCAGCGGGTGTCCGACGGGGAGCCCGCGTCGCGGATGAGGAGGGTGCCGATCTCGCGGTCGGTGAGGGCCTGCTTCTCTGCGGTGTCGGCGTCGACGGGACCGTGGGTGTCCAGGCCGACGTGGCAGTGCGCGTCGACCAGGCCGGGCAGCGCCCAGCCCGCCACGGTCACCGTCTCCGTCGCGGGCGCGACCGGGCGGTCGTAGGTCACCCTCCCCCCGACCACCCACAGTTCGTCCCGTACGTCGTCGGGCCCGACGAGCACCCGCCCCTTCACGTGCAGCACCGCGTGATCGCTCATGCACAGCAGCCTAAAAGGCGGCCGGTACGCTCGGTAGCGCAGCCCGAACGAACTCGTGAGCGAAGTGAGCAGTGACGTGAGCAGTACCGTGACGCATCCCTTTCTGGACCTGGCGCCGCTGAGCGCCCAGCACTTCGCCGCCATCGAGGCGCGGGTGGCCCGTCTGCTCGCCACCGAGCAGGACGTCGTGATCACGCAGGGCGAGGCCCTGCTCCCCCTGGAGGGGTGCATCCGCGGCGCGGCCCGACCCGGCACGACCGCGCTGAACGTGATCACCGGGCCGTACGGCCAGACCTTCGGCGACTGGCTGCGGGACTGCGGCGCGACCGTCGTCGACCTCGCGGTGCCCTTCCACACGGCCGTCACGGCCGACCAGGTGCGCCAGGCCCTCGCCGAGCACCCGGAGATCGACTTCGTCTCGCTGGTGCACGCCGAGGCGGCGACCGGCAACACCAACCCCGTAGCCGAGATCGGCGAGGTGGTGCGCGCGCACGGCGCGCTGTTCATGCTGGACGCCGTCGCCTCGGTGGCCGCCGAGCCGCTGCTGCCGGACGCGTGGGGCGTGGACCTGTGCGTGATCGGCGCGCAGAAGGCGATGGGCGGCCCGGCGGGCGTCTCGGCCGTGTCGGTGAGCGAGCGGGCCTGGGAGCGCATGGCCGCCAACCCGCAGGCGCCGCGCCGCTCCTACCTCTCGCTCCTGGACTGGAAGGAGCGCTGGATCGACGGCGGCCGCAAGGCCCTGCTGCACGCGCCCGCCCAGCTGGAGATGCTCGCCCTGGAGGCGTGCGTGGAGCGCATCGAGACGGAGGGCCTGGACGCCCTGATGGCACGGCACGCCACCGCCGCGGCCGCCACGCGCGCGGGCGCGCTCGCGCTGGGCGGGGGTCTGGAGCCGTACGTGCACGAGGCCCGGGACGCGGCACCGGTCGCCACCACCCTGCGGGCGCCTTCGGGCGTCGACGCCTCGGAGCTGGTCGCCAGGGCGCTCGCCGCCGATCCGGTGCTTCCGCTGGTCGCCGGGGGCGGCGCGCTGGCCAAGGAGATGATCCGGGTCAACCACTACGGCCCGGACGCGACGCGCGGCGTCGTGCACGCCTCGCTCGCGGCCCTCGGCGCCGCGATGGGCGAGTCGGGTCTGACGGTCGACCTGGAGGCGGCTCGGCGCGCGGTGACGGACGCCTGGAGCTGACGCCACCCCCTCGAAGCCACCCGACGGGTCCGGGCCACACGGCCCGGACCTCCCGGCCAGGCATCCGGGCCGACGCGGCCCGGACCGCCCGCCCCCGAAGCGCGCTTCGGGGGCGGGCGGTCCGGGCCGCGTCGGCCCGGATGCCTGGCCGGGAGGTCCGGGCCGTGTGGCCCGGACCCGTCGGGTGGCTTCGCGGGGGTGGCGTCCGCTCCAGGCGTCCGTCACCGCGCGCCGAGCCGCCTCCAGGTCGACCGTCAG
>NZ_LIRJ01000498.1 GCF_001419745.1 Streptomyces silaceus | reverse complement strand
CCCCCGAGCCCCTACCGGGGCCCCACCTGGGGCGACGGCTCGCGCTCCCCGATCCCGTCGTCCCGCCGCTGCAACTGTGCGTCCTGCCCCGATCCCTCCGACGACGACGGCTCGGGCGTGGTCGGATCCGGCGTCGGGGTGGGCGTGGGCTTCGGCTCGGTCGGCGTGGGCTTCGGCGGCGTCGGGGTCGGCTTCGGCCGCGTCGGCGTGGGCTTCCCCGGCTTGCCCGGCTTCGACGGCTCCGCGGGGGCCGACGCGTCGGCGGACTCCGAGGGCTTCGCGTCCCCCGAGGCGGACTCGCGGGCGTCCGGCGCGTCCTTGCCGTGCTTCCCCTTGCCCTTGCCCTTCCCCTTGCCCCGGCCGCCGCCCTGCCCGCGCTCGTCGCCGGCGTCGAGGTCGCCGCCCTGCGTCACGGGCCCGCCGTCGGGCGCGGCCGCCCCGCTGCGGTGCCCGGCGGAGCGCCCCGGCCCCGGGGCGTTCCCGTCGTCGTCGCTGACGCTCATGCAGCCCGCCGTCGCCGCGACGGCCATCGCGACCACGGCCCATCGGACGGGTACGTACAACTGGCGCACGGCCGAGCACCTCCTGAGGCGCTGAGAATCGGGACGCCCTGCCCAACTCCCGCGGCCCGCAAGAGGACACGGACCTCCACCCCTGCCCGCGCCGCCCCCGCACACCAGGGCGGACGCCCTCGCTCACCCGTACCCGAGCGCGTGCAGCCGGGCGTCGTCGATGCCGAAGTGGTGGGCCACCTCGTGCACCACGGTGATCTCCGTCTCGGCGACCACGTCCTCGCGCGACGCGCACATCCGCAGCGTCGGACCGCGGTAGATCGTGATGCGGTCCGGCAGGACGCCCGCGTACCACTCGCCCCGGTCGGTCAGCGGCGTGCCCTCGTAGAGCCCGAGCAGCTCGGGGTCGTCAGCGGGCGGCTCGTCCTCCACGAACACCGCGACGTTGTCCATCAGCCGCGTCAACTCGGGCGGAATCCGGTCGAGCGCCTCGGCCACCAGTTCCTCGAACTCCTCGCGCGTCATCTCCAGCACGCACCCATTGTCGGCCACGGCGGCCGTCCCGTCCCGGCATACCCGTCCCTCCAGTTGGGCATACGGGACCAATGGCACGCGACGTCACGGTCGTCCTGCACCGCGTACGGAGGGCGGGTGCCGCCCTCGTCCGCCACTACCGCGCCCGCCGCACCCACCCCGTCACCGAACTGGTCAGCCCGCCGCACCCCTACGCCCGCGCCCTCGGCCTGATCACGGTCGTGCTGCTCGGCGCCTGGCTCGGCCTGCTGATCGTGGGCAGCGTGCGCGCGCCGGTCGGCCCCATGGACACCCGGATGACGCTGCGCCCGTCCGTGTCGGGCGGCACGAAGATCAACGTCTCTCCGCTCGGCGCCCTGGAACTCCGCTCCCACACCGCCCCCATCCGGCTGGACGTCGACGTGGACCGCCTGGACCCGGTGCGCTCGCAGGCCCTGGTGGACCACCCCGAGCGGCTCTCCGGGCTCCAGGAGGAGGTCGCGCGCGACGTCGGGCACGGCACGCTCGACCTGGCCGTGCGCTCCTGCGTCGCCGTCGTCTCGGGCGCCACCGCGCTCGGCCTCGCCGTCTACCGCCGCCCCCGCCGCGCGCTCGCCGCGGGCGGTCTGGCCCTCGCCCTGCTCGCCGCGTCGGGCACGGCCGCGTACGCCACCTGGAACCCGAAGTCCGTCCTGGAGCCGAAGTTCTCCGGCCTGCTCAGCAGCGCCCCCTCCGTGGTCGGCAACGCGCGCAGCATCGTGAGCGAATTCGACGTCTACCAGCAGGAGTTGGCGCGCCTGGTCACCAACGTCACCAAGCTCTACGACGTGACGTCCACGCTCCCCACGTACCAGCCGGACCCCACCACGATGCGGGTCCTGCACGTCTCGGACATCCACCTCAACCCGGCCAGCTGGAAGATCATCTCCTCCCTCGTCGAGCAGTACGACATCGACGTCATCGTCGACTCCGGCGACACCATGGACCACGGCTCGGCCACCGAGAACGCCTTCCTCGACCCGATCGCGGACCTCGGCGCGCCCTACGTGTGGGTGCGCGGCAACCACGACTCGCACCGCACCCAGCGCTATCTGGAGCGCTTCAAGAACGTGCACGTGCTCGACGACGGCAAGGCCGAGACCGTCGCGGGCCTGCGCTTCGCCGGCATCGGCGACCCGCAGTACACCCCCGACCGCTCGGTGAAGGCGGCCGGCGACCCGGTCGAGCGGATCGCCGGCATCCGGCTGGCCTCGGCCCTGCGCGCCGAGCGGGCGGCCGGCACCCCCGTCGACGTCGCGGTCGCCCACAATCCGACGGCGGCGCGCGGGACGGACGGCGAGGTGCCGCTGGTCCTCGCGGGTCACGTCCACCATCGGGAGATGGAGGTCATGGACAAGGGGACGCGGCTGCGCGTGGAGGGGTCGACGGGTGGCAGCGGGCTGCGCGCGGTCGAGGGCAAGTACCCCGACCCGGTCCAGGCGTCGATCCTCTATCTGGACCGTACGAGCAAGCGGCTGCAGGCCTGGGACGAGATCGAGCTGGGTGGGCTCGGCCTCACGAAGGCGGAGGTCAGCCGCCATCTGCCCAAGGAGAACCAGCCCGGGGCGACGCCTTCGCCGTCCGCTCCCAGCCCCTCTCCCTAAACCGTTTTGGCGATAGCTCCCCGCATCCCATATGCTTCTCACGTCCCCGACGCGCTGCGGCGCACACGGCGGGCCTCTTAGCCCTCATCGTCTAGTGGCCCAGGACGCCGCCCTTTCAAGGCGGTAGCACGGGTTCGAATCCCGTTGGGGGCACGCAACACCCTGTGCGAGACTTGTTCTCGCACAACGCTTGGTCCTGTGGAGCAGTTTGGAGTGCTCGCCACCCTGTCAAGGTGGAGGCCGCGGGTTCAAATCCCGTCAGGACCGCTTGCGATTCCTCGTGGATCGCGTGGCTGGGTAGCTCAGTTGGTACGAGCGATCGCCTGAAAAGCGATAGGTCGCCGGTTCGATCCCGGCCCCAGCCACTCTTTCCAGAAGCCCCGCCCCTCCGGCGGGGCTTCTGCCGTTTTCCCTCTCCCCCGTGCCCGGCACCGGTCGGCTGCGCCGGGCTGAAACCACCTTCATCGCCCCTCGGCACCGTGGGCTGTGCCCGCCTGCACCGGGCTTGGGGCCTCCTTTGTCGCCCCTTGGCACCGTGGGCACTGCCCACAGCGGGGACGGCTGGTTGCCCACCGGCCGCAACTTGCGGGGAACGGCCCCCACCGGGGCGCGCCCGCACGCGCGCCTGAGGGGACGTGGGGGTATGTGCGCACGGAGCGCCGAGCGTCATCTGGCGTCTTTGGACTTGAGGCGTGACGCAGGGCT
>NZ_LIRJ01000497.1 GCF_001419745.1 Streptomyces silaceus | reverse complement strand
CCCGATCGCGACATAGCGCGCGTAGGGGTGCTGTCGCGTCGTGGTCAGGCGCTGAGCTTGCTCCGGGCCCCGGGCCCCGTCAACGCGGGATCCGGGGCCCGTGGGGTGCGGTCCGGGCGCGGCGGGGCGCAGGACCAAGGAGGCGGGCATGGCGCGGAGTCTGGCACGGCGGCCGGGGGCGGACGGTACCGGGGCGTGACCGCGCCCCGGCGGCGCCCTGACCGCGCCCCACCGCGCCCGGACCGCACCCCACGGGCCCCGGATCCCGCGTTGACGGGGCCCGGGGCCCGGAGCAAGCTCAGCGCATGACCACGACGCGACAGCACCCCTACGCGCGCTATGTCGCGATCGGGGACAGCCAGACCGAGGGGATCGGGGACGGCGACGAAGAGCACGGCTACCGCGGCTGGGCCGACCGTCTCGCCGAGCTCCTCGCCGCGGGGAACCCGGACCTCACGTACGCCAACCTCGCCGTGCGGGGCCGTCTGACGGCGGGGATCAGGGCGGAGCAGCTGGGCCCCGCCCTCGCCCTGAAGCCGGACCTCGTGACCGTCATGGCGGGCATGAACGACCTGGTGCGGCCCGGCTTCGACGCCGCGCGGGTGGCCGCCGACGTCGAGGAGATGTTCACCGGGCTGACCGCCGCGGGCGCGCGCGTGGCCACCGTGACCTTCCCGGACCTCGGGCGGATCTCCCCGCTCGCGCGGCGCGCGCTGCCCCGCGTCCTGGACCTGAACGCCCGGATCCGCGCGGCCGCCGACCGGCACGGCGTGGTCGTGTTCGACACCTTCCCGCACCGCATCACCACCGATCCGCGGCTGTGGAGCGCGGACCGCATGCACGCGAGCCCGCTGGGCCACGCCCGGATCGCGGCGGGGATGGCGCACACGCTCGGCATCGCCGGGCACGAGGACTGGCTCAGCCCGCTGCCGCCGCTGGCCCCGGTGTCCGTGCTGGGCGCCGCGGCGGCGGAGGCGCGCTGGTTCGCCGCGTTCATGGGGCCGTGGCTGTGGCGGCGGGTGCGGGGGCGCTCCTCGGGCGACGGGCGGTACGCCAAGCGTCCCGCGCTCACCGCGGTGACCGTGCCCGATCCCGAACGGGCTTGACCTGAACCTTGGTTGACGTCGGAACGTGGTGCCCACGGAGCCGGTCCGCATCCGGCGCCCGACCCGACCGAGACGGATGGACAGCCATGTCTGCTGCGACCACGACCCTGAGCGCCACCACCCTGCCCGACCCGGCCGGCGACGAGGGCCGCCTCACCTTCATCAGCACCTGGAGCACCGGCTCCCCCGAGCGGCAGCGGGCCACCCTGGACGCCATCGCGCGGGCCTGGCAGACCCGGGCCTGGCCGCACGAAGGGCTGCTCTCCTACACGGTGTACGCGGGCGCCGACGGCTCGACGGTCCTGCACCACTCGCGGTGGCGGGACGAGGCGGCGTACCAGGACTTCTTCGCGAGCCGGGCCAACGGCAGGGACGCGCGGAACGCCGAGATCGACGCGGCCGTGCCCGGCATCGAGCGCCTCGGCCTCGACAAGACCGAGCTGTACCGCAGTTGGACCGGCGGCGCAGGCCGTGAGGCCGGTGCGATCGTGATCGTGCAGGCCGACTTCGAGGGGCCGGACCCCGACCGGCAGCGCGCCTGGGTGGACGCGGTCGTCGACGCCCTCGACGGCGCCTTTGGCGGCAACGGTGACGCCGGCGGCTCCGGGGACAAGGGCGGACTCCTCGCCGCGCACTTCCACGTCAGCACGGACGGCACCCGCGTCCTCAACTACGCCGAGTGGGAGTCCGAGCAGGCCCACATCGACGCGCTCGCCGCGGCCGGCGCCGGGACGGCGGACCCGGGCCCGAAGTGGCGGCGGGTACGGGAGTTCCCCGGCGTCACGGGCGACGACACGGTCGCCCGCTACCGGTTCGCCTACCGCTTCGTACCGAGCCGGGCGTAGATTCCCGGCGCCGCGCCGCCCCGGACACCCGCCTCCCTGGACAGCAATAGTTGTCGGCGGGACCGTTGAGCCATGCTCGACGTCACCGCGATCGAGGACCCGGCGGCCGCCGCCGTGTCGCTCGATCCCACCCGCGCCCGGCTCCTGGCCGAGCTCGCGGCGGGGCCCGCGTCGGCCGCGATGCTGGCGGGCCGGGTGGGGCTGCCCCGGCAGAAGGTGAACTACCACCTCAGGACGCTGGAGCGGCACGGCCTGCTGGAGCTCGCCGGGGAGCGCAGGCGGGGCCCCGTGACCGAGCGGGTGATGCGGGCGTCCGCGGCGTCGTACGTGATCTCGCCGACGGCGCTGGCCGCCGTGCAGCCCGACCCCGGGCGGGCCAGGGACCCGTGGTCGGCCTCCTGGCTGCTCGCGGTGGCGGCGCGTCTGGTGCGGGACGTGGGGGCGCTGCTCGGCGGGGCGCCGCGGGCGCGTCGGCGCCGCCTCGGCACGTTCGCGCTGGACGCCGAGGTGCGCTTCGCCTCGCCGGCGGACCGCGCGGCGTTCGTCCGGGAACTGGCCGGGACGGTCGGCGTCCTGATCCGCAGATACGGGGCCGCCGGGGGCGAGGCCGGCCGTGACCACCGCCTGGTGGTGGCCGTGCATCCCTCCCTCGCCACCATGTTCAGGGGGTCGGCATGAGCGGTGCCAGCGGGGGCGGCGGCGGAGGCGGCGGGACCGTCGGCGGAGGCAAGGAGTTCGAGATCGCCAGGGAGTTCGAGATCGCGGGGTCACCGGCCCAGCTGTGGGCCGCGCTCACCACCGGCACCGGCGGCTGGCTGTGGCCCATGCACTACGAACCGCGCGAGGGCGGCGCCGCCCCCTTCGGGGGCATCGTCACCCGCTGGGACCCGCCCCACCGCCTCACCGCCCGCGTCGAGGACCCGGACGGGATCGCCGGTCAGACCCTCGACCAGCTCGACCACACCATCGAGCCCCGCGACGGCGGCCGCCGCTCCTGGCTGCGCTACGTCCACAGCGGCGTCTTCACCGGCGACTGGGACGCGCAGTACGACGGCGAGGCCAAGTACACCGACTTCCACCTGCACACCCTGCGCCAGTACATGGCGTACTTCGCGGGCCGCCCGGTCGCGTTCAGCGCCCTCAACGGACCGCCCGCCGCCGTCGCCCCGGACGCCTTCGTCGTGCTCGCCCGCGCGCTCGGCCTGCCCGACGACGCGAGCGAGGGCGCGCGCGTGCGCGTGGACGCCCCCGGCGCGGAACTCGACGCGGTGATCGACTTCCGCAGCCGGTACTTCGTGGGCCTGCGCACGGACGACGCCCTGCACCGCCTCTTCGGCCGCAACCACTTCGGCGCCCCCGTGAGCGTCAGCGTCCACGACTTCGGCGCGCACGCGGACGCCAAGGGCACCGAACTGGCCTGGCAGGACTGGCTGGACCGGCTCTACGGCTGAGGCGGGCCCCCGGCGCGGCCGAGGATCCCGCCCCGTCCGAGGATCCCGCCCAGCCCGAGGAGTCCCGCCCCGTCCGCCCGGACTACGGCCGGAAGCGCAGCACCTGCGGGTCGTGGTCGCTGTTCTGCTCCGCGAACTCCGCGTTGATGTGCACGCTGTCGTACGAGAAGCCGCCGCCCACCCCGGGGCTGGTCAGGATCTGGTCCAGGACCTGCGTGTTGCCCTGGTACACGTACGAGTAACGCTCGCTCCTGGGCAGCGACTTGACGGCGGAGCGCAACGCGCCGCCGTCCTCCAGGGCCTTGGTGGTCCCCGAGAACTCGAAGTCGTTGATGTCGCCGAGGACGACGACGTCGGCGTTCCTCTCGGCCTTGCGGATGTCCTTCACGAAGCCGTTCACGGCCCGCGCCTGCAGCAGCCGCTTGGCCTCGGAGGAGCGCACCGGCGGCTGGTGGTGCGAGGTCAGGCCCTCGTCGCCGCCCTTGGAGCCGAAGTGGTTGGCGATCACGAAGACCGTGCGGCCGCGGAAGACGAACTCGCCGGCCAGCGGCTTGCGGCTGTCCGCCCACGCGGCGTTCGCCGGGTCGACGCGCCCGGGGGAGTGGCTCAGCGCGGCCCGCTTGCCCTGGCGCACGACCTCGGTGGGCGTCGTCGCGTCGCCGGGCGCGCGGTCGGTGAAGGAGACCCGCTCGGGGTTGAAGAGGAAGACCTGGCGGATGTTGCCGCCGGGCTCGCCGCCGTCCTTGTTGTTGTCCGGGTCGACGGACCGCCACGCGTAGCGCGGACCGCCCGCCGCGACGATCGCGTCCGTGAACTTCTTCAGCGTCTGCTCCGCGGACACCGTGCCGTCGTTCTTCGCGCCGTTGTCGTCCTGGATCTCCTCCAGGGCGACGATGTCGGGCGAGGAGAGGTTCGCGACGACGGCCGCGGCGAGCGCGTCGAACTTCTTCTGCGGGTCGCCCGGGTCGAGGTTCTCCACGTTGTACGTGGCCACGGCGAGCTCGCCCTTGGCCTGGCGCCGCGTCGTCTCGCGCTTGAGGCCCTTGTCGGCGACGCTCCCGAGCTCGCGCGCCACCAGCGTGTAGCCGCCGAACTGGTTGAAGTCCAGAGGGCCCTCGGCGCCGCCCGTCAGCACGTCGCCGACGTTCGCCTCGGGGAACGGCTGCTCCGAGACCGGGGCGAGCTGCTGGATCTGGAGCCGGCCGCCGTTCTGCGCGTCGTAGGAGCCGTAGACGGTGCCGCCGCGCCGGTTGCGGTTCTCGTGGGGCTTCACCGTCACCCACAGCTCGTTGTACGCGTCGGTCGCACCGACCACGCGCGAGCTGCCGACCTTCACGTTCATGCCCTCGAGCGACTCGTAGAGGTCCAGGGCGTACGAACGGGGCCTGAGCGGCAGCGCGTTGACGCTGTTGCCCTGCGCGGGGTCCCCGGCCGGCGCGTACGCGGCGGGGACCGACTTCGCGTCGATCGTGACCGGCTTCGGCAGCGGGTTGCCGGACGACTCCACGGTCACCGTCGGCTTGGTGAGCTGCGTCAGCGACTGGTTGCCGGAGGCGGCGCCCCCGGGGACGTACTCGCCGACGGTCCCGGAGACCGTCACCGCGTCGCCCGGCTTCACGGTCGGCGCCGAGCCGGTGTAGACGAACAGGCCCTCGCTGGTCGCCGGGTCCGCGTCGGCCGTGCCGTCGGCGGACTGGATCCAGAAGCCCTTGGAGCCGTAGCCGCGCACCCCGGTCACGATGCCGGCGACGCCGGTGACCTGCTGTCCCGCCAGCGGCGAGAGGCGGGTGGTGCCCTGGATGTCGTGGATGGCGACCTCGTCGGCCGAGGCGGTGGACGCGCCGGCGGTGAGCAGCCCGGCGGCGAGGGCGGTGGCGACGAGGGCGCCGACGGCGGCCGATCTCGGTACGCGGTGCGTCGATATGTGCGGCATCGGGGAACTCCGGATGAGGGTGGGTGAAGAACGAAGCGGCGGTGCGGGCCCGTACGCGGGCTCTACGCGCGTCAATCTCTTGCGTGGCCAGGGGAGTTGTCAAGGTTCCCCGGGTGTTCCGGCGCTGTACGTTTCCTGACAGGGACATGAACCGGGCGGCATGGTGCCAAATCCGTCTAGGCTTGCGCCGTGCCGACCCTTCCCCACGTTCTCGGCCACGCTCGAGCAGGGGAGGCCCCCACCCCTCGGAGGAGAACCAGCCGATGTCCGTAAGTCCCGCCACCCTGCCGCCGGTGCTGCTGCACCCCGAAGCGGAGCTCGCGCGGGCCGCGCTCGCCACGCCGCTGCTGTCCCGCGCCGTGCGGCTCGCCCGCTGGGCGGGGCCAGAGACCCGTGTCGGCGCGGGCGGCGAGCTCGTCGACGCCCAGCTCCCGGCGGCCGCCGCCGAGCTCGGCCTCGCGGCGGACGACCCGGACGCGGCCGCGTACGCGAGCGAGGCCTGGCGGGTCGCCGTGGACACCGGTCTGGTCGAGGTCACGGACGCCGAGGAGGAGGGCGGCGAGGGCACCGCCACCCAGGGCGAGGATCTCGCGCTGCTCTCCGAGGGCGGGCCGCAGGACGTCCTCGGCATCTGGCTGGGCGCCCTGGACACCGTGTACGCGGACGCCACGGTCCCCGACATGGAGGACCTCCTCGACATCCTGGAGGAGAACGGCGAGGTCGACTTCGCGGACCTCGGCTGGGACCCGCAGGCCGAGGCGGACTTCCTCGACGGCGTCCTCGGCAACCTCTACCTGCTCACCGTGGGCGACGCCGCCGCCGGCGAGGGCCCGGTGCCGCTGCCCGCGCTCGCCGCCTCGATGATCGTCCCCGACGACATGGCCGAGCCCACCGACGACATCCTCGAGCAGGTGTCGGACGCGATGATGAAGCTCGACGACCAGTTCCGGCTCTTCGAGCCGCTCGGTCTCGTCGAGTACCGGCCCGTCGACGAGGCGCTCATGGCCGACGTCGACGACGACGGCGCCGAGGAGCCCGCCCCGGTCGACGACGAGGACGTCAGCCGCTACGGCATGGTGCGGCTCACCCCGCTCGGCCTGTACGGCGTGCGCGCCCGCATGCTGGAGGCCGGCGTCGACGCGCCCGCCGTCGGCGACCTCGCGGACAAGGGCGCGGACGCGCTGCTCGACGGCACCTCCGGCTTCCCGCAGGCCGCCGCGCAGGCGGAGATCGAGCAGTGGCTCGCCCACCACGAACCGCTGGGCGCCGCACGGGAGTTGCTGGCCGCGGCGCGCGGCGGCGACGAGGGCGCACCGCTGCGCAGGCTCCGCTGCCAGCAGGCGCTCTCCCTGGTCGGCGACGAAGCGGAGCCGGCGCTGCGGGACGTGCTCGACGACCCCGAGCTCGGGGGTCTGGCCCGGGTGTGGCTCGCCGAGCACGGCGCCGCGGACGTGCCCGCGCCCTCCGAGGCGCTCGTCTTCTGGCTGACCATCGACACGATCGCCGCGCAGCTCGCCGCCGAGGGCAACTCGGACGAGCTGCAGGGCCTGGTCGAGGGGCTCGCGCAGCAGCACAGCGGGTTCTTCGCCACGGCCTGGCGCGTCGAGCACCCCGCCACGGCCGACGTCCTGGAGGCCATGG
>NZ_LIRJ01000496.1 GCF_001419745.1 Streptomyces silaceus | reverse complement strand
CCTACGTGCCGATCCCGCCCCGCCCCGCTCCCGTCGGCGGGCTGGGGACCGCCGCCATGCTGTTGTTCGGCGGTGTCGCCGGGCTCGCGCTGGTGCGGCTGGTCGCGGACTTCGATCTGTACGACACGCTGGGCAGCAGCTGGTACGCCTTCTACCGGGACGACGACGTCGGCGCCTTCTGGGGGCTCGCCGTCTTCCTGCTCCTGCTGGGGTTCCTCGGGGCGATCCCCGTCTTCCTGACCTGGTTCCACCGCGTCCGGACGAACGCGGAGGTGTTCGCGCCGGGGCGGCACCGCCAGTCGCCGGGCATGGCGATCGGCGCCTGGTTCATCCCGTTCGCCAACTGGTGGATACCGAAGCAGATGACGGACGACATCATCGCGGTCAGTGACCCCGCGGGGGCCCGTCCGGCCCCGGCCCCGGCGTCGTACGGCCAGTACGGTCCCTACGGTCCGTACGGCAGCGAGCAGGCGCCGTACCGGCCGGGGCAGGGCGCCGTCACCGCGTGGTGGGTCACCTGGGTCGTGTCCAGCGTGACGAGCGCGATCGGGTGGCTGCTGCTCTTCGCCGCCGACGGGGGCGACATCGGCCAGGGCCGCTCCGCCCTGGTGATGTTCATGCTCTCGGACGCGGCGCTGATGGCCGCCGGTATCTGCGGCATCCTCATGATCCGCGTGGTCACCACCATGCAGGACCTGCGCCTGGGCTTCGTCCGCCCCGGCATGCCCGCACCCCCGCCGCCGGGCCCACCGCGCTGGTGATCACGGCTCGGCCGAGGAGCGCCCCGCGCGGGCGACTACGCTTGAGGGTCGATCGATCCCCCCTGTCAGGAGTGAAATGGCCGTCAATCTGGTCAATGTCGAGGCAGTCAGCAAGGTGTACGGCACCCGTGCCCTGCTCGACGGCGTCTCACTCGGCGTGTCCGAGGGGGACAGGATCGGCGTCGTCGGGCGCAACGGCGACGGGAAGACCACCCTGATCCGGATGCTCGCCAAGCTGGAGGAGGCGGACACCGGACGCGTCACGCACAGCGGCGGGCTGCGGCTCGGCGTGCTGACGCAGCACGACTCGCTGGACCCCGAGGCCACCGTCCGGCACGAGGTCATCGGCGACCTCGCCGACCACGAGTGGGCGGGCAGCGCCAAGATCAGGGACGTGCTGACCGGCCTGTTCGGCGGGCTCGACCTCCCGGGATTCCCGCAGGGGCTCGACACGGTCATCGGCCCGCTCTCCGGTGGTGAGCGCCGCCGTATCGCGCTGGCCAAGCTGCTCATCGCCGAGCCCGACCTGATCGTCCTCGACGAGCCGACCAACCACCTCGACGTGGAGGGCATCGCCTGGCTCGCGGGTCATCTGCGGGCGCGCCGCTCGGCGCTCGTGTGCGTGACGCACGACCGGTGGTTCCTCGACCAGGTCTGCACCCGCATGTGGGACGTGCAGCGCGGCTCCGTCTTCGAGTACGAGGGCGGGTACTCGGACTACGTGTTCGCGCGCGCCGAGCGCGAGCGCATCGCCGCCACCGAGGAGGTCAAGCGGCAGAACCTCATGCGCAAGGAGCTGGCCTGGCTGCGCCGCGGCGCCCCCGCCCGCACCAGCAAGCCGAGGTTCCGCATCGAGGCCGCCAACGCGCTGATCGCCGACGTGCCGCCGCCGCGCGACACCAGCGAGCTGATGAAGTTCGCGACGACGCGGCTCGGCAAGACCGTCTTCGACCTGGAGGACGTGTCCGTCCAGGCCGGCCCCAAGATGCTGCTCAAGCACCTGACCTGGCAGCTCGGCCCCGGCGACCGCATCGGCCTGGTCGGGGTGAACGGCGCGGGCAAGACCTCCCTGCTGCGCGCCATGGCGGAGGCGGCCCGCAGCCAGGGCGACGTGCAGCCCGCCGCGGGGAAGATCGTCGTCGGCAAGACCGTGAAGCTGGCGTACCTGTCGCAGGAGGTCGCCGAGCTGAAGCCGACGCTGCGGGTCCTCGAAGCCGTGCAGCAGGTGCGCGAGCGCGTCGACCTCGGCAAGGGCCGCGAGATGACCGCGGGACAGCTCTGCGAGACGTTCGGGTTCAACAAGGAGAAGCAGTGGACGCCGGTCGGCGACCTCTCCGGTGGTGAGCGGCGCAGGCTGCAGCTGCTGCGGCTCCTGATGGACGAGCCGAACGTCCTCTTCCTCGACGAGCCGACGAACGACCTCGACATCGAGACGCTGACCCAGCTCGAGGACGTGCTCGACGGGTGGCCCGGCTCCATGGTCGTGATCTCCCACGACCGGTTCTTCGTCGAGCGGACGACGGACAAGGTGTTCGCGCTTCTGGGTGACGCCACGATGCGGATGCTGCCGCGCGGCATCGACGAGTACCTGGAGCGCAGGCAGCGCATGGCGGAGGCCGCCACCGCCGCGGCCCCGGCCGCCGCGCCCGCGAA
>NZ_LIRJ01000495.1 GCF_001419745.1 Streptomyces silaceus | reverse complement strand
GTCCTCGCCCTCGGCGTCGTCGCACTGCTGCTGCCGGGGCAGGAGCGGCAGGCCGAGGGGGAGGTGCCGGTGGCGGTCTGGTTCTCGCTGCCGCTGCTGCTGTGCGTGGCCTGCCTGCTCATCGCGCGCGTCGAGGTCCACCCCTACACGCGGTGGGCGTCCCCCGCGGGCCAGCGCCTCCTCGGCGCGCTGTCGGCGCACGGCGACCAGCTGACCGCCGTGGCCGTGCGCGGGGTCCGCGCGACACGCGATCCCGGACTGCGGGCGGCCTTCTCCCACCGCGGTCCCGGGGAATCGGCCCAACGGCGTCATTGACGGGCTCATTGGGCCGACACCGGCAGGCCGGTGCTTTACTTCGCGAAACACCGCACGAATCATCCCTTTATTGATCACCGCCCGGAACGCTCGGCCGGACATGAGGGGTAGACACGCGCGATGAGAGCAGCAGCCGCCCGCTACGGAACCGCCGGATCCTTGGTCCTGACCGCCCTCGTCGCCGCCCCCGCGGGAAGCGCGAGCGGCACCACGCCCGCCCCCGAGGCCCACGGCACGGTCCTCGCCGCCCAGCGCGCCGAGGCCGCCGGCATCCGCTGGGGCGCCTGCGCCGAGGCCGACGAGCTGCCCCCGTCGGTCCGCTGCGGCACCGTCTCCGTCCCGCTCGACTACGCCCGGCCCGACGGCCGGCAGATCAGACTGACCGTCAGCCGCACCGGCGCGGCGCGCGAGGTGCGGGGCAAGAAGGTCGCCCGGCAGGGCGCTCTCGTCTTCAACCCGGGCGGTCCCGGCGCGTCCGGCATGTACTTCCCGATGGTGGGCGTCATGCCCGAGTGGAAGCGCATCGCGGCGGCGTACGACCTGGTCGGCTACGCCCCGCGCGGCGTCGGCCGCTCGGCGCCGCTGTCCTGCCAGAACCCGAAGCAGTTCACCAAGGCGCCCACGCAGTCGCCGACCCACCCCGACGAGTCGTACAAGCGGGAGCGCATCGCGCAGGCGCAGTCCTACGCGCGCGGGTGCGCGGCCCGCAACCCGGGGCTGCGGCACTACACGACGCTGAACAACGCGCGCGACCTGGACGTGCTGCGGGCGGCGCTCGGCGAGAAGAAGCTGACGTTCATGGGCGCCTCGTACGGCACCTACTTCGGGGCCGTCTACGCCACGATGTTCCCGTCCCACGTGCGCCGCATGGTCTTCGACTCGGCGGTCAATCCCGACCCCGCGCAGATCTGGTACGACAACAACCTCGACCAGTCCGTGGCGTTCGAGGGGCGCTGGGCGGACTTCCGCAGGTGGGTGGCCAAGCACGACAAGACGTACCACCTGGGCGCGACGCCCGAGGAGGTGCTGCACAGCTACGAGAAGGTGCGCGGCGAGCTGGCCCACAAGCCGGCGGGCGGCAAGGTCGGCCCCGGCCAGCTGCAGGCCGCGTTCCTCAAGGCCGGGTACTACGACGACTACTGGCCGACGCGGGCCTCGGCGCTCTCCGCGTATCTGAAGGGCGACCCGAAGCCGCTGATCGAGCAGGCCGCGCCCGAGCCGCGCGGGGCCGTCGAGGAGGAGAACGGCAACGCCGTGTACACGGCCGTCGAGTGCAACGACGCGTCCTGGCCCACGGACTTCCGGATCTGGGACCGCGACAACTCACGCCTCGCGCGCGTCGCGCCCTTCGAGACCTGGGACAACGCCTGGATGAACCTGCCGTGCGCCTACTGGTCGGCGCCCCGGCAGCAGCCGGTCGACGTGGGGACGGCCGAGGGCGCGCTGCCGCCCACGCTGATCCTGGCGGCGGAGCGGGACGCGGCGACCCCCTACGAGGGCGCCAAGGAGCTGAACCGCAGGCTGCCCGGTTCGGTCCTGGTGACCGAGGAGGGCGCGGGGACCCACGGCATCGGCGCCGGCCCCAACAAGTGCGTCAACGGCCACCTCGACGCGTATCTCCTGGAGGGCACCGTCCCGGCGCGGCGCGCGGCGTGCGCACCGCACCGGGAGCCGGAACCCCTGACGGGGGAACGGGCCGCGGCGCTTCCCCAGGACCTCTGACCTCGTCGGCGCCCGCCGGTCCACCGCCGGCGGGCCCGCCCGGTCAGGCGAGGCCCGCCACCAGCTCGGCCACGGACTTGCGGCGGCCGGTGTAGAAGGGGACCTCTTCGCGGACGTGCATCCGGGCCTCGGAGGCGCGCAGGTGACGCATGAGGTCGACGATGCGGTAGAGCTCGTCGGCCTCGAAGGCGAGGATCCACTCGTAGTCGCCCAGCGAGAACGAGGCGACCGTGTTGGCGCGCACGTCGGGGTAGCCGCGGGCCATCTTGCCGTGGTCGGCGAGCATGCGGCGGCGGTCCTCGTCGGGCAGCAGGTACCAGTCGTAGGAGCGCACGAAGGGGTAGACGCTGACGTAGTTGCGCGGCGTCTCGTCGGCCAGGAAGGCCGGGATGTGCGACTTGTTGAACTCGGCGGGGCGGTGCAGCGCCATGTTCGACCAGACCGGCTCGAGGGCGCGGCCCAGCTTGGTGCGCCGGAAGAGGTTGTAGGCCTCCTGCAGCTCGTCGGCGGTCTCGGCGTGCCACCAGATCATGACGTCGGCGTCGGCGCGCAGCCCCGAGACGTCGTACGTGCCGCGGACCGTGATGTCCTTGGCGGCGAGCTGGTCGAACAGGTCCTGGACCTCGTCGGCGTAGCCTGCGCGGTCCTCGGGCAGCGCGTCGCGCAGCTTGAAGACGGACCACAGCGTGTAGCGGATGACCTCGTTGAGGTCCTTGGCCTTCTTGCCGGCGTTCGGGGTCTTGGCGGGGGCGTCGTCACTCATGCGGCTATTCTCCTCCGCCGCCGTGCAGACTCTGCACCGGGTTGCGGGTGAGCTCCTGCACACCGGTGAGGTCGCCCGCCAGTTGGCCGACGGCGGCGTCGGCGCTCGCGACGCAGGCGGGGATGCCGACGCCGTCGTACGCCGCCCCGCAGACCACGAGGCCGGGGAGCCGGCTCACGTGTTCGCGGATGCGGGCCACGCGCGCGTGGTGGCCGACGGGATACTGCGGGAGGCCGTCGTGCCAGCGGGTCACGGTGGTGGCGACGGGCGTGGCGGTCAGGCCGGTGGCCTCGCGCAGGTCGTGCCGGGACACCTCGACGAGCTCGGCGTCGTCCCGCTCCAGGATCTTCGTCTCGCCGTAGCGCCCGACGGAGGTGCGCAGCACGAGCAGGCCGGGGTCCTGCCGGTCGATCCAGCCCCACTTGCGGCTGGCGAAGGTGGACGCCTTGATGGTGTGCCCGTCGACGGGCGGCACGAGGAAACCGCTGCCTTCCGGGAGGTCGATCTCGTCGCGGCGGTAGGCGAGGGTGGTGAGCGCCATGGAGGCGTACTCGACGGTCGCGAGCTCGGCGGCCGCGGCGGGCGCCTCGACGCCGAGGAGAGCCGCGGCGGCGTAGGCGGGCACGGCGACGACGACGGCTTCGGCGTCGATGGTCTCCTCCCCGGTGACGACCTGCCAGCCCTGCGGGGTGCGCCGCAGTCCGGTGACCGCCGTCCCGGTGCGGATCTCGCCGCCCCGCGCGCGCACCGCGTCGGCGACGGCGAGCGGCAGCTGTCCGATGCCGCCGTCGATGCCCATGAAGACGGGTCCGGTCTGCTGGTGGTGCGCGGCGCGCGCCTGGATGTCGCGGACGCCCTCGGTGAGGGAGGTGTGGGTGCGGGCGGCGGCGAAGAGCTGCGGGACCGCCGAGCGCATCGAGATGCGGTACGCGTCCCCGGCGTACACCCCGCCGAGCAGGGGCTCCACGAGGCGGTCGACGACCTCGCGGCCCAGGCGCGCCGCGACGTACGCGCCGACGGCGACGTCGTCGCCGACCTCGGTGGGCGGCAGGCCGCGGTCCTCTTCGATGCGGCGCAGGCCCTCTTCGGAGAGGACACCGGCAAGGGCGGAGGCGTCGCCGGGCACGCCCATGACGTGGCCCTTGGGCATGGGGCGCAGGGCGCCGCGGGTCCAGAGCGCGGCGGTCGCCGTGGCGGGCGGCTGGAGCCGGTCGGCGAGGCCGGTCTCGCGGGCGAGCGCGACGGCCTCGGGGCGGCGGGCGAGCATCGACTCGGCGCCGAGGTCGACGCGGACCCCGGCGATCTCCCCGGCGCGCAGCTTGCCGCCGAGCCGGTCGGAGGCCTCCAGGAGCGTCACGCGCGCGGCCGTGCCCGAGGCGAGCAATCGGTGCGCGGCGGCCAGTCCGGCGATCCCGCCCCCGATGACGACGGCGTGACCACTGCCCGTACCTGTGTCCGTTGCGCGCATGCCCCCACTCTCTCAGACCGGCGAGTCCTGACCGTGACCGCATCGGGACCGGCCGGCAACCATCGTTTCGCCCCGCCCCGGCGTCGAAGGAGGACAGACACCACGTCCCTCGGGGGGTACGCCGATGCACACGTCCAGCAGGTCCACTCACCGCCCGCCCCGGCGCCGCACGCTCGGGGCCCTCCTCGGGCTGCTGCTCGCGGTCGCGCTGGCCCTCACCGGGTGCTCGGCGAGCTCCGGCGACGCCGACAGCGGCGGCGACGGCAAGGCCGCGGGCTCCCGGGCCAGGGACGGGGGCGCGGCCGACGCGGGCGGCGGGGCCGAGGGCTCCAAGGGCCGCCGGGCCGCCAAGAAGCCGCCCGAGGCCGGCGGCACGCACATCATCCGCACCGCACGGCTGACGGTGCGCGTCAAGGACGTGCCCGCCGCCCTGGCGGACGCCCGCACGGCCGCCGAGGACGCCGGCGGCATCGTGGGGAACGAGAGCACCACCCGCGACTCCGACGGCGACGAGCGCAGCCGTGTCGTCCTGCGCGTCCCTCAGGACAAGTACGAGGACGTCCTCAAGTCCCTCGAGGGCACCGGCACGTTGCTCGACCGCGAGGCCAAGGCACAGGACGTCACCGACCAGGTCGTCGACGTGGAGAGCCGCATCACGTCGCAGCGGGCGAGCGTGGCGCGCGTGCGGGAGCTGATGGACAAGGCGACGAAGCTGAGCGACGTGGTCACCCTGGAAGGGGAGTTGAGCACCCGTCAGTCCGACCTGGAGGCGCTGCTGGCCCAGCAGGCCTCGCTGAAGGACCGCACGAGCCTCGCGACGATCACGCTGTCGCTCACCGAGAGCCCGGCGAAGACGGCCGCCGAGGACGACGATCCGTCGTTCGTGGACGCCCTCGCGGGCGGCTGGGACGCGTTCGTGACGACGCTGCGGTGGATCGCCGTCGTGCTCGCCGCGGTGCTGCCGTTCGTGGCGGTGGCGGCGGCGCTGCTCGTGCTGTGGCTGCGGGTCGTACGGCACCGGCTGCCGCGCCGTTCGGCCGTCGCGCCGGCCGGACCTGCCGCCGTGGCACCGACCCGGGCGCGCGTGACCCGGCCCGCCGCTCCCCCGGCCTCGCCGCCGGCCGCCCCGGGCGGCCGGGGCGACGACGACTGAGGCGCTCGTTCGGGGGCCGCGCGCCGTAGCGTGTCCCCATGAGCAGCACACATGAGCGACTGGTGGTCATCGGGGGCGACGCGGCGGGCATGTCCGCCGCGTCGCAGGCGCGCAGGCTGAAGGGTCCGGACGAGCTGGAGATCGTCGCGTTCGAACGCGGCCACTTCACCTCGTTCTCGGCCTGCGGGATCCCCTACTGGGTGGGCGGTGACGTCGAGGAGCGGGACGACCTGATCGCGCGTACCCCGGAGGAGCACCGGGAGCGCGCGATCGACCTGCGGATGCGCACGGAGGTCGTCCGCATCGACGTCCCCGGCCGCCGCGTCCTGGCCCGCGACCTCGAAGCGGACGAGGAGTACTGGACGTCGTACGACAAGCTCGTCATCGCCACCGGGGCGCGGCCGGTCCGTCCGCCGCTGCCCGGCATCGACGCCCCCGGCGTGCACGGCGTGCAGACCCTGGACGACGGCCAGGCCCTGCTGGACACCCTGGGGCGGACCGAGGGCCGCCGCGCGGTGGTGATCGGCGCGGGCTACATCGGCGTCGAGATGGCGGAGGCGCTGATCAACCGCGGCTATGAGGTCACGGTGGTCAACCGCGGCCGGGAGCCGATGTCGACGCTCGACGCGGACATGGGCCGCCTCGTGCACGAGGCGATGTCGGGCATGGGCATCGAGATGGTGAACGACGCCGAGGTCACCAAGATCCTCACGGGTGACGGCGGCCGGGTCAGGGCCGTGGCCACGGAGGACGCCGAGTACCCGGCGGACGTGGTGGTGCTCGGCATCGGCGTCCGCCCCGAGACCGGGCTCGCGCGCGAGGCGGGCCTGCCGCTGGGCGAGCACGGCGGCCTGCTCACCGACCTGGCGATGCGGGTGCGCGGGCACGCGGACATCTGGGCGGGCGGCGACTGCGTGGAGGTCCTCGACCTGGTGTCGGGGCGCGAGCGGCACATCGCGCTCGGCACGCACGCGAACAAGCACGGGCAGGTCATCGGGTCGAACGCGGGCGGGGGGTACGCGACGTTCCCGGGCGTCGTCGGCACGGCCGTCAGCAAGGTGTGCGACCTGGAGATCGCCCGCACGGGCCTGCGCGAGAAGGACGCGCGGGCGGCGGGGCTGCAGTACGTGACGGTGACCATCGAGTCGACGAACCGGGCCGGTTACTACCCGGGCGCGGCCCTGATGACGGTGAAGATGCTGGCGGAGCGGCGCACGGGCAAGCTGCTCGGCGTGCAGATCGTCGGCCGCGAGGGCTCGGCCAAGCGGGTCGACATCGCGGCGGTCGCGCTGACGGCGGGCATGACGGTGGATCAGATGACGGCGCTCGACCTGGGCTACGCACCGCCGTTCTCCCCCGTCTGGGACCCGGTCCTGGTGGCGGCCCGCAAGGCGGTGGCGGCGGTGCGGCGGCAGGGCTGAGGCCGCACACCCACGGGGTGGCCGGCGCGTGGCCGCCCTGAGGGCCGTCGCATGGCCGCCCACGGGCCGGTCGGCGGGCGCGCGCCGACCGGCCGACGCCCGGATCCACGCCCCCCCGTGCCGGCGTCCGGCACTCCTGCCGTGCAGGTCAGAACGCGCTTGCTAGACATCCCGGGAGCCGGTCGCGGTCTCGGGCCTGGCCGAATCGGAACGGTTCGCGCGCTCCTCGGTCCACGGACCGCGGGAGCGCGCCCACGGCCCCGCGCACATCCGGCAGACCTCCACGGCGCATGATCCGGCGCCCCCTCTGAGCGGCCACGGCACAACGGAACCCGCGGCTCCGCACCCGTCGCCCGCCCCGCGCCCCTCCCCTCGTCACCGCTGACGCAGTGCCGCCATTTTTGCGCCAGGTTTCACAGAATCAGCACAGATCCCACAAGTGGACCGCACTATGTGACGCGTCAGAGCGGCACGGACACACACTGCGACAGTGGCCGTGCCCTGGGGAGGCGGGCCGCGGGGTGGAGACACGCCCTCGGCCCGACCGTGGAGGGACCACACACCGCATGAATCACTCCGCGCTCCGCCCGCCGCGGCGCAAGGGAGCGTGACGGGGCCGTGCGCATACTCGTCCTGGGCTCCACCGGATACCTGGGCGGGCACGTCGAGGAACGGCTGAGCGCCCTGCCGGGCGTGCGGCTGCTCCGCGGCGGCCGCGCCCCCGTGGACGACGTCCGGATCGACCTCGCCACCGTCACCCCCGCCGCCCTCACCGAGCTGCTGGCCAGGACGGCGCCCGACGCCGTGGTCAACTGCGCGGGTTCGGTCGACGGCGGCCCGCAGGCCCTCGCCGAGGTCAACGCCCGCGGCCCCGCGGTCCTGTGCGAGGCCATGACCGCGGCGGTGCCCACCGCGCGTCTGGTGCACCTCGGCTCGGCGGCCGAGTACGGCCCGGCCCTCGTCGGCGA
>NZ_LIRJ01000494.1 GCF_001419745.1 Streptomyces silaceus | reverse complement strand
AGACCCGGTCGCCGAAGGCGAAGGTCGCGATCCTCGGCTACCCGTGGATCACTCCGGCCCAGGCCGTGCCGGGCTGCTTCGCCAAGATGCCCGTCGCGGAGGGGGACATCCCCTATCTGCGTGATCTGCAGACGGCCCTGAACGGCGCGGTGCAGCGGGCCGCCGGGGAGACCGGCGCGACGTACGTCGACATGGGCCCCGCGTCCGACGCGCACGACGCCTGCAAGCCGGCGGACCAGCGCTGGATCGAGCCGGTCCTGTTCGGCACGAACTTCGTCCCCGTGCATCCGAACGCCGCCGGCGAGGCGGGGATGGCCGCGGAGACCGCGAAGGTCCTGAACCTGTCCTGACGGCGGGGCACTGGACTGCCCCGACGCCGGGCCCTGCGTGTTTCCCGGCGTCGGGGCCACGTATGCGTCCCGACGCCGCGCCCCCGCCGCACCCGGCGGGGGCGCGGGCTGAGATCCTGGTCGAGTGATCGGGATCAAGTGGCGTACCAGCAAGAACCGCTCAGCCCGGGCCTCCGGGCGAGCCTCCGTCCGTGCCCTCGGGCGGCCTTCCGTACGAGCCGGAGCCGGCGGCGCGCTGCTCCTCGCCCTGCTCATGCCCCTCGCCGCCTGCGGGAGCGGCGGGACCGCCGACTCCCCCGGGGCCGCGTCGGGATCCCCGGCGGCCCGCCCCGCGGAGGACGACGTCCGCCGCCCGCAGGCCGACGCCTCCTTCGACTACCAGCTGGGCGGCCCCTACCGGCCCCCGGCGAAGACGCGCGCCGTCTCGCGCGACCGCACCGCCGACCCCGTCCCCGGGCTCTACAACATCTGTTACGTCAACGCCTTCCAGGCCCAGCCCGGCAAGGACGCCGCGCGCTGGTGGCAGCGCGAGCACCCCGATCTGCTGCTGCGCGACGACGAGGGCGACGAGGTCGTCGACGAGGACTGGCAGGAGCCCCTGCTCGACATCTCCACCGCCAAGAAGCGCGCGGCCCTCGCCGACGTCGTCGGCACCTGGATCGACGGCTGTGCGAAGGCGGGCTTCGACGCGGTGGAGCCCGACAACCTCGACTCCTACGAGCGCTCCGACGGTCTGCTGACCACCGACGACGCCGCGGAGTTCGCCCGGCTCCTGGCCCGCCGCGCCCACGACCGGGGGCTGGCCATCGCCCAGAAGAACACGACCGACCTCCTGGACCGGCGCGACCGCATCGGCTTCGACTTCGCCGTGACCGAGGAGTGCGCCCACTACAAGGAGTGCCCCGACTACGCGTCGGCGTACGACGGGAGGGTCTTCGACATCGAGTACGAGCGGAAGGACTTCGACGCCGCCTGCCGCTCGTGGGGCAAGGAACTGTCCATCACCTTGCGCGACCGCGACGTGCGGCCCGCCGGTGAGGGCGGATACGTGTACCGCCACTGCTGACGGGCCCGGCCGTGTCCGTACCGTGGTCAGCCCATTCAAGCTCTCCTCAAGGTACGGACATGGCCGGGTGAGCACAGTGATGCCCGTCGAACAGGAACGGAGACCGGGCCCCTCGGGCACGGACTCCACCGACGGAAGAGGTACTGATGCGCACCCGGAAGATCCTCGCAGGACTCGCCCTCGGCACCACCCTCGGACTGGGCCTCATGGCGGCACCGGCCCAGGCCGCGCCCGCGACGGCGCCCGTGGCCTCGGCCGACGCCGAAGGCACCGTGGCCGCCAGGGGCGCGCAGGCGACCCGGCACTTCTACAGCAGCCACTGGACCCGTTCGGACTGCATCGCCCGCGGCAACTACTGGCTGAGCAAGCACCCCAGCTGGGTCGCGGAGTGCGACCCCGGCGTGGGCACGGACGGGAAGTTCAAGTACCACCTGTACATGTGGTACTAGGGGCAGCCGGGCGCGCCGGGGCCCTCCGTACGGACGGTCCCGCCGCCGGTGCCCCCACGGCGCCGGCGGCGGGCCCCTCCCCTACATCTCGGTCCAGGTGAAGGCGACCTTGTCGCCCGCCTTGATGCGGAACTGGCAACCGCCCACGGGGGTGGCGGTGCCGTTCACGGAGATGTTCCAGTAGGCGTCCTGGCCGCCGTTCTTGCCGTCGATGGTGGTCACGAAGTAGTCGTCGTACGACGCGTACCAGGTGCCGTCCCAGGTGAAGCCCTGCTTCTTCGCCGCGTCGTCCAAGGCGGCGGTGGGCGTGGCCCCGGCGGTCGTGCTGGCGCCGTTGTTGGTGCCGTCGCACTTGTGCGTGCCGCCGGAGGCGGTGGTGACGGTGTGGCCCTTGGTGCTGATGGTGCTGTCGTAGAGCGCACCGTTGGGGCCCTTGACCGTCAGCGTGACCGTGATGGGGGTGTTCGCCGCGGCCGCGGCGGGGGCGGCCTGGGTGGCGGGGGCCGCCGCGGCCAGGGTGAGGCCGACGGCCGCGGCGAGGAGGGCGGTTCTTCGGGGCAGGGTGCTGCGCATGGTGAGGTGCCTTTCCGTTGGTGTCGTCAGGGAATGAGGTGCTGTCAGGTCTGTGCGCGGCGCCTGCGGGCGACGACGACCGCACCGGCCCCCACGGCCAGCAGAGCCGCGGCGCCGCCGGCCAGCGGCAGTGCGGGGGCGCCCGTCGAGGCGAGACCACCCGTCGGCGTGACGCCGCCCGTGGTGTCCCCCGACGTTCCGCCCATCGTGCCCGCACCGCCCGGGTCGGCGGAGCCGCCGCCGGTGGCCGTCGTCCCGCCTCCGGCCGTGGCGCCGCCCGACGCCGAGGCGTCGCCGGACGGGGAGGGGCCCGGAGTGGCCGTCGGGTCGGTGCCGCCCGTGGTGCCGCCGTCGGAGCCGGAGCCGCCCGACGTACCGCCGTCCGTACCGCCGTTGGCGCCGCCCTCGGTGCCGCCATGGCCACCGCTGCCGCCGCCGGTGCCTCCGTCGGGCGCGCAGGCCACCGGCTCCAGGCCGTTCGCCGCGCCCTTGCCGTCGATCTGCGCCAGGGACTTGCCGGCCAGCGCGGGGACCGCCTGGGCGGTGGCCCGCAGCGCGGTGCCGTCCGCCTTCGGCTCGGAGTAGCCGACCGCTCCCCGGTCCGCGCTCGCGCCCCGGCAGCCCACCTGCACGGACCTGAGCCAGGCGATGCCCTTGCCGGCGGCCTCGACGCGCCCGCCCGCGGCCAGCGCCTGGACGTCGAGGGCCGTGGAGTTGGAGTTGCCCGGCGGGGTGCCGAAGCCGTTGTCGCGGAAGCTGCCGTCGGCGAGCTGCTGCTTCTCCAGCCAGTCCAGCGCGGGCTTCGCCTCCGCGGCGCGGCCCGCGCCGAGCAGCGCCTGCACCGCGAGGCCCGTGCTGTCGGTGTGGGACTTGCACTTGGCCGGGTCGGACTTGAAGAACAGGGGGTAGCCGCCGTCGGCACAGCGGGACGAGGCGAGGAAGTCGACGGCCTTGTCCGGCAGATCGCCGCTGCGCTGCAGGGCGAGGACGGCGAGCGACTGGGTGAACTGGTTGGAGCCGTCGCCGTTCGGGAGGTCGTCGGTGAAGCGGCCGGTGTCCTGCATCCGGCCGAGCAGCGTCTTGGTGAGGTCCTGGCCGCCGAAGTCCTTCGGGTCGCGGCCCTCGACGGCGGCGACCAGCGCGAGCTTGGCGGTGCCGCCCGCGAAGACCTTGCCGGGCGTGCCGCGGTTGATGTAGTCGGCGGCGTGGGCGGCGAGCCAGTCGGTGGCCTTCTTCTGCGCGGCGCCACCGGTGCCGGTCGCGGCGAGCCCCATCACCACGTCGGCGGTCAGGCCGTGGTCGGCGGAGGCGTTGGAGCCGTCGGTCAGCTTGGACGTCATCCAGGTCGCGGCCGCGTTCGCGGGGGACTTGAGCGCCGGTGCGGCGGGGTCAGCCGCGTGTGCGGGGCCGGGCGTCAGCAGGGCACTCGCCACGGCGGCGGCGAGGGCGGCGGGCAGCACCGCCCGGGCCCCGGGTCTGAGGGACGGAGTCATCGTCGGTCTTCTCCTTGCTGGTACGTGTCCGAAGGACGTGGGGTGGGGAGGCCGGTGATCCGGCGGGAGCGAGCGCGGCGGATGCATCGACGGCGACGGCTGCCTCGGTGCCGATGGAGGTGTCGGGCTTGACGGGGGCGTCGAACGTGACGGGCGCGTCGAAGGCCGCGCGGCGCGCCGCCCTGCGCAGCACCGCAAGGACGGCGGGCCCCAGGGCGACGATCGCGATCAGGTTGGTCAGGGCGCGTCCGGTGTCCCAGCCAAAGGTCGAGGTGACCAGGGTGAAGACGGCGAAACGGTGCAGGTTCTCCGCGACCGGGGCGCCCGCGACGAACGACAGCTGGGTGTCGGTGCCCGCGGTGAAGGGCCAGAACCACATGTTCATCAGGAAGCCGAAGACGTACGCCACGAGGACGCCGTAGACCGCGAGCAGGGCGATCTCCGCGCGGCCCGTGCAGCGCCGGGGCAGCAGCCCGGCGCCGAGCCCGATCCACCCGGAGGCGATCATCTGGAACGGCAGCCACGGCCCGACCCCCGCGGTCAGCAGTGCCGAGGCGAACAGCGAGGTGGCGCCGAGGACGAAGCCGAACCCGGGCCCGAAGACGCGGCCCGCCAGCACCAGGAGGAAGAACACCGTCTCGATGCCCGCCGTGCCGGCGCCCAGCGGCCGCAGTCCCGCGTTGACCGCCGAGAGCACGCCGAGCATCGCCAGGGCCTTCGTGTCGATGCCGCCGGACGACATCTCGGCGAGGACCACGGCGAGCAGCACCGGCATGGTGAGGACGAAGAGGAGCGGGGCGTCGGCGCTGTGCGCGGCCGCCTCGGGGCGCGGCGCGACGAACAAAGGCCAGAAGAACATGGCGAGTCCGGCCACGCTCGCGAGGGTCAGCACGGCGGCGCCGCGCAGTCCGACGGGCAGTGCGGGCACTCGTACGCCACGTCCGCGCCGCATGTTCCCGACCGTCATACGGCCTCCAGGGCGTGCCGCACCTGCTCCACGGTCAGCCACTCCTGCGGGCCGAGGACCTTGGCGACCTGCGGGGCGAAGGCGGGCGAGGAGACCACGACGTCGCGGGTCGGCCCGTCGGCGACGGTCTCGCCCTCGGCCATCACGACCACCCGGTCGGCGGCCCGTGCGGTGAACTCCACGTCATGGGTGGCCACCACGACGGCCCGGCCCTCGTCGGCGAGCCGGCGCACGAGACGCGCGAAGGCGTCCTTGGCGTGGTAGTCGAGGCCCCGGGTCGGCTCGTCGAGGAGGACGACCTCGGGGGCGGCGGTGAGCTGCACGGCGAGCACGAGGGCGAGTTGCTGCCCCTCGGACAGGTCGCGGGGGTGACGGCCGCCCGGGATGCCGGGGGCCAGGCCGTCGAGCAGGGTGCGTGCCGTGCCCGCAGGGGCGTCCGCGTCGGCGTCGGCCTGAGCGCATTCGGCGTCGACGCTCTCGCGGTAAAGGAGGTCGCTCGCGGTCTGCGGCACCAGGCCGACCAAGGCGCGCGCCCTGCGGGCGGACAGCCTGCCCGGGTCCTGCCCACGCACCTCGACGGTGCCCGAGCGGCGCGGGCCCGAGCCCTGCAGGGCCCACAGCAGCGAGGACTTGCCGGAGCCGTTGCGGCCCATGAGGGCGGTGACCTGGCCGCGCGCCAGGGTCAGGTCCACATCGCGCACGGCGAGGTTCTGGCCGTACGCGACGGTGATCCGGTGACCCGTGAGCGCGGCCTCGCCCGCTCTCCCCTCGGGTCGGGGCGGCGCGTGGCCCGCGAGCCGTTCACGCAGGGGCGCGGCCTTGCGGCGGGCGTCGCGCACCGACAGCGGCAGCGGGTCCCAGCCGGCCAGCCTGCCCAGGTGTACGACGGGTGGCGCCACGTCGGAGGCGTGCATCAGCTCGGCGGGGTCGCCCTCCACCACGTGCCCGTCGCCCGGCAGGTGCACGAGCCGGTCCGCGTACTGCAGGACGCGTTCCATGCGGTGCTCGGCGACCAGCACGGTCGTACCGAGGTCGTGCACCAGGCGGGTGATGGCCGCGAGGACCTCCTCGGCGGCCGTCGGGTCGAGCGCCGAGGTGGGCTCGTCGAGGACCAGCACCTTGGGGTGCGCGGTGAGGACGGCGCCGATCGCCACGCGTTGCTGCTGTCCGCCGGACAGGGTGCGCAGGGCGCGTCGGCGCAGCCCGGCGATGCCCAGCAGGTCGAGGGTCTCCTCGACGCGCTTGCGCATGGCGTCCGCCGGCACGGCCAACTGCTCCATGCAGTAGGCGAGTTCCTCCTCGACGGTGTCGGTGACGAACCCCGCGAGAGGGTCCTGGCCGACGACGCCGACGAGCGCGGCGAACTCCTGCGGGGGCGCGTCGGCCGTGCTCACCCCGTCGACCGCGACCCGGCCGCTTAGCCGACCGCCGGTGAAGCGGGGCACCAGGCCGTTGACCGCGCCGAGCAGCGTGGACTTGCCCACGCCGGTGCGTCCGGTGACCAGGCACAGCTCGCCCTCGCCGATGTGCAGGTCCACGCCGCGCAGGGCGGGTTCCCGGGCGTCCGGGTAGGTGAAGGTGACCTCGTCGAAGTCGATCACGCGGCCGCCTCCAGGGGCTGATGGGTCACCGGATCCCGTTCGGGGTCCGACGACGTGGGGGGTTCCGGTGCCAGATACGCGGGCCCGACCCCCACCAGCACGGCGAGGGCGGGCAGCGCGGCCAGTTGGGGCCAGGCGAGCGGCGACAGCGAGGGGTACAGCGACGCGGCGTCCGTCCGCGCGGCCGCGTACAGCAGGACCGCGGCAGCCAGTCCGCAGGCGGCTACCGCGAGTTCGGCCGCCTGCCAGCGGTCCGGCCGGTAGGTGCTGCGCCGCACGCGCCGGCCGCCGAGCACGAATCCGCAGCCCGCCAGGGCGAGCCCGGCCAGGAGCAGCGGGGTCCCCAAGTACGGGGGCGTGCTCGCGCCCATCGCCCCGTACAGGCCCGCGCAGACGCCGAGCAGACCGCCCAGGACGAGGGTGCCGGTGAGCAGCCGGGCGCCCGGGGCGAGCCGCCCGGTGCGGCCGTAGCCGTGCGAGGCCATCGCGGCCGCCAGGGCCAGGGAGCGGTTCATCGCGTCTTCGAGGACGGGAATGACGATGCCGTGCAGCGCGCGTACCCCTTTGGCCCGGCCGCCGCCGCGCAACCGCCGTGCCCTGCGCACCCGTTGCACGCTCTCGACCAGTTGGGGTGCGACGGTCAGGGTGACGACGACGGACGTGCCGACCTCGTGGAGGGCACCCGGCAGCGCCTTGAGCATCCGCTTGGGGTTGGCCAGGGCGTTCGCCGCGCCGACGCAGACGACCATGGTGGCCAGGCGCAGTCCGTCGTAGAACCCGCCGAGGAGCTGTTCGGCGGCGACCGGCCCCAACAGGCGGATTCCTGCAACTGCTTCGGGCAGGGTGATCTGCGGCAGCGTGAACAGGACGGTGTCGCCCTGGCCGCCGCCGAAGACGATCCGGAACATCACGCGCATGGCCACGATGAACGCGCCGAGCACCAGATACATCCGGAACGCCAGCGCCCAGGGCGCGTCACCGCGCCTGCGCACCACGACGAAGGCCACGACGGCGAGGATCATCACCAGCAGGACGGGGTTGGCGGTGCGGCTCGCGGCGGCGGCCATGCCGAGCGCCCACAGCCACCAGGCACCGGGATGCACCGCACGCGGCAGCGCGCGGTGCCCGAGTGCGGCGCTCACGCGGAGCCGTCCGCGCGGGCCGCTCTCCTGCGGCGCCAGGCCGTGACGCCGGCGCCCGCGGCGAGCAGCACGGCGGCGGCGACGCCGAGCAGGGTGCCGGTCGGCGCGCCCGAGGAGGAGGCGGTCTCGACGGTGCGCTTGTCGTCGCCGCCCGTCCAGTCGGCGGCCTCGCTCGGGGTGATCACCGGGCTCGGCGAGCCGGACGCGGACGGACCGGGCCCGGCGGACTTCTTGCCCTTGCCGCCCTTGTCCTTGTCCTTGTTCTTCTTCTCGTCCTTGTCCGCGTCCTTGTCCTTGGCGGGGTGTCGTTCGGGCCGCTCGTCGGGGTGCGCGCCCCCGCTCTGTCCGGCCCCCGCTCCCCCGC